>CAJWNW010000173.1 GCA_913044085.1 uncultured Flavobacteriaceae bacterium | reverse complement strand
AGTATATTTTTTTTTATGCTTCTTGTTGTAAATGGGTTTAAAATATTTTTTATAATTATTTTTACATACGTATTAATGAGCACATATTTTGCCCCTAACTGGCTTTTTTTTCTAATTGGGCTAATACTAGCGTTGAAAACTACATTTTATGTCTTTCTTCCAAAAAAGCGAACTTCAAGCACTCTTGAAAATACTCAACAAATGAACCATAATATTTAGTTACGGAAATATTTTTAACTATGGCTTCAGAATCTCAAACTTCATCAGAATACGTTAACCATCATTTAATGCACTTAAATAATGTAGGCGAAACACCTAAGGGGTTGGTTGATCTTTCAGTACTCAACATTGACACTCTTTTTTGGAGTATATCAATGGGCTTGCTTACAATATTTCTTTTTTGGATGGCTGCAAGAAAGGCAACTTCACAAGTTCCTGGAAAGTTTCAATGCGCAATTGAAATGCTCGTTGAGCTTGTTGATAATCAGGCTAAAGGAATAGTGCACGGAGATAGAACATTTATTGCCCCTCTTGCTTTAACAGTATTTGTTTGGGTGTTTTTTATGAATGCGCTTGACTTACTACCTGTCGACTTGCCTCATTTTATTTTTGTGGCTGTCGGCCTTGGTGATTTAATTCATTACCACAGAATAGTACCAACAGCTGACTTAAATGGAACTATGGGGATGGCCTTAGGTGTGTTCGCGCTAATGATTTATTATAGTTTAAAGATTAAAGGACTTACAGGCTTTGCCAAGGAACTATTGTGTGCACCTTTCGGTTCTCACCCAGCGTTATGGATATTTAATTTAGGATTAAATATTATAGAATTTGTCGCAAAAACTTTTTCAATCGGAATGCGCCTATTTGGCAATATGTACGCCGGTGAATTAATTTTTGTATTAATTGCTTTATTGGGCGGAAGTGCAACAATTTTTGGTTTTATCGGGCATGTCTTTGCTGGTACAGTATGGGCCATTTTCCACATTTTGATAATTACGCTTCAGGCGTTTATTTTTATGATGCTTACATTGGTTTATATTGGACAAGCGCATGAGTCACATTAATAAATAAATTTAATAGGAGAAGTTATGGAATCGGTCGTAGGTTTTGTCGCGTTGGCCGCAGGGCTAATAATCGGACTTGGTGCAGCAGGAGCGTGTATCGGGATTGGAATAATGGGCAGTCGATTTTTAGAGGCTTCTGCCAGACAACCTGAGCTTATGGATACTCTTCAAACCAAAATGTTTTTATTGGTTGGTTTAATTGATGCAGCTTTTATTATAGGGACGGGCATCGCCCTTTGGTATACAACAGCAAATCCGTTCGTAAGTTAAAAAAGAGGTAGCTCATGAACTTAAATGCGACCCTATTTGCACAACTAGTTGTTTTCTTTGTACTTGCATGGTTTACGATGAAGTTTGTATGGCCACCAATCATCAAAGCTATTGATGAAAGAACTCGAAAAATTGCAGAGGGATTGGAATTTGCGGAAAAATCAAAGTTAGAACTCAAAAATGCTGAACAGAAAGCTGAAAAAGATTTAGTGAAGGCACTGGAAGAAATTCGCACTCGTTTGCAAGAGTCGGAATTGCGGGCTTCAGAAATAATTGAAGAAGCAAAGGCAACAGCCTCTGAGGAGGCCCTGAAAATAATTGAAGCGGCAAAAAAAGATGCTTCAGCGGAGATGATGAAGATCAAAGAGCATATCAGAAAGGAAGTATCTATTCTTGCGATACACGGTGCTGAGCAGATTTTAAAAAAAGAGATAGACCAAAAAGCACATGATAAGATTTTGAAAGAAATTGAGGCGGAGTTGTAAGTATGGCTGAAGCGATCACACTAGCTAGGCCTTACGCTGAAGCATTGTTTAAAATAACAAAAGAAAGTTTAGCTCCTTCTAAGGAAGAGATCGATTTGTTAGACGTGATTTTTCACGATAAAAATCTTTTAGAATTTCTCGCGAATCCAACCATCTCAAAAGAAGAAGCAGAGAATTTTGTTTGGTCCTTACTGCCACAAAACTTCAATGAAAGTTTAAAGAGGTTAATCTGCCTCTTGATAGAAAATTC
>CAJWNW010000172.1 GCA_913044085.1 uncultured Flavobacteriaceae bacterium | reverse complement strand
CTTGGCATGCATGCCCTTGGCATTGGAAAAGGTGATGAAGTAATACTTGCTGATATTAACTGGATTGCGACTGCAGCACCAATAATTCACTGTGGAGCCACACCAGTATTTGTCGATATTTCTTTAAAGAACTGGTGTATCTCCAAAGAAGAAATAGAACGCGCAATTACAGATAAAACAAAAGCCATTGTGGTAACACATCTTTATGGAAACATAGCAGATATACAAGAAATTGTAAAACTTGCTAAGGCAAAAAACATTTATGTTATAGAAGATGCAGCAGAAGCCTTGGGATCAAAATTTGATGGTAAACATGTTGGAACTTTTGGAAACTTTGGCGTTTTTTCTTTCCATGGTACAAAAATGATGACAACAGGCGAAGGTGGAATGTTCATTTCAAATGACAAGCAGTTATATGAAAAAGTCTGCGTTTTGAATAATCATGGACGCAGTACAAAGGAACACAGGCATTTTTGGCCAACAGAGGTTGGGCATAAATTCAAAATGTCAAATATTCAGGCCGCACTTGGCTGTGCACAATTGACGCGCTTAAATAGTTTAGTTGAACGAAAAAGGGAGATTTTGAATTTTTACAAAAATTCCTTTAAGCAATATGAGAACGTTTACATGAACATAGAACCAGATAATTCAATAAATGCATCCTGGATGCCAACTATATTTATTCAGACAGAAACCGAGAGCCGAGACGGCCTTTTGGGCTGCCTTCAAAAAATAAAAATAGATGCTCGACCTACTTTTTGGCCTCTCACTTCAACTGGACTGTTCAGTAAAAAAGATAATAAAAATGCTTACTTTTTTCAATCAAGAAGCCTAAACCTGCCTAGTTATCACGATATGAGCAACTCTGATCAAGAATTGGTTTGTGAAGCGATTACAGACTATCTTGAGAGTAGCGCTTAGCATGGTATTAGCGATGATGAAAAAATAATTTATTTATCAAAGCTTTTTTGAAACATCAAAATACGTTTAATAAATCTAGAAGATATGAAACAAACGATCAATTTAATAAATATAGCCCAAAGGCAAATTTCATGAAATCATACACTCGGCGAAAATAAGTTTAAAAAAGTGGGTAAATAAATGAAAATTATGTTGTGGGGCGGTCGGAGTAAAGCGCGCGTTATTATAGATATGATTTCAGAAATCTATGGTACAAAAGCAGAAATTGTTGGCGTGTTTGACAAGACATTAGATAAACTATCCTTTGAAACCAATATCAAACATTATTCTAATAAATCGGAATTTGAGCTACTTTGCGCAAATTCTACCCATTTTGTTGTTTGCATTGGTGCTGAACATGGGTTTGCTAGATATAAAACAGGGGAAAATTTGAAAGCAAAAGGCCTGCTCGCTGTTGACGTGGTTAGTAAGTACGGTTTGCTAGATAAGTTAGATAGATGTGGTGAAGGTATACAAGTTATGCCGGGTGCAATAGCTCACAAATTTACTTCTTTAGGACATCAATGTATCTTAAATACAAATTCCAGTGTAGACCATGAATGCTGCTTAGGAAATGGTGTTCATGTTATGGGTGGGGCCTCTATAGCTGGACAAGTAGAGGTCGGTGACTATTCAACTATAGGCACAAATGCCACAATTCTGCCGAAGTTAAAAATCGGGAGTAATGTTTTTGTAGGTGCGGGAGCAGTAGTTACAGAAAATATTGAGGATAACCTAGTTGTGGCAGGAGTGCCTGCAAAGCCTATAAATCAATTTACCCCTACGTTTGACACGTCCATATTTTATTAATTAGCAATCTTAACTTACTTAAATGAAAAAAAATTAATACCAAAATTATGTGTTTTATCAAAAAAAATACTAACTATTGGGACTAAACTTCTACCAAGTTATTTTAAAATTCATTCCAATAAAAATTCCCCAAAACAATTAGTTAGTATATTAGCCAGACTAGGTTTCTAAATGAATTACCAGTATTGAGACTTTATATATTATTCAGTATTTTTGCGAACGATGAAATCCTGAAACCGGAAGAAGGCTATAAGATTGAAAGATTTTCCTCAATTAAAGGGTTTTAAAGGGAATCCTGGCCTAGTGAGGTTAATTGGTCATCGGG
>CAJWNW010000171.1 GCA_913044085.1 uncultured Flavobacteriaceae bacterium | reverse complement strand
TATGGGTTTTAAAATCATAGATAGGCTGTTGGATATTTTCGCCGTTTTTCAAAGCTCTTAAATGCTCATAAAGTAGTTCAAAATCAATTGCTTCGGGGTGGTCAAAATTAAGTAAGCAGCGTGCTTCATAAGTAATGCTTGAGTTGTCTTTGTAATAAGCATCTTGAGAAATTACTTGAATTTCTGATTCATTAAAATCAGACACAATTTGATTTACAATGGTAGTTTTACCACTTCCAGTACCTCCAAAAACGCCAATGATAATCATTTCTTCAAAAAATATTTATATCACAAAGTTAGTGTTTTATTTGATGTGTGTTTGACTCTGATAACTTGATGTAAAGTGTTGATAACTTAGGTCCGTTAATTTGATTAAAACATTTATTTTTGTCCTAAAATCTCAAACCATGTCTGAAACTATCGAATCTATTAAATGTTTAATTATTGGGTCTGGCCCTGCCGGATATACGGCTGCTATTTATGCTTCTCGTGCCAATATGTTTCCAGTTTTGTACCAAGGTACTCAACCTGGTGGACAATTGACAACTACCAACGAGGTTGAAAATTTTCCGGGTTACCCTGAAGGTGTGACAGGACCAGAAATGATGTTGGAGCTTCAAGCACAAGCCAAGCGATTTGGTACGGATGTTAGAGACGGTTGGATAACAAAAGTTGATTTTTCTGGCCCCATTCACAAAGTTTGGGTCAATGAAACCAAAGAAATACACTGTGAGACCATTATTATTTCTACAGGTGCTTCTGCCAAATATCTCGGACTTGAATCTGAACAGAAGTATTTAAAACTCGGAGGTGGTGTGTCAGCATGTGCTGTTTGTGATGGATTTTTCTACAGAAATCAAGAAGTTGTTATTGTTGGCGCTGGTGATTCTGCCTGTGAAGAAGCCCATTATTTATCCAAATTATGTTCTAAAGTGACTATGCTCGTTCGGCGCGATGTCTTTAGAGCTTCAAAAATTATGGCCAATCGTGTTTTCAATACTGATAATATTGAAATCCTTTTTAATACCGAAACTGAAGAAGTTCTTGGAGATGGACAACTAGTAACAGCTGTTAAAGTTAAAAACAATAAAACCAATGTAGTGCATGACATTGCCGCGACTGGATTCTTTGTTGCTATTGGACACAAACCCAACACTGATATTTTCAAAGATTTCCTAGATATGGATGAAACCGGATACATTGTAAATCGTCCTGGATCTTCTAAAACAAATGTCGAAGGTGTTTTTGTGAGTGGTGATGCTGCAGATCACGTTTACAGACAGGCTGTTACAGCCGCAGGAACAGGCTGTATGGCAGCTTTGGATGCAGAACGTTATTTGGCTGCTAAAGCATCTTAAGGGCGCAAGTTAACGCAGTTCTGCACCTACTTTTTTTTCTAATTGTTTCTGTAATTTGGACATTATTGATTCTATTTCTTTGTCCGTCATTGTTTTTGTTGGATGCTGCAGTGTAAAGCTGAGTGCATAACTTTTCTTACCATTAGGCAAGTTTTTCCCTTTGTAAACATCAAACAAGCTAATCTCTTTTAAATATTTTTGATCGGTTTGTTTGGCAACTTTATAAATATCCTCAAATCTGATGTCCTTATCAATTAGCAATGCAAAATCTCGTTTAACTTCAGGAAATTTAGGGATGGGTTTAAATTTAACGTTTGTGGTTTTGATGGAATTTTCAATAGTATCCCAATTAAAATCTGCGAAATAAACAGCTTGATCAATTCCAAAAGCTGAGGAGATACTCTTTTTTACAATACCATATTCAACCATTGTCATTTTTCCGACCTTAAGCATTTGCCCTTCTTCAAAAACAGCATTGTTTACCGGGCTACTTTTTAATTTTGATACACCCATCTTTTCAATCAAAGCACTAACAATCCCTTTGGTATAGAAAAAGTCGATATTTTCTTTTTGACTTCGCCAATGAAGGGGAGATTTTTGACCTGTCATTAGAATTGAAAGGTGTTTATATTCTTTCCGATTATCATCTAGCAA
Source organism: uncultured Flavobacteriaceae bacterium (assembly GCA_913044085.1). GTDB lineage: Bacteria > Bacteroidota > Bacteroidia > Flavobacteriales > Flavobacteriaceae > UBA3537. The sequence continues at coordinate 101 of CAJWNW010000171.1, read as the reverse complement.
ATGATAGGTTTTACCAAATTCAAATAATTTTAGCGATTCTTGTTGTCTGTTTAAGTTATAAGCAATGGTTTCCAGTCCCGAAAATAACATTGACCTCCTTA
>CAJWNW010000170.1 GCA_913044085.1 uncultured Flavobacteriaceae bacterium | reverse complement strand
TTTGTTTTTAATTTTAGCCATACGCGAGTTGGTTAAAGATCTCGAGAATATTAAAGGCGATTTGACTTTAAATTACAAGACTGTTCCAGTTGTTTATGGGGAGAAGGCCACCAAATTAATGATGAGTATTTTAATTGCCCTCAATTGTTTGGTTTCCGTTATATTGGTTTTTTATTTTGAATTGCGATTGATGCATTCCTTTTTCATTGGTGCTACTGTTTATCTAATTATCCTTCTTTTTATGATATGGAATGCCCAAAGACAGCAAGATTACAATCGCATTCACAATTTCTTAAAATTTTTAATCCTTGCCGGAGTTTTCAGCATCCTATTGCTAGATCCCACCTTGATTTTAAACAAGATTTTTTAGCAACTATTTAAGCGATTGTGTTTTATTACAGTACCTTTGAAAAAAATAGGCCATGTCTAAAAAAGCTTCGAATTCCTCTTCAAAAAAAGTGACATCTCTCATCCGTTTGAATAAATATATTTCCAATTCAGGAATTTGTTCAAGACGGGAAGCCGATATGTATATCAGTATAGGTAATGTAACGGTCAATGGTAAGGTTGTGACAGAAATGGGTTACAAAGTTAAAATTGAGGATGAGGTTCGTTTTGATGGCGCACGTATCAATCCTGAAAAAAAAGCCTATGTTTTGCTAAATAAACCCAAAGGGTTTGCAACGACTACCAGCGAAGGAAAAGGAAGAACTGTCATGGATTTGGTGTCCAAAGCGACTGCTTCAAAAATACGCCCAATTGGGAGATTGGGCAGAAATTCTTTAGGCCTAATTTTGTTTACCAACGATGAAAAAATTCATGGAAAATTTACCAACTCAAAGCATGGTGTCACTCGACTGTTTCACATAAAACTTGTGACGTCCTTAAAATTGGAGCACTTGAAAACTATTGAAAAAGGCTTTAAGCACCAAGGCAAATTAATTGCAGTAGCAGCCATTAGTTATGTTGAAGGTGCTAAGAAAAATGAAATTGGACTGCAAATAAAAAATACCGGCAACACGATTATTCGTACTATTTTTTCACACTTTAAATACGAGATAGAAACTTTAGACTGTGTTGGCATTGGACCCTTGACTAAAAAAGACCTTCCTAGGGGCCATTGGAAACATTTGTCCGAAACGGAAATAAGTCAATTAATGATGCTTTAATTTCAACGATTCATTTTTAAATGACTCGTATAATAAAACGCTCAAAACAATGCCATATTCAATTGCAAGTAAGTAGGAGTTTTCTAGTACTTCTGTTTGATAATATGCGCCATAGCTTAAGAAAACAGTCAAACTCCACCATATAGGGTAGCGGTAATCTGAATAGCAACTCAAAAAAACCAAAGGGATAATATACCAGGGATGAATCGTCGTTGCTATAAAAAAATAAGCCGTAAGTAACCACAAGCACTGCTTCATTATGGTTTTGGTCTTGATTTCTTTTTTCAAATAAAAATACAACAAAGTGCTTCCCATTAAAGTCGGTATTATAAAACGCATATACGCAATCAAATTTGCATCCAAATGGTATTGTGTAAGGGCTTTTAACATATAATAAAAGCTGGCATTGAATTCAAAATTTGAAAACCAAAGACCAACGGACTGGCTATAGTATGTCAAAAATTCCATATTTATAAAGGGACCAAACCCCAGAGCTACAACCCCGATAGTCATCCCAACAAACTGCACACTTTTTTTTAAACCAAGTCTATAAATGAATAAAGGCAAAACCAATACTGGAATTAGTTTAGTAAGAATGGAAATTCCCATAAAAAGCGCAGCATACACATTTTTATTTTGTTTTAAGTGATAGAATGTGAGGAGCATAAAAAAGACCATCAGCCCTTCAAAATGGAGATTTCCAGTGAGTTCAATAACCACCAAAGGATTTAAAAAATAAATAAAAATGGCATTTTTTGGCATTTGAAATAATCCCAATAATTTTCTACCATAATACACTATTCCCAAATCGGCCAAAATTAAAATAAGTCTCAATATCAAGATGGTGCCAAAAATAAATCTGCCGCTAAGCATGGCGGCTAAAAATCCAGGTATTTGGTGTATGGGCGGATAATTTGAAAAATTTCTTTGGCTAAGTGGTCCCATGC
>CAJWNW010000169.1 GCA_913044085.1 uncultured Flavobacteriaceae bacterium | reverse complement strand
ACAAGTGTACGCCAAAATCGGCTGCTGTAAAATTTTATAACGAATACTACCACACAGACAACCACCGGAAAGTTCTACCATCAAATTGACCCTTCGTATTAAGACGATAAATGGGATTTTAACGATTTAATTATAAACTTCTACTCTTTAGTGTCTTTTGGCCTAATCAAATTGACTAGGTTCCACCTAATGGCAAGAGCGGCAAGTGCAAGTAATAGGATAGCACCACTTTCATACAGCAAATCAATTGTATTAATGCCTTTCCCCTGTAAAATAATCAAACGGCAAAGAGCAGTTATTGCTATAAATATAGGCACTGTAATTGGTATCTTCCTATATTTGTAAAAAGCAGCAACCATTCCTAACACCTCTGCATAAATAAACAAAAGCAACAAGTCCGTCAGTTTCACTGCTCGCACTGACACAACCACAAAAATCTCAACAACAACAGCGTAGGTTGTCAAAAACGCAATTACCACAAGAAGGGTTTTCTCCATGAACGTGATAATTCGGTACCAATCAAAAACTTTATCTTTTTCTTCACCCACAATAGTTCTCCAATTGCTAAATGATTAGCTGTTCAATAAATATTTATTAAAACGAATTGTAAGATGACCTTGTGCCATTTTGATTAAGAAGAGACATAGCTAACATCTTACCTGCTTTAGTAATTCTCAGATTGCTGCTTTCTAAACTAAGCCAATCCTTACTCACACCAAAGTTTTGTGCCTCAATTTCATTTTTATGTCCCAAAAAGTAACAAAGTTGCATTACGATCGGAAGGTGCCTGTCTACAGTCATAGCTTAGCTCGTTAAATTAAATTGCCTCTTTTAGAGTAAATAGGGCTGTATATTCAAAAATCAAAACTAGGTTTTCTGTAAACTTCATCTTTTTCAGTTTTAGATTTATCTATTTTACCGAATGCGACCTACTGCCTCAATTAAATATAAATAGAAAATTCTACATCTACTTCATGAAAAGATCAGTTATCGATCCATTGGCCGCCTTTACGGTTTTGACTTACAAAACCTTTCTTTCGTTTCAATTTTCAAAACGATGGATGGTTGCAATTACGTATGGATTTTTTTGCCATTTAATATTCACCGCGTCGGTACTTGCAATGCTGATATCAATGTTTTTTGGAATGTCTCAATCAATTGGAAATATTCCTACCCCGTTTTACTATGGTACCAATTTACTTTTATTACTTCAATTTCCCCTGGCGCATTCTTTCCTTTTATCGTCTAAGGGTAAGAAATACCTGCTATTCTTTTCACCAAAAGATTATTCTCAAACACTGGCTTCAACTGTATTTGCATTATTTGCATCTATACAATTATTTGTATTGTTCGTTTTTTGGACGCCAACCCAAATCATAATTTGGGAGGCATCAGGACCCTTTTTTATTTTGATGTGCGCTCTTTACGCTTGCTCTTGGTTGCTGCTCGTATGGGCCAGTATCGATGCAGGCGCGGAATTGCAATCTGGTGCACTAGGTTGGATGTCTCTTGCGCAAAACAAAACTCCTAAGTTTCCAGATTTTCCAACTGTCGGATTATTTAAATTTATCAGGCAACCAATTTATGCATCATTTGCCTTAACGACTTGGACTACCCCTAACTGGACGTTAGATCAGTTATTAATTGCATTAGTTTTCACTTACTACTGTATTGTTGCTCCAAGATTTAAGGAAAAAAGATTCGAGAAAAAGTTTGGGGGTAAGTTTACTGACTACAAATCTAAAGTTCCTTACATGGTTCCTGTTTTTAATATTAAGAAATAATCCGCCCATCACAACCATGCGCTTACACTCTTTAAATATAAAGCTTTTTATGAAATTGAAAAAGAGATGCTGCTCACTGTTATTATAAATAGCAATGAAAAGATAATACAATTGAGAACTTTGGTTTTGTTGGCGGGCTGTTTATAAAACAATTATAAAAATTTTATTCAGAGTGGAGTATCTCGAAAAGACAGTAGGGCCATCGGTGTTAAGTTGTTTAAAAAATTTTAAAGCGGAAAGTCAAAATGTATAAAATAGAAAAATTACGCCTGATAATGCAAGAAAAAGATATTGATTTAATTGTCTTGGCACCAGGCGCGAACCTCAATTCGCTTCTTAATTTTAA
>CAJWNW010000168.1 GCA_913044085.1 uncultured Flavobacteriaceae bacterium | reverse complement strand
GAAATCATTAAGGCTGAGTCTATTATAGAAAATAATAGAATTAATGCCATAAAACCTGATGCTCAAGGTATGTCTGTTTTATATGCACGGGAACAACTACTGCTCAATGAATACCCTGAATTTCATTTAGCATCAGTTCAGATGATGAAAATTGGAAGTCAATTGATTGGTGCTTCGGGTGCAGAATTATTTAGTGAAACAGGTCTTTGGCTCAAACGAAATTTAAAAAAAGATAATTTTTTTACTATTTGTCTCGCAAATACTTATGACGGATATGTTGTACCTTCTCATGAAATGAAAAAAGGAGGGTATGAGACCTGGCGGGCGAGAAGTAGTTTTTTGAAAGATGGTTCCGAAAATGAAATTAAAATGACCATGCTTCAGCTGTCAAAAGAATTATAAAAGTCTGCTTGTTCAGACATTTTTTTAATTGAATATCAAAGATTCATATCAGTAATTTAGTTTTTGCTGTTCCCCGATCTTGTATTACAGGAATAAATTTGAATTTTAACATTAAACTTAATATCTTAATTTAACTTACCTTTTATATATGAATAAGACAAAATTTACACACCCAGATCGCGATCCAAAATTTGTTACAGGTGCATACTCTGACGGAGTTCTTTTTAACGGTATGTTATTTTTGAGTGGTCAAGCCTCTGTTGATTTTAAGAGCAGCAAATTCATCTTAGGAACCATCGAGGAAGAAACAACAAGAACGCTTGATAACATTAAGGAAATTGTCGAGTCAGCAGGTGGTAGTATGAACGACGCCATCAAAAGCACCGTTCATCTTCGTAACATTGATGATTTTGATCGATTTAATGAAATATATGCCACATATTTTGATGGAATAAAACCTGCGCGGACAACTGTCCAATCAGTTTTAGGAGAAAATATAAAAGTTGAAATTGATATTGTTTTTGGTTTATCTCAAAAAATATGATTCCAGAAAATTCCCCTTATTATTTCAATAATTCTAATCAAATAAATTCTCCATCCCTAATAGTTTATCCAAGTATTATTGAAGATAACATTGACAACGCACTTAAACTTATTACAGGTAAAGATACCTTTTTATGCCCCCATGTAAAGACCATTAAAAGCAAAGAGCCTCTTTATATGGCAATGCAAAGAGGAATTCGAAGCTTCAAATGCAGTACAATGGACGAAGCTGAATTATTAGGAATTGTAGGGGCAGAACATGCTCTTATATGTTATCAGATGACCGAGGATAAAATGGAAACCTTAGTGGCAATTAAATCATCTTATAAAGGTACTTCCTTTGCCACCGTTGTTGATAACTTTGAATCTGCAAAAATGCTTTTTAACTATTTTAATGGAACACCCACTGAAGTTTATATTGACATAGATACTGGTATGCACAGAACCGGTCTTACAATTGATAAAGTCCCAGAATTAGTAGAGAAAATAAAACACCTAAATGATTTGACAATTGGAGGTATTCACTGTTACGATGGGCATGTTCATGATTCAGATGAGGTAGTAAGAAAAAAAGATACTGAGGAAATCTTTAAAAATTTATTAAAATTGAAAGAAGATTTACAAGCAAGTCTTGGAAAAAAACTTCGCCTTGTTTTGGGCGGTTCTCCATCATTTCCGTTTTATGCAAAAAAATCTAATGTCTCATGCAGCCCTGGCACATTTTTCTTATGGGATTTTGGTTATGGAAAAAACTTTCCTGAGATTCCATTTAAACCTGCTGCGCTGATATTAACTCGAATTGTTTCAAAACCAACATCAAGTAAATTATGCTTCGACCTTGGCTATAAAGCGGTCGCTTCCGACCCTCCTCAGCCTCGACTATCATTTCCTGATATCCCGGAGTATGAGATTTTGTCTCAGTATGAAGAACACTTGGTTATTTCGGTTCCAGACGCTTCTATATACGAAGTGGGCGAAAAATTTTTAGCTATCCCATTTCATATTTGTCCGACGGTCAATCTTTATGATGAATTAGTAATTATTAAAAATCAAAAATTAGATGGTTTTTGGGAAGTCCCCGCTAGAAAAAGAACTTTAGTGAGATAAAACTTATGAAATTTAAAATAAAATTGGAAAATGAACATTCGGCTTAGCTTTTTTGATTTGAGGCATTGTGAACAAGCTAAATAAAAAATGTTTACTCAAAGATCCAAAAAAAAAG
>CAJWNW010000167.1 GCA_913044085.1 uncultured Flavobacteriaceae bacterium | reverse complement strand
GTTGAAATTGCTTAGTTAGATAAGTGAACCAAACTTCATACCTAACTCATGCTGAGATGGAGCAACTTCGTGGTGATGTTTTTCCATTTCTAGACCCATTTCAGTCATAGTCGATACCATTTCGGCCCTAATATCAGTTGCAGAATCAACTGGAGGAACAGGGAAATAACCACCTTTATCTTTAGGTCTATGTCCCATGTTTCCACCTTCCATTTCTACACCTGTGTTGTAAGCTCCTTCTTCAGAATCAATACTATAAAAAGTATACTCTTGATTTGTAGACCACTTAACATCATCAAAAATAAAAAACTCGGCTTCGGGGCCAAAAAAACATTTATCTCCAATACCTGATTCTTTCAAATACGCTTCGGCCTTTTTTCCAGTACTTCTTGGATCAAGTTCGTAAGGTTTGCCATCTTCAGGTTCTATAACATCACAAAAAAGGACAAGTTGTGGTTGGGCCGTGAAGGGATCCATCACAGCGGTTGAAGGGTCTGGTTTAAGAATCATATCGGCTTCATTAATATCTTTCCAACCTGCAATTGATGATCCATCAAACATGATTCCGTCCTTAAATGTTTTTTCATCTATTGTTTCAACCGTCTGAGCGGTATGCTGCCATTTGCCTTTAGTGTCGGTGAAGCGAAGGTCAACAAATTTGACCTCTTTATCTTTAATCATTTTCATTACTTTTGCTATGTCACTCATATATCCTCCATTGTTTTAATTATATAGCATTTTTACCAGCCTCACCAGTTCTGATTCTCACAACATCATCAATTGAAGATATGAAAATTTTACCGTCGCCGATCCTACCAGTATGGGCTTTTTTTTTAATTACTTCGATCACATCGTCTAAAAGATCATCTGTAATAACGAGTTCAACTTTAATTTTGGGTAAAAAATCAATAGCATATTCAGCACCTCTATATAATTCAGTATGACCTTTTTGTCTGCCATAACCTTTTACTTCCGAAACTGTAAGACCTACTACCCCAATTTTGTTAAGCTCATCCTTTACCTCATCTAACTTAAAAGGTTTAATTATTGCCTCTATTTTTTTCATAATTAAACGGAAGCAAGATTCATGCCAAAATTAAAAAGCTCGGTTTTAGGGTTTAAAAAATTCAAAAAATTCTTAATGCCTAAATATTAATCAATAAAAGCATAATATCTATTCATTCATGAAGTCATTTAAGCATAATACAAATTTTTTCAAATTGTCTAAACTACTAGCATAGGAAATTCTTAAAAAACCCTCACCATTTTCTCCAAATGATGAACCAGGTACGGTGGCAATAAATTTTTTTTCAAGAAGATAATTTGAAATTTCTGATGAACTCATGGAGTTTTTTGAGATTTTTGGAAATACGTAAAATGCACCTCCAGGTTTTTTGCATTCGATATTCTTAATTTGATTTAATTTTTTTACTAGAAAGTCTCTTCTTTCTTTAAATTTAAATATCATTTTTTCAACATTTTTTTGACTTCCTTGCAAAGCCTCTATACCTGCAAATTGTGATGCTGAATTCACACAAGAATGAGAATTTATGGCAAGCTTTTCAGCAAAATTAAAGATATTTTTCGGGAAAATGCCATAACCAAGTCTCCACCCGGTCATAGAATACGTTTTTGACCAACCATCTAAAACGATCACTCTATTTTTGATTTCAGAGTACTTAAGTAATGTATGGTGTTTCTGTTGGTCAAATATTATTCTACTATAAATCTCATCTGAAAGAACATATACGTTTGGAAATTTTAAAAGTCCTTCAGCAAGCTTTTTTAATTCTTTCTCAGGAACAACTCCTCCTGTTGGATTGGCTGGTGAATTAATAATTATGAGTCTTGTTTTATCATTAACTAAAGTAAGCAGTTCCTCCGCATCAAATGAAAAATCATTTTGCATTCTATGAGGAAGGCTTACAGCTGTAGCTCCGGTGTAATCTATCATTGATTTATATGCAATAAACCCTGGGTCTGGTGTTATAATTTCAAAACCTGGTTGCCCAAACATTAGTAAAGTGTAAAAAATTATTGATTTACCACCTGGTGTTATAAGAATATCTTCAGGGTCAACATCAACACCATTTCTTTTAAAAAAATCTTCTGAAACTGCACATCTAAGTTCTTTTATGCCATTTGAGGAGGTATAACCGTGGTGTCCGTCTTTAAGGGCTTTT
>CAJWNW010000166.1 GCA_913044085.1 uncultured Flavobacteriaceae bacterium | reverse complement strand
TCTAAATTAAAACTTGTAACCGCTGATAAAAAAGACTCTCAAGGCCTTTGTTTTATTGGAAAGGTAAGGTTGCCAGACTTTTTACAGCAACAGTTAAAACCCAAAAAAGGGATGATTATTCAAATTCCTTCAGATTTTGAAATTTACCACAAACCATTGCCAATATTTGAATCCAAAGTAGATGCACTTTTACATCAAAGTCAACCCATTGTTTATGAAAGTGAAGATGGCGCTGTCGTTGGTACCCACCAAGGGGCCCATTTTTTCACCAAGGGTCAACGTAAAGGGTTGGCAGTAGGAGGAACCAAAGCGCCACTTTTTGTAATTGAAACAGATGTAAATAAAAATATTATTTATGTTGGGGAAGGAAAGGCGCATCCAGGATTATATCGCAGCACCCTTAGGGTGGAAAACGAAGCAGTACATTGGCTGCGTCATGATTTAAAATTAAGCAATGGAGAACAACTTAAAGTTCTTGCCCGAATTCGTTACAGACAATCTTTAGAGCCAGCTGTTATTTTTCAAACAAAACAAGGGCTATTTGTTGAATTTTCAGAAAAGCAAACAGCAATCATGGAAGGACAATTTGTTGCTTGGTACGTTTATGACGAATTAGTTGGTTCCGGAGTTATTTCTTAAATTGTATAAACTATTTTATGATTACATCTAAGTAGTGGCTGTAATTGTCAATTGAATTACAGAATGATACAATAATATTAGCTTAAGAATTGACCATAATAAATAGAATAAATGACAAGACGTGAATACCAATTACAAGCCTTTGACCGCTTGTTGACTGTTATGGACGAATTACGAAGCCAATGTCCATGGGATAAAAAACAAACTATGGAGACTTTGAGGCCTTTGACAATTGAGGAGACCTATGAATTGGCAGACGCTATATTAGATCAAAACACAGAGGAAATCAAAGGGGAATTAGGGGATTTGCTGTTACACATTGTTTTTTATTCAAAAATCGGAAGCGAAACCAATGATTTTGATATTGCTGATGTTTTGAATGCCGTTTGCGAAAAGCTCATAAAAAGGCATCCGCATATTTATGGTGATGTTGAAGTTAAGAATGAAGAAGATGTCAAGCAAAATTGGGAAAAAATCAAACTCAAAGAGGGAAAGAAAAGTGTCTTAGAAGGTGTTCCTAACAGTCTACCAGCTTTGGTAAAAGCGAGCCGTATTCAAGACAAGGTCGCAGGGGTTGGTTTTGATTGGGAAATGCCTGAACAAGTATTAGAAAAGGTTGAGGAGGAGTTGCAGGAATTTAAAACGGAGGTTGGTAAAAATAATACAAACGCAATGGAATCTGAGTTTGGAGATGTTTTATTTTCCTTAATTAATTACGCCCGTTTTTTGAAAATTAACCCCGAGAATGCTTTGGAACGCACCAATAAAAAATTCATAAAGCGCTTTCAGTATTTGGAAAATCAGGCCAAACTAAAACAGCGGACTTTGTCAAGCATGACGCTGGCAGAAATGGATGTTTTATGGGAGGAAGCCAAAAGTCAGCAATCTAACCAATGACTTTTTTTATCATCGAAAGTTTTTGTATCCACTCCTTAAGATTGGATTTGTAGTTTTCAATTTTATTTTTGACATCAATAACCATCGGATTATCGTCTGCGACATTGGAGAAAAATTGTAAGTTATTTTCCAGTTGATTCATCTCCGTCTTTATATCTTCAATCCTTTTTCTAACAAAAATAATTTCGTTATTGATAGCCTTTGAGTCTTTAGTTAATTCTTGTAGTTTATTGCTATAGTTTAAGGCTTTTACTTCTTCTTCACTCACACCAATTTCAACCAAGAGTGTCCGAACTGCTTTAAAAAACACACGGTCAATCTGACGTTTGTTTTTTGGAACATCTCCTAATTCGAACCATTGTTTTGAATACCCTTTTAAGCTGTCTAAGTTAGCTTCTTTATCAGCCCCAATTTCAAACGTTTTTAAAGTTTCAAGTAATTGTTCTTTTTGCGCAAGATTTTCAATCTGCTGTGGAGTTCCTGCGTTTTTTTGTTCGTGATAGCGGTCAAAGAAATGATTGCAGGCACTTCTAAATTGTTTCCAAAGTTTACTGCTTTCACTTCGCGGAATATGTCCAATTTTTTTCCATTTATTTTGAATGTTTTTCATCAAAACAACTGTAGTTTCTAAATCTTCACTGTTTTTGT
>CAJWNW010000165.1 GCA_913044085.1 uncultured Flavobacteriaceae bacterium | reverse complement strand
GCTTTGAAAAACGGCGAAAATATCCAACAGCCTATCTATGATTTTAAAACCCATAACAGGACGGATAAAACCCTACAAATCAGTCCGAAAAAAATTCTAATTTTAGAAGGTATTTTGATTATGAATTACCCCAAACTTCGTTCAATTTTAGATTTAAAGGTTTTTATTGAAACCAACGTTGACATGCGAATGGAAAGACGAGTTAATAGGGATATTACAGAACGTGGAAGAACACCAAAGGAAGTCATGGACCGCTATTTAAACACCCTTAAACCAATGCATGATCAATTTATAGAGCCAATGAAAATGCATGCAGATGTAATTGTTGAAAATCATAAAAATACTTCAATTAATTTAGACAAACTCATCTCTAAAATTAAATCCTTAATGTCATGAAAAAAAAGTTCAAAGCAATTTTAGGTAGATTAAATCCGTACAAAAATATCTTTTTTTTATTTTCTGTTATTTTTTTTGTTTGGATGCTTTTTTTCGATGCCAATTCCTGGATGATTCACAGGGTACTTGATGAAGAAATTGAAGTTTTGGAGCTTAAAAAAGATTTTTATAACAGCGAGATTAAGAAGGACCAAGAACAACTAAAAGCTTTAGAAACTCCAGAAAGTCTTGAGGCCTATGCACGTGAAAACTACAAAATGAAGCGTGAAAATGAAGATATTTACATCATTGCATCAGACACTATAAATCAATCAAAATGAGACTTGATTAATTTTTATTTGTCCTCAATCTGAAGTTGAAAAAATCCTAAGTGAAGCTTAGAGTTTTTTAGATAAGCTAATCAAACAATTTGTACTGTAAATATAGCAAATATGTCAATAAATTAATTAGATTCATGTTTATCAACCTACTATTAAATTAAACAGCAACATGAACAATTTGATTCCAAATCAATATGGAACCCAAACAAAGTCTTTCTCATTCCAAGCAAAAATTCAATTATCAGTACCTAAAATTAATGACTAAAAAAAAAGTCATAGATACAATAGGTCTTCTGTACAACGATATCCACGCCGATGTTTGTATGTGTAGAATTTCATACTAGGCCATTCTCATTAGAAAAAAATATCTCTATTTATATTCTATTAATAACCGTGAACATTGCATAAAATTAAAACACTTTAAGCACGGTTAAAAAGTTGTTGACATTCTTCTATTCTTTGGTTTTTATTCCCCGTAAATAATTGTATTTTTACAGTAATTCGTTCAGGAAATCTCATGGGTAAAATTATCGCGGTAGCCAACCAAAAAGGAGGGGTAGGAAAAACCACAACGGCCGTTAATTTGGCAGCTTGTCTCGGGGTTTTAGAAAAAAAAATCTTGCTAATTGATTCCGATCCTCAGGCCAATGCAAGTTCTGGGCTTGGAATTGATATCGATAATGTTAAATTAGGCACTTACCAACTCCTTGAGCATAATTGTAGTGTTCAAGACGCAGTTATAAATACTTCAGCCCCCAATGTAGATCTGATTGCGGCCCATATTGATTTGGTAGCTATTGAAATTGAACTAATAGATGTTGAAGAAAGAGAGTACATGCTTTTAAAGGCATTGCAACCAATAAAAGACCTATACGATTATATTTTAATTGATTGCGCTCCATCTCTTGGACTGTTGACAATCAATGCACTCACCGCCTCAGATTCGATTATCATTCCCATACAATGTGAATATTTTGCATTAGAAGGTTTGGGTAAACTTCTTAATACAGTAAAAAGTGTACAAAAAATCCACAATAAAACCTTAGACATTGAAGGGCTGCTGTTGACCATGTACGACTCGAGACTGCGCTTATCGAATCAAGTGGTGGAAGAAGTTCAAAACCATTTTAACGATATGGTATTCAAAACTATTATTCAAAGAAATGTGCGCTTGGGAGAAGCACCGAGCTTTGGTGAAAGCATAATAAATTATGATGTCAATAGTAAAGGTGCTTCAAATTACTTAAGTTTGGCGCAAGAAATTCTGGCTAAATAAAATTAAAGAATGGCAAAAGCGATAAAGAAACAAGCATTGGGACGCGGACTTTCTGCAATTTTGAAAGACACACAAAGTGACTTGAATCAGATGGATGCCAAAACTGCCAAATTAGCTTTGGGTTCCATATTGGATATCCCTCTTGAACACATTGAAGTCAATCCATTTCAACCCAGATCAAAATTTAAAGAAGATTCATTGCTTCAACTCGCAG
>CAJWNW010000164.1 GCA_913044085.1 uncultured Flavobacteriaceae bacterium | reverse complement strand
TCATCTAAACTTCCGCTAGGAACCATATCAATCATTGGGGCCGGTAACCGATAGATGTCATTCACATAGAGATGGTTGGCATAGTCAGAAATACTCATTGTTGCGTTGCAACCTGTAAAAAGATATTCGTCCACATCTACGTTCAAATACCAACGGTTTTTACCATATAGAGCTGCTAAAAGCTCGCGCCAGGTCTTACTCCTAGCGGCTGCACCGTATCTAACGTTTGAAAAATGGACATCAACATCAGGTTCATTAAGGAGATATTCTGTTGTTCCATCAGTAGATGCGTCATCGACACAAAGGAATCTAGTCACTCCAAGGTCTCTGTAGTGCTTGAGAAAAGAAGGAAGAAATCGCCTTCCATTGTGGATAACAAAAATTAATGGGAAGTCCTTTTCTTTTAGAGGTACCATTTCTTTTTGTTCTGCGAGCCAAATTTTTACATTTTTATCCCTCTTTTTGGGTTGCTTTGATAAAAGTCTTCCAAATGAATTTTTTATTTTTAAGTTTATGGGAATATTCCAAATATTTTTAGTGCCTTTGGAAAACGGATAGTTAAAACTTTTGGTGGTTTTGATTGTTTTAGCCAAACTTAGCGTCCAAATTTTTGTGGTTTTATCCAAATGAAACTACATTCTACTTGCGTTATCTTCAATTTGAATTTGTGCTGATAGTTTTTTGGTAAAAATCCATTTAATAGATGCTCGAATTGCCCGAAATTTGTCTCGGAAAATACGACGCTGCTTTACAAAGAAATAAAATTTACTCCGATTTTGTGTGGATCTCTGTTTAGAATGATTGCGAGCTTCAATATCACTTTCAATACCCGAAGAGTAAATTATTGGTGGCTGAATGCTAAATACTTGGTTCGTCCCGGAAAACAAAAAACGAAGAAAATTATCGTAAGGCATTGTGACGATGGACGCACTTTCTAGAAATATTTTTGCTCCAGGTCGCGTCCAAAGTACGCCAGTCGCTAACATTGGGAAGCGGTGAGCGCATCGAAGCATGTTATTTTTAATTGTAAGACATCTGGAGCTATATTTAAAATCAACGGCTCCTAAATTAATGGCTGCTGTGAAGTGATTATTTTTTAAAAACTTTTCTACAATCTCCTCAATGGTGTTTTTAAACTCATTATTTGGAATTGCGTCATCTTCAAACACGACAGCGTATTTTGCTTCTGTTGATAAAAATTTTTTAAGAGCTTTTTTATGACTTAGAAAGCAACCAACTTCACCCTTTTGAATACTTCTTCCCATTTCCTTTCGGCACATACTGTCATTTGAAAATAAATTTGTATCTATAAAATTTCCGTCTATTGCTGAGATTCTTTCAACTGTGAGATTAGTTGCGCTAAATGCTGCGTTGAATTCATTCATACGTTTTTCACTCCGGTCCAGGTTAAGCACGTAGTATAGAATTTTATTATCCACTGAAATCACCCTGAAATACTTTTATATAAGCATCGACCACAGCCTTCTCATCAAACATCTGTTTTAGACGGTCGGTAGCATTTTTAACATAGAATTCCTGCAAACTTTTATCATCTTGTAGATTTTTTAAAGCTAATGATATTTGATCCACGTCATCAATTTCGGTTAATATGCCATCTACTTTATCTCTCATATACCATGTTGGACCTTCAGATTTTGTTGAAACCGTTGGCACTTTTGCCTGCCAAGCTTCTAATAGGGCATTACCTAATGGTTCGTGACGCGATGGCATAACAAAAGCATTCGAAGCTTTTATATAGTGTATGGGTTCTTCAACCCAACCAAGAAACTTTACTTTTTCTGAAATCCCTAAATCAGAAGAAATTTGAGAAAGCCTTTCTTTCTCTTGTCCCTCACCCATAAGCCAAAGTGTGACATTAGACAATTTTGCAACTGCCCTGATGAGCGTATCAAAACCTTTTCTTGGTACAAATCTTCCACTGGCTGTTACGATAAAATCTTTCTCAGGAGTATTCTGAAGCGTTCTATCGATATCTTTGAAGTCTACAACTCTTGAAAAATTCGAAATTGTAATGACTGGCTTTTTCCAGCCTAAGTCATAACAACGATTGGCAATTCCGGGGAGATTTCCTACTAAAACATCACAGTGTTTAAAATGTTTTAGATTGTTTGGAAAATCACCCATTCTTGCCAACTTAGTTGTATTCGGCCAGCGGCCTAGCAATCGACCGGCTCTTGGCATCCAAGCCATGACAGCGTCTGGCTTCCATTTTCTTACTAAAATA
>CAJWNW010000163.1 GCA_913044085.1 uncultured Flavobacteriaceae bacterium | reverse complement strand
TTGCAAGCATGTCTGAAGGTACAACCGTTTGGCTTGGATCTGTTAATTCTATGGGTTTTGGAAATTCATCGGCACCAGCATAGGCGAGCGCATATTTACCATGATTAGAACTAATTTCAATGGTGTTATTAGATTCAACAACAAAGGTCAAGGGTTGTTCTGGAAACGTCTTCAACGTATCTAGCAAAAGCTTTGCAGGAACTGCAACTTCACCTTCACTGTCACTTTCAACCTCTAATGTTGAGGACATGGTGCTTTCCAAGTCACTGGCAGATACTGTTAGTGTTGACTGTTTTAACTCAAACAAAAAGTTATCTAAGATTGGTAGTGTGTTAGAATTGTTGATTACACCCCCAAGCACTTGCAATTGCTTTTGTAAATAGGTACTAGAAACTATAAATTTCATCGGATGTGTTATTTGTTATAAATGCCTAGACAAATACAAATATATCTCTTAAGCCTCAATAATTAAAAATAACTTATTAACATTATTAGGAGTCAGGAATGCTTTATAATCAATCGTCAAAAAACTGAATGATAACACTATCCATCATGTCCAATCCCATAAGAGTGGAAGCACCACCAATAGTGGCTTTATTGCTCTTATACATGGCAATCTCTAAATAATCGGAAGAGTTAAAAACGGCCATTCCACTGCCCTCATCATTCCGTTTATAAATGGGAATTTCAAAATTTACAATATCAGAGTAGCGATTGTATATTTTTGTAAACTTATGATTGCGCGCCATAATTTCAAAACGTCGGTTTTTTTGAATGGATTCAAAAAATGACTTTTTAATGTTAGTGATCACATTGTCATAGCGATCTATATAAATAAC
Organism: uncultured Flavobacteriaceae bacterium; assembly: GCA_913044085.1. GTDB lineage: Bacteria > Bacteroidota > Bacteroidia > Flavobacteriales > Flavobacteriaceae > UBA3537. Next base: position 1,448 of record CAJWNW010000163.1, on the reverse strand, counting down.
GTGCCCCATCAATTGGTGATTCTCATCACTTATAAAGGGCGAGATATTTTTTATGGGCTTGATGTCAGAAATGTTTTTGCCAATGACCTCTAAGGTACCGCCCCGGGCAATGTGCGCAGCGACTTTAACAAATACATCTAAAACAGGAAAACTCCCTAAAATTTTATCGTGAATATTAATTTCAACAATGTGATCTGGTTTCATTTCTGTACATACCATGCTCAAAATCCCATTGTTAGCACATATGAAGTAATGCCCATTTAAAGCCATGGCAATATGCGTATTTTCGGGGTTAAGCTCAGAGTCAACCCCAATGATGTGAATACTTCCTTTTGGAAAACTATTGAAGGCATTCTGTATGATGTAGGCGGCCTCGATGACACTAAAAGGAGAAATATTATGGGAAATATCAACAATCTTAACTTCTGGAATTTCAGAAAGCAATGCCCCTTTTACGGCACCAACAAAGTGAGCCTTCATTCCAAAATCGGTAGTTAAGGTAACAATTGACATTAAAAATTTATCTGTTTTATTTTAAATAAACAATTACAAGGGTGCCTGTATGATATCATACCTACAAACCTACATAATTTTTTGTTTTTAATTTTTATTAACAGTCTAAATATTTAAGTAAAATTGTTAGTACTTTTATACTGTATTTTTTATTCACAAAACTGTAAATATTTTATCATTTGAACGAAATTATTTTAGAGTTAGAACAAATTTCTCCCAAGGAATTTTTCGGTCCTCAAAACAAAAACATTGAACTTCTTAAACGTTATTTTCCCAAGTTAAAAATTGTTGCCAGGGGAAATAAAATTACAGCCTTTGGCGATGAAGATTTACTTGAAGAATTTGACAAACGCATGGAAATGTTGTTCAGTCATTTTACAGCCTATAACAATTTGGATGAAAATATGATTGAAAGAATACTTACAAGTGATTCTAAAGATGATTATGCTACCTCCAATGAAAGTGGTAAAGTATTGCTTCATGGCGTCAACGGACGCCTTATAAAAGCACAAACCACTAACCAGCGCAAACTGGTCGACGCGGTACGTCAAAACGACATGGTTTTTGCTATAGGACCGGCGGGAACCGGCAAGACCTATACAGGGGTAGCGCTAGCTGTTAAAGCACTCAGAAACAAAAAGGTAAAGCGTATTATCTTAACCAGACCTGCGGTAGAAGCTGGTGAAAATCTAGGCTTTCTTCCTGGAGATTTAAAAGAAAAGTTAGATCCTTATATGCAGCCGCTATACGATGCACTTAGAGATATGATTCCCGCAGAAAAATTAGACAATTACATTGAAAAAGGAACCATTCAAATTGCACCGCTGGCTTTTATGCGCGGCCGTACTTTGGACCATGCTTTTGTAATTTTAGACGAAGGTCAAAACACCACCCACGCACAAATGAAAATGTTTTTGACACGGATGGGTAAAAAC
>CAJWNW010000162.1 GCA_913044085.1 uncultured Flavobacteriaceae bacterium | reverse complement strand
GTTTCTGATAATCAATTCAATTTGGATCCCATTGCATTTAGTTTGGTTATATGTGGGGACTGTTTTACACGAATTGAACTTAACAAATAAAAATCAAAGGATAATAAATCTCATGTTGGCTTTCTCTATGATTGCAGCCGTCGTTATCTCTATATCCTACTCGTTTTAAGAATATCTTTATCGGACTGGTTTTTATTTACTTTGGTTTGACTGGCTGGAACGGCATCTTTAGTGCCCAATTTAATTTTATTGATAAATTCTGTTATCAAAGATGGCCGAAGGGCGGGTGTGGCGTTTGGTATTCCCCATAGCCTCGGCATTTTTGTATATGCTGAACTAGTTGCTTCTGGTTTAATTCTTCTTCTTTCAATTGCTCCCTGGTTCACAATTGTTTTGGAATTAATTGGTTTATTGTTTTTGCTATTTCTTTCAATATCAATGGTCAAAAGTAGCATCAAATAAGAGGAAAGTGTTGAGACGCAACCTAACAATTTATTGGCTACTTTATGGCACCATATACGCAATGGTTTTTTAATTGTATTTTTGAACCCAAAAGTAGCAGCATTTTATTTAGCTATATTTAGCCAATTTTTAGATGTTACATCCGATTTGGAGAGTAAATTTATAATGATCATCACTGCAACGGTGATAGATGGATCCTGTTACACATTATTAGCGTTTATTATAGCAGTTCCTAAGTTTACAAATCTTGTTAAGATAATTGCAAATAAAGTTGAACTATTTTTAGGTATTTTACTATTTATTGTTTCTGTTGTTATTGGCATTAGAATTATGATTATAGTTTTTTAAAGAGTATGGCAGGAGAGCTTTTAAATGAACAAGTTAGAAAAAGTTGATAAGTTAACACCCTATCAATTGGATTTTCCTAAAGATGCTTTGCCAGAAATTTTTGTTAAAGATGCTTTAACTGCTGATGAGCGAATGTGGGTGCCTCAAGCGGATAATGTATGGTTCCGACCTTTGTGTTTAAATCGCTCACAAGGATATTGGGTTACTTTGCTCAAAGTAAAAAAATCGGGTGTGCTGTCACGTCATAGGCATCCTCAAGGAGTTCATGGCTTTGTCATTAAAGGTAGATGGGAGTACTTAGAACATGACTGGCTTGCTGAAGAAGGCTCATATATTTATGAACCTCCAGGTGAAACGCATACATTAATAGTGCCAGAGGGTGTTGATGAAATGATAACGTTTTTTCAGGTCAATGGTATGATGTGCTACGTAGATCCGTTTGGGGAAGTGTTGGGATATGATGATGTATTCACAAAAATTGACCTCTGCAGAAAGCATTTTCTAGACGTTGGTTTAGGTGAAGAATTTGTTGATCAGTTTATAAGATGACGATTAAAATGGATAATTTTTTACATCCAAACAGCGAATTTATTCAGAGGTGCCCGCGGTGCTCAGCACCTTTAAAAACTATAGTTGTTCATGGTCACGAAGCATGTAGTACTTGTAAATCAAATATTATGGAGTGTTGCACAGGCGATAACTGCAACACAGATTATAATTTGGCTATTGGTTATGAAAGAGTTTAAAAATTTAAACATTAAACTTTTTGATTATATTTCTTAAATGAAACTTGAATTTCATCACATCAACTTTGTATCGAATAATGTTAGTAAATTGCATGATTTTTATACTAAAGTCTTGAAATTGGAAAATATACCAATGGAAAACTTTCCACGGCCTGAAGAAACAGAAACCACCGGCTATAGTGGCGAAATTAAGTTTGCAACAGACGGTTTGATGCAAATGCATTTAGCAGAAAAAGATTTGAATGTTTCTGCTAAGCACAAGATGCATATAAATCCTGTTGAAAAAGGTCATATTGCTTTTCGAACAGATGATATGGAAGCATTTTTAAAAATTTTAAAAAAAAATAAAATCCAATATGCTGACTACGGAACGGCATTTGCTAAAGAGTGGCATCAAGTCTTTTTTCATGACCCTGAGGGAAACGTGATCGAAGTTCATCAAAAGGTTGTTTGAATATGTTTAGGGCGCAAGCCAGGAACCGGACCAATTATTCGTTTTTGCAAACAATGCTCGAGTATGCCGATTTCCTAGATGGGTGAGATCAATTTCCTCTATATTAAGTTTTATTATGCAAAACCTTTCAAATTTCACTGGTTTTTCATAATCAAACGAACTTTTTATAATGGTGCCAGGCGTGGGTAGTGTTCCATAAGATACTCGAGACGCATTTGGCACTTTCCCCCACTGTTCTTTGATTTCGTCCCCTTTTTGTATTTCTGCAATTGCTTTGACACGAACCTGTAATTCATTAGATGGACAAATAGCATACCAACCAAAAATTCCAATGTTT
>CAJWNW010000161.1 GCA_913044085.1 uncultured Flavobacteriaceae bacterium | reverse complement strand
ATTGATGATATTGTGGATGTCATCATTGAAGAAGCTGAAAAAGATTACCAATTGGCAGCGGGTATTACGCAAGATGTCGACGCTGAGGACAGTATTTTTGCACTTACCAGAGCTCGATTACCCTGGTTGTTTTTAGGCCTTATTGGTGGCGTTGGTGCTGCCATTATCATGGGGACATTTGATACCATTATTGAAGATTTTCCTCTTATTTTATTGTTTACGCCGCTTATTGCAGCCATGGCTGGGAATGTAGGGGTGCAATCCAGCGCCATCATTGTTCAAGGATTGGCCAATGACGACATTAAAGGTAGCATCAATAGCCGTTTGATTAAAGAAATGCTTTTGGCTACGTTAAACAGCATTATATTGGCAGTATTTTTATTTGGCTTCATGTGGTTTTGGAAACAAGACTTCCAAACGGCTTTAGCCGTTTCTGTGTCGTTAGTAGCAGTGATCATTGTAGCTGGAATTGTGGGGACATTTATTCCTTTATTTTTACACAAAAGAGGCATCGACCCTGCGATTGCCACAGGGCCTTTTATTACCACTTCCAACGATATTTTTGGGATTTTAATTTATTTTATCATCTCCAAGTTCATTTTAAATATTTGAGATGAATATTCTTCACGTGGATACCAACCACTCATTGCTAATAGAACAACTAGAAGCCCTTGGGCACCACAATGTTGTTGATATCTCAAGTTCTAAAACTGAAATTGCTGATATAATTTCTGAATTTGATGGACTTGTCATCCGCAGCCGTTTTTCCATTGATAAAACATTTTTAGATCAGGCCAAAAATTTAAAATTTATTGCGCGCGTAGGGGCAGGTTTGGAAAATATTGATGTGGGCTACGCCCAACATGAAGATATTCATTTAATTGCAGCACCTGAAGGCAATTCAAATGCTGTGGGCGAGCATGCACTGGGAATGTTGTTGGCCTTATTTAATAAACTGAAGCAGGCCAACCAAGATGTTCGACGAGGTTTGTGGTCAAGAGAGGCCAACAGAGGTATGGAACTGGATGGTAAAACCGTTGGAATTATTGGCTATGGCCATATGGGTAAAGCCTTTGCTAAAAAGCTCAAAGGTTTTGAAGTTGAGGTTTTATGCTACGATATTAAACCTAATGTTGGGGACGAAAATGCCACCCAAGTATCATTGGAAACTCTTCAAAAGCGCGCAGACATTTTGAGTTTGCATACCCCTGAAACACCGCTTACAAAAAAAATGGTCAATCGCCAATTTATCGCCACATTCACCCAGCCCTTTTGGCTTCTCAATACTGCACGTGGTAGTATTGTAGTCACTAAAGATTTGCTATTGGCATTGGAATCTGGCCAAATTTTAGGCGCTGGATTGGATGTATTGGAGTATGAAAAAAGCTCATTTGAAGCCTTGTTTATAGACAGTAAAATTCCAGATACCTTTAAAAAGTTGTTGAAATCTGAAAAGGTTTTACTTTCACCACATGTGGCGGGATGGAGCAAGGAAAGCCACAAAAAATTAGCCCAAACTATTGTGGATAAAATTCAGGCTATTTTTCATTAGAATCTAATTTTACATTAGATTGTTACTTCTTTTTTAGTAACATATTTTCGTTCCAATTCTGCTTGAAATTCTTCCATAACTGGTCGAACTGTACTTTCAGGAATGTCAGAAATACGGATGTAAATAAGACCGTCTACAACATTGTTAAACAATGGGTCTACATTAAAACCAATCAGTCGAGCATTTTGTTTGATGTATTTTTTTAGCAAGACCGGTATCCTTAAAGCCCCAGGTTCAATTTCATCAATAATTTTATCAAATTTATTTAGATCCGCTTCGGTGACATCAAATACAAAATCTTTATCAGCGTCTTTAAGCTTTATCTTAAATTCCTTTTTGGGATTGACAAATTGTGCCATATAAGAATCGTAGTAATGTGATTTCATAAACTCTATCATCAGCGATTTCGAAAAATTAGAAAAACGGTTGCTTATACTCACACCCCCAATAAGATATTTGTGATTGGGGTATCTTAAGGTCGTGTGTATAATTCCCTTCCACATTAGAAACAGCGGCATCGTTTTTTGTTGGTATGCTTTAATTATAAAGGCCCGCCCCAGTTCTATGGATTGTTTCATAATTTCATGAAATTCAGGTTCAAATCGGAATAATCCTTGAAGGTAAAACCCTTTTATCCCAAGGGATTTGTAGAGATTTTCTCCAAAACCAATCCGATAAGCGCCTGCTAAACATTTAGCAGCGCTGTCCCACAAAAACATGTGGTGGTAATAGTTGTCAAACGCATCTAAATCAATGGCGCGGTTACTTCCCTCTCCAATGGCACGAAATGTAATTTCACGCAGCCG
>CAJWNW010000160.1 GCA_913044085.1 uncultured Flavobacteriaceae bacterium | reverse complement strand
TCATCCGTTTCAAGATTTATTATGAATCTGGGAAATTCTGTATGGATAACAAATACAGCGCTGGGAAAATCGGAGTTATCCCCTAAAATAAATTTTGGCAATGTCATGCAGTTTTATTTTTAATTATAAATTGTCTTGAAAGATAATCAAATCGCAGGTATAAAAAAATTGAAGAAGTCGTAAGTCCCGCCATTAAACCCATCCAAATCCCCGCACTTCCATACATGGCCTCACTACCAAGATAATAGCACAATGGGAAACCTACAATCCAATAAGAAATAAATGTTATTAATGTGGGTATTTTAACGTCCTGAAGACCTCTAAGCGCCCCTAAGAATACCACTTGAGTACTGTCACTAATTTGAAATAAAGCAGCAATAATAAGCAGTTGGGATGCGATTACAACGACTTCATTGTTGTCCTTGAAGTTAATAAGATCATCTACATCTAAATAAAAAGTAGGTAATGCCTCGTGAAAAGCCAAAAATAGTACAGCAAATACAGCTGCAAAGATAAGACCCATTAGAAAAATTGATTTTGCAATTCTTCGGAGTTCAATAGGACGTTTTAGTCCTTTTTGATTGCCAACTCGAATGGTTGCTGCAACCCCGAGACCAACGGCAATCATATAGGTCATTGAGGACAAGTTTAATGCAATTTGATTGGCAGCCTGAGAATTTTTACCCAATGTTCCACTCAGCCAAATAGCCGCAGTAAAGACTCCAATCTCAAAAAACATTTGCAAAGCACTAGGCAATCCTAAATTGATAATTTTTTTTAACATTATATTGTCCACTAAGGTGAGTTTAAGCCTTATTAAATAGGCTTTTGTTTTATCAAGGTTTTTCAAAAAGAACCACATTAACAAAAGCATGATAAAACGAGAAATAAGTGTGCCAATACCGGCACCAACCACCCCCATTTTTGGGAATCCGAATTTTCCAAAAATCAATACATAGTTAACAAAAACATTGATTACATTGGCAATGAGGGTCGCATACATAGGATATCGTGTAAGAGATAAACCGTCGCTAAATTGCTTGAAAGCCTGGAAAATAATAAGTGGGATTAATGAAACAGCAATGACATCAAGATAAGGAAGTGCAAGCCTCACCACTTCTTCAGGTTGATTCATACTGTATATTAGGGGTTTAGCTAATAAAATCAATATAAAAAGCACCAAGGCAATCAATGAACAAAGTATAAATCCATGCTTTAAAGCAGATTTGCCACTCTCAAAGTTTTGCTCAGAATGTGATTCTGCCACTAAGGGTGTGATTGCCGTAGAAAATCCAATACCAAGGGCCATGGCTACGAAAAAAAAACTATTGCCCAAAGAAACAGCGGCCAACTCTGCTGCGCCCAACTGCCCTACCATAATGTTGTCGACAAGACCTACAAGAACATGCCCTAACATTCCCAATATTACGGGAGCTGCTAAATACCAGTTGTATTTAAATTCTTTTGTGTAAGAACGCGACATAAAACAATCTAAATTTGTTAATCAGTGCTAGTGGTTGTCAGAACTTGTAGCAGGCTGTTTAAAATCAAAGCCGTCTTTCAAAAGCAGATTGTACCAGGCAAGAATTTTTTTAATATCACTTGAATAAACACGGTCTTCGTCAAAATCTGGTAAAACCGAAAAAAAATAAGACTCTAGCTCATCTTTGGGGGCTTTTGGACTCACTGTGGTTGCCTGACCATGCTCTTTTATGAAAATCTTTTTAAAAACTTCCAGCAAAGGTACTTCCTCTTCAAGGGTGAAAATAGATATTTCACTTAACAAACTCAAACTTCTATCCATCTTCACAAAACGCTTTTTGTAGTCTATCATAGATTGTACAACATAACCTCCACGGCTTGGATTGATTAATTTATATAATCCTGGTTTTTTTGAAATTGCCAATATTTTTTCTAAGCTCATGAGGTTATTTTTAAACTCTTTTTTTTGAAATTTTCGGAAAACGCATGCGGTAATCGGTGCTGATTTTTCCTTTACTAATAGAACTCAATTTACTTTTAAGCAAACGTTTTTTAAAATTAGAAACTTTGTCTGTGAATAAAACACCTTGAATGTGGTCGTATTCATGCTGAATGACGCGCGCAATTAATCCGCCAAAGACCTCAACGTGAGACTTAAAGTTTTCATCTTGGTAGCGGATTTTAATTTTTGGTTTCCTAGAAACTTCTTCTCGAATATTTGGAATACTTAAGCAGCCCTCGTTAAAATTCCAATCCTCCCCAGTCTCTTCAATAATTTCAGGGTTTATAAATGTTTTTTTAAAGTTTTTTAATGCTTTTGCTTCAGACGCTGATAAAGATTCATCTTCTGAAAAAGGCGCTGTATCAACTAAAAAAAGACGGATGGACAACCCAATCTGTGGAGCTGCCAATCCTACGCCATAGGCCCCATACATTG
>CAJWNW010000159.1 GCA_913044085.1 uncultured Flavobacteriaceae bacterium | reverse complement strand
CCAAGAACGGTTGTTAAATTAGCCAAGGATTTAGGAATCGAACAAAGAATACTTCCGGTACCATCCATTGCTTTGGGAACTCCTGACCTTAGTGTTTATGAAATGGTTGCAGCTTATTCAACATTTGCAAATAAAGGTGTTTATACACAACCTGTTTTTATTGAAAGAATTGAAGATAAAAATGGTACTACTTTATTAGAGAACAAGCCGGTTACAAGAGATGTTTTAAGTGAGGAAGCTGCTTACGTTACTGTTAATTTATTAGAGGGTGTAACAAAAGCAGGATCAGGAACAAGGCTAAGAACAACTGGAGCTGACGAATTTAACAGAGCTTATCAAAATATAGTAACCGGATATCCATATGAGTTTACAAATCCAATTGCAGGGAAGACAGGTACAACCCAAAATCAAAGTGATGGATGGTTTATTGGAATGGTCCCAAATCTAGTAACAGGTGTTTGGGTTGGAGCTGAAGACAGGGCAATTCATTTTGAAGACATTGCCTACGGTCAAGGTGCCTCTATGGCTTTACCTATTTGGGGAGTATATATGAAAAGTGTTTATCAGGATTCAACTTTACAGATATCTAAGGACGCATTTGAAAGACCAAAAAGATTGAGTATAGAATTGGACTGTAACAAATTTGTTATAGACTCTGTCGGATCAGGTAAAACTACAGATCAAGAGATTTTAGATATCGATTTCTAATAACTAAATAATCATCAATACATTCAGGGTTTCTCATAGCTCCTTTTGAAATCACATCATCAACATTTTGCCCCAGTAGAATTTTTTTTATTGGAATTTCCATTTTTTTACCACTGATTGTATACGGAATTTGAGAAATTGTAAAAATTAAGTTAGGGGTATGTCTAGGAGAACACTTATTTTTAATTTTTTTGATTATAGAGTTTTTAAACTCAGCAGTCAACTCTGATTCAGTTTCAATAAATAATATTAGTTTACTATTACTGCCAAAATTTAAATCAACTATCATTGAATCTCTAATTTCTAATATACTGTCTAAAGCAGAATAAATTTCAGATGTTCCAATCCTAATTCCATTTCTATTTAATGTTGCGTCAGATCTTCCTTGCATTAATATTCCTCGTTTATCGTCAATTAATATCCAATCTCCATGAGTCCAAACACCTTTGTTTTTCTCAAAATAGGAATCATGGTATTTTTTAAAATTCTTATCCCCCCAAAAAAATAAGGGCATCGATGGAAGAGGTTCTGTAATTACTAGTTCGCCTGTTTTGCCCTCAATTTCTTGACCATTCTCATCCCATGATTGGATTGCAGCACCAAGCATTTTACATTGTAGAAATCCAGCGTAAACGGGCAACTTTGTTGACCCACCAATGAACGCTGAACATACATCAGTACCACCACTTAATGAAATGATTTGGCTGTTTGGCAGCTTTTGTTGTAACCAATGAAAAGCTTCAATAGATAATGGAGATCCAGTAGCTCCAATAGTTTTAATAAAACTCAAATCTTGTTGATTAACATCTTTAATATTTTGCTTCATACTAGCAATGAAAAGAGGAGAACCATTTCCGAAGTGGTTGATTTTAGCTTCTTTGGCAAATCTCCATTGTATTCCAATGTCAGGATAATTAGCAGCCCCATCATAAAGACATAATGTTGTTCCACAAAGAAGCGAGCCTATCGCGTAATTCCACATCATCCATCCTGTTGTTGTATTCCAAAAGAATTTATCACCTTTTATGATATTTTGATGTAACGAATGAGATTTATATTGTTCTAATAGTATTCCTCCAGTTCCGTGAGTAATTGCCTTGGGCTTTCCTGTTGTTCCTGATGAAAAAAGAACCCAAATAGGGTGATTAAACTCAACTGAATACAATTCAAAGTCAATCCAATAGTTTGATTTTAGATTCCATGAATTAAAACTTGAATCAAATATAACAGTCTTAATTACTGAAGGTAATTTTTTTTCAAGCTGATTAATTTTATTTTCCTGATTAAATATTTTGCCACTGTAAGAATAGCTTTTATGTGCTAATAAAACTTTAGGATCTAATTGGCTAAATCTGTTTACAATACTTTCAACTCCAAAATCAGGGGAACAGCATGACCACACAGCTCCCAAAGAATTTGCAGCGATAAATGAAGCTATTGTATCAGGATGGTTTAGTAAATAACCAGCTACTACATCTCCCTTATTTACATTACATCTGACTAAGATATCTCTAATTTCTTTTGTTTTTTCTAGTAAACTATTCCAAGTAATTTCAACAATATCATCAGATTCATTTTTATATTTAATTGCAATTTTATTTCTTTTAGCATAACGTAAAATATGTTTTGTATAGCTTAATTCAGCACCTCCGAACCATTTAGTTTTAAAAAAAGGGGTTTCTTTTTTTAAAACATAATCATAGTTTTTATCAAATTCAATTTTATAAAA
>CAJWNW010000158.1 GCA_913044085.1 uncultured Flavobacteriaceae bacterium | reverse complement strand
ATTCAAATGAGACATAAAAAAACGCCCGAAGGCGTTTTATTTAATTCTTGCAAACCAGTATTTTTTTCCTCTTTAGTTTTTTTACTTCAAAGGCCTTGCTGTAGTTTAAAATGAATTGTACAGACGAAGGGTGTGGTAAAGATTGGGTTTTATACGGCTTACTCTCTGCAGGGTATTTATGCATCATAGGCAACATTTTTTTTAATAACGAACAATTGTCAAATTTATTTTATTCATTATTTTTTTTAAAATCTTTACTTTTGCGAGACCAAATATTAAGATAATGCCTCATACAATAAGAAAAGGAGTAGCGACTGGAGATGAAGTCCAAAAAATATTTTCCTATGCCAAAGAAAAAGCATTTGCGCTACCTGCAGTAAATGTATCTAGTACGAGTACAGTGAATGCAGTAATGGAAACAGCAGCGCGTTTAAATGCTCCTGTGATTATTCAGTTTTCTCATGGTGGTGCGCAGTTCTTTGCTGGAAAAGGATTAAGTAATGAAGCTGAACAATCGACGATAATAGGTTCAATTTCTGGTGCAAGGCATGTTCATCGTTTGGCCGAAGCATATGGCGCTACGGTGATTTTACATACTGACCATTGCCATAAATCAAAATTGCCTTGGATCGATGGTTTATTGGATGAAGGTGAAAAGCACTTCAAAATCCATGGTGTTCCGTTATATAGTTCGCATATGATTGACCTCTCCGAGGAACCAATCGAGGAGAATATCGAACTTTGTAAGACCTATTTGAAAAGAATGAGTTCAATCGGTATGACATTAGAAATAGAGCTCGGTATCACGGGCGGAGAGGAGGATGGTGTCGACAATACAGATGTTGATAGCTCAAAATTATATACCCAACCTGATGAGGTGGCTTATGCATACGAGGAGTTAATGAAGATTTCATCACGATTCACAATCGCTGCAGCCTTTGGTAATGTTCATGGTGTATACAAACCAGGAAATGTCAAGCTAACTCCAAAAATCCTAAAAAACTCTCAGGCGTTTGTTGAGGAGAAATTTAACACTGGACCAAATCCCGTAGATTTTGTTTTTCATGGAGGTTCTGGCTCCAGTCTTGAAGAAATTCGCGAAGGAATCTCATATGGGGTAATAAAGATGAACATTGATACAGATCTACAATTTGCCTTTACAGAGGGGGCAAGAGACTATATTTTGAAGAACCACGACTATTTAAAAACCCAAATAGGTAATCCAGATGGCGCCGATGTTCCCAATAAGAAATATTATGATCCTCGAAAATGGTTGCGTGAGGGGGAAATTACATTTCACGAAAGGCTTGAGCAATGTTTTTCTGATCTCAATAACATCAACACTTTATAAATCTTTGCTAATTTTATATAAAGAAATCAAATGAGCTGGTTCAAAAGAAACAAAGAAGGTATTACAACGACGACAAGTGAAAAAAAGGAAGTTCCTGAAGGCTTGTGGTCAAGATGTTCGAAGTGTAAAACGATATTTACAAAAGGGGATTTAGAAAAGCTAAATTATGTTTGTGATAGGTGCTCACATCACGAGCGTATCGGTTCTCGGGAATACTTTTCAATTATTTTCGATGACGGAAAATTTAAAGAACTAGATTCAAAAGTCACATCGGGAGACCCGCTGAAATTTGAGGATACCAAGAAATACGTCGATCGTGTAAAAACTACACAAGGTAAAACGGGATTGACAGATGCCATAAGAACAGCTAAGGGAAAACTAAATAAGCACGATCTGGTGGTTGCTGCAATGGATTTTGGTTTCATTGGAGGTTCCATGGGGTCTGTTATGGGTGAAAAAGTGGCGCGTGCTATTGATGAAGCAATAAAGCTCAAATGTCCTATTATTATTATCTCTAAATCTGGTGGCGCGAGAATGATGGAGGCTGGTTTCTCGTTAATGCAGATGGCTAAGATTTCTGGAAAGTTGGGACAGCTCGCGGATGCTGGGTTACCCTACGTTTCATATCTGACCGACCCAACTACTGGTGGGGTAACTGCTTCTTTTGCGATGCTCGGAGATATAAATGTTGCTGAGCCTGGCGCACTTATTGCGTTTGCGGGTCCAAGAGTTGTTAAAGAAACAATTGGGCGCGACCTTCCGGAGGGATTTCAGACGGCCGAATTTCTCTTAGACCATGGATTCTTAGATTTTATAATTGACAGAACAAAAATAAGGGAGCGTTTGTCTTTGGCCCTAGAATTGTTTGCAAAATAGAACATTCATTTTTCTTAATGGAGGTTTTTTAAATTCTTATTTTTGAGATTTTTAATCAGGTGCTTTTTGATTATTTTTGGTAAAAAACAAGTCTATGCATCCCAAACGATTTTTAGGTTTCCTAGTATCATTAATTTTCTGCTTTAGCTTTCAATCTTTTTCACAAGATACCACCTGGGTTCAAACCTTCACCTTTGATTCGATTACTACAAGAAGAGCCA
>CAJWNW010000157.1 GCA_913044085.1 uncultured Flavobacteriaceae bacterium | reverse complement strand
TTCGTAGCCAAGCCCTTCGAGCAAGCCCAAAGTATAGCCGTGCATGTATTCACTGTCTGTTTTGAGATGTACAACTCCATCAGCTTTTAGAACATGCTTATAGCGATTTAAAAATGCAGGATTGGTCAAGCGATGCTTGCTGCGTTTGTATTTAATTTGAGGGTCTGGAAATGTTATCCAAATTTCATCAACTTCACTGACTTCAAAAAGTCCCTCAATGAGTTCTATTTGGGCACGCACAAATGCTACATTGGACAATTTATTTTCTTGGGATGTCTTGGCGCCTCGCCAGAAACGGGCCCCTTTAATGTCAATGCCAATGTAATTCTTATTTGGGTCTCTTTCGGCCAATCCAACAGTATACTCTCCTTTTCCACATCCCAATTCTAACACCAATGGCTGGTTATTTTTAAAAAAGCCAACACACCACTGCCCTTTCAAGGGAAATTTATTTTCAATAAGTGTTTCGCGCGTGGGTTGGAAAACATTGGGGAATGTTTCGTTTTCTTTAAACCGTTTTAATTTATTCTTACTTCCCAAAACAGGTTGTTTTGTGCAAAAATACACAAAGCAAAGTGATTAATTAATTTCTAATGGCAAGGTGAATGAAAATTCACTACCTATTCCGAATTTACTGTCTACAAAAATATTTTCCTGATGGGCGTCAATGATATGTTTTACAATAGATAAGCCCAAACCAGATCCCCCCTCACTTCGAGCACCACTTTTATCAACGCGGTAAAAACGTTCAAATAATCGAGAAATGTGCTGATTTTCAATACCTTCGCCATTGTCCGTTACACGAACTACTATTTTATAATCTCCAAGTTTTTCAACGCTAATCTCTGTGGTTCCATTAATATGTCCGTATTTGATGGAATTTACAACGAGATTGGTTAAAACTTGTTGAATGCGCTCACGGTCTGCATGGACTATTAATTTCGTTTGTTCAGAATTTTCAAGCGATAATGTAATTTTTTTCTTTTTGGCCTTCATCTCTAATTCTTCGAAGACATTGTGAATCAACTCTAAAACGTCAAAATTTGAAGTTTTTAATTTTGATTCACCAAATTCAATTTTTGTTATCATGTCCAAATCCTGAACGATGTATATCAAGCGTTCAACCCCCTTATCTGCTCTTTTTAAATATTTCTTTAAAACTTCTGTATCGCTCATCGCGCCATCCAGTAGAGTGGAAATGTACCCCTGAACCGTAAATAATGGTGTTTTTAATTCGTGAGCTACATTTCCTACAAACTCTTTTCTAAATTCTTCTCTTGCTTGAAACGACTGAACTTCTTGTTTTTTTAATTTGGCGTACTTGCTAATTTCACTAGTTAGAAAGTCCATATCTGCAGAAATAGGAACATTTTGTACAGGACTGGTTTTGGATTCTAAAATCATAATATCCTTATATATTTTTTCGACGCGCTTAAAAATATATTTTCTAATACTATACTGAAAAATTAAAAATAACACGATGAATGTGATGCCTAAAAAACCCATAGAAATTTTGATATCAAAACTGTTTTTGAAATACAAAAAAACACTCAGAGTGAGTGTTAAGACAATAGATGTTAGCAGTGCAGTAATGATTGCAAAAGCATATGACTTTTTTGAAAATGAGCTCATTGATTCTGAAACTTATAACCAACGCCTTTAATAGTTTCAAATTTAGAGTCACCTAATTTTTCACGCAGTTTCCTTACATGAACATCAATGGTGCGCGCTCCAACAATAACTTCGCTACCCCATATTTTTTCCAAGATAACTTCCCGTTTAAAAACTTTCCCAGGCCTGGATGCCAACAAATATAGCAATTCAAATTCTTTTCTTGGTAAAACCATATCTTGGCCTTTATGGTTGATTTTATAGGCTTCTCTATCAATAGTAAGACCATCTAAAACAATGGGAATGTCTGAAATTGAATCTCTTCGGGTTATTAAACGCCTGAGCAAAGATTTAATTTTACTAATCAAAACTTTGGGCTTAATGGGTTTTGTAATGTAGTCATCGGCCCCAGCCTCAAAACCAGAAACGTGAGAATAATCTTCACCTCTTGCTGTTAGAAAAGTGATAAGCGTATTTTCAAGTTCAGGAATTTTTCTAATTTGTTCACAAGCTTCAATGCCGTCCATTTCAGGCATCATCACATCCAAAATGATAAGGTTAGGTTTTTCTTTCTTGGCTTTATCAATGGCTTCTTGACCATTATTGGCTGTAAAAACAGTGTAACCTTGGGCTGTTAAATTGTAGCTAATAATTTCTAAAATATCCGGCTCATCATCGACAAGCAATATTTTAATTTTTTTATTATTCATATAAATGAAAACAATTAAAGTAAATATATAGATTATAACATAAACTAAAAAAAATGATGCGATTATTAATTTTAAATTAATACTAAGTTAACATTAGCTTTGCCATGAATTGGGTTTTATTGCAAGAATATTT
>CAJWNW010000156.1 GCA_913044085.1 uncultured Flavobacteriaceae bacterium | reverse complement strand
TCGTTGGCTTTTAAAATAGAATCAATCAAAGAAGAAGTGGTGGTCCCAAACGGTACTTCTGTAATCACAAGGGTATTTTTATTCAACTGACTGATGCGGGCCCTACATCGAACTTTACCCCCTCTTAGGCCATCATTGTAATTGGTGAAATCTGCAATACCCCCAGTGGCAAAATCAGGAAGTATGGTAAAACGTTTTCCGGAGAGGTGTTTGATGGAAGCCTCAATGAGTTCTATAAAATTATGCGGCATTACCTTGGTAGACAAACCAACTGCGATGCCTTCTGCACCTTGGGCTAAAAGCAAAGGAAATTTGACTGGTAAATTTACAGGTTCTTTACGGCGACCATCATAGGAGGCTTGCCATTCTGTAGTTTTTGGATTAAAAACCACATCCAATGCAAACTTTGACAAGCGCGCTTCAATGTATCTAGATGCAGCCGCACGGTCCCCTGTTAAAATATTTCCCCAGTTCCCCTGGGTGTCAATGAGCAAATCTTTTTGACCAATCTGTACCATGGCATCAGCAATACTGGCATCGCCATGTGGATGGTATTGCATGGTGTGTCCAACAATGTTCGCGACTTTATTGTAACGGCCATCATCCAAATCTTTCATGGATTGGAGAATACGCCGTTGAACAGGCTTAAAACCATCCTCTATGGCTGGAACGGCCCGTTCCAGAATAACATAGGAAGCATAATCTAAAAACCAATCTTTATACATTCCAGTGACCCGGGTAATGGTTTCTTCACTTTGAATGTTTTCGTTAGAGATATTGTCTTCTGGTTCTAGCATTTATGAGGGCTTTTCGGTAGCGATCAAATCGAGTTCAACTTTAAGGTTATTAATGATGAATTTTTGGCGATCTGGTGTGTTTTTACCCATGTAAAATGAAAGCATTTCTTCAATCGTTGTTTCTGCATCTAACATCACTGGGTCTAATCGGATATCATCTCCAATAAAATGCTGGAATTCATTGGGAGAGATTTCTCCCAAACCTTTAAAGCGTGTAATTTCAGGCTTTGGCTTTAATTTATCAATGGCGTAAATGCGTTCTTCTTCCGAGTAACAGTAAATGGTTTCCTTTTTATTCCGAACTCTAAAAAGTGGTGTTTGTAGGATGAAAAGATGCCCCTCTTTGATGACTTCAGGGAAAAATTGAAGAAAAAAGGTAATCAAAAGCAAGCGTATATGCATTCCATCTACATCGGCATCAGTCGCAATAACAATGTTGTTATATCGCAAATCTTCGATAGACTCTTCAATGTTAAGTGCTGCTTGTAGCAAGTTGAATTCTTCGTTTTCGTAAACAATTTTTTTGGTCAATCCATAACAATTGAGCGGCTTCCCTTTTAAACTAAAAACAGCTTGTGTATTTACATCTCTAGACTTAGTAATGCTTCCAGAAGCAGAATCTCCTTCTGTGATAAAAAGGGTTGTTTCTAAATTCCGATTATTTTTGGTGTCACCAAAATGCACGCGACAGTCGCGCAATTTTTTATTGTGTAGGCTGGCTTTTTTAGCACGTTCCTTCGCGATTTTACGAATACCAGACAGTTCTTTTCGTTCCCGCTCTGCTTGTAAAATTTTTCGTTGAATGGCCTCAGCAGCATTGGTATTTTTATGTAGATAATTGTCCAATTGCGTTTTTACAAAATCATTAATAAACGTTCGGACTGTAGGAAGGCCACCCCCCATTTCGGTGGACCCTAATTTGGTTTTTGTTTGGCTTTCAAAAACAGGCTCCATCACTTTAATTGCGATAGCTGATATAATAGATTTACGAATATCAGAAGCATCGTAGTTTTTGCCAAAATAATCTCTAATGGTTTTTACATAAGCTTCACGAAAGGCGGCGAGATGGGTCCCCCCTTGCGTCGTATTTTGTCCATTGACAAAGGAATGGTATTCTTCGCTGTATTGTGTTTTACTGTGAGTCAGCGCAACTTCGATGTCGTTGCCTTTGATATGAATGGTTGGATACAGCCGGTCTTCTGCTTTGGAATTGTCTTCCAAAAGGTCTTTAAGGCCATTTTCACTAAAGAATTTTTCACCGTTAAAGGTAATGGTGAGCCCGGGGTTTAAATAAACATAGTTTTTAAGCATGCGTGCGACATACTCACTTCTGTACTTATAATTTTTAAAAATTTCAGGATCAGGTATAAATGAGACTTTGGTACCCTTGCGTCTGGAGGTGTCATCTAATTGGTCTTGGTTCTTTAAAACGCCCAATTCAAATTCCGCTGAGGCTGATTTGCCTTCCCGAGTCGATTCAACCCGAAAATAATTTGAAAGTGCATTAACGGCTTTAGTACCAACGCCATTCAAACCGACCGATTTTTTAAATGCTCTGGAGTCGTATTTTCCACCTGTATTCATTTTAGAAACGACATCGACTACCTTACCCAATGGAATCCCACGTCCATAATCTCTGACAATGACTTTGTTTCCTTGAATGGAAATGTCGATAGACTTT
>CAJWNW010000155.1 GCA_913044085.1 uncultured Flavobacteriaceae bacterium | reverse complement strand
CATATGGTTATTCGGGAACAACATTATTTAGTGGTATACTTGAAAACGTAAATGCTAATTCTCCATCCTTAGGCTTAATGTTTGGTTTAGCATTGGTTATTGCAGGGTTAGCATTTAAAGTTTCGGCAGTGCCTTTCCATATGTGGACGCCTGATGTTTACGAGGGTGCACCAACTCCTGTAACAGCCTTTTTGGCAACGGTTCCTAAAATGGCTGCGATTTGTTTGTTTATGCGGGTAATGTACGATGCCTTTGGAAATATTTTGGGTGATTGGCAGCAAATAATTGTGTTACTCTCTATATTGTCAATGTTTCTGGGCGGCTTCGCTGCAATTGGCCAAACTGATTTGAAACGGCTATTAGCTTACTCGTCGATAGCTCATATGGGCTATGCTCTCATTGGTTTGGCTGCAGGTACTGAGTTTGGGGTCCAATCAGTTTTAGAGTACATGACGATTTACATAACCATGTCTATTGGTGTTTTTGCGATATTGATGTCTATGCAAAGAGATGGGCAGTCTGTGACAGAAATTGCTTCCTTAAAAATGATTTCCGTAACGGACCCTGGCAAAGCAGTTGCTCTGTTAATTTTACTTTTCAGTCTGGCTGGAATTCCACCTATGTTAGGATTTTTTGCAAAGTTCGAGGTACTAAGAGCAGCTATAAATGCAGATTTAACTTATTTGGCAATTCTGGGAGTGCTTGCCTCCGTGGTTGGTGCTTTTTATTACTTGAGAATTGTTTATTTTATTTACTTTGGAGAAACACCAGAAACTCCCTTAGACAGTTCAAAAACTCCAATTTTGAAAACGATATGGACAGTATCTGCTGCCATAATGGTTTTTGGTGTTGTAAGTTTATTTGGTATTGAAGAGATGGCAAAGGCTGCGGCATCATCGTTGTTAAATTAAAATAAATATGGAATTTGATTATATTTATCTAGATGAAGCGGCGAGTACAAACTCTGAGGCTTTAAAACTCGCAAATTTTACTGATAAGCCGACTTTTATTGTTGCTAAAAAGCAGACAAATGGGCGTGGTCGCATTGATCGTTTTTGGGTTGACCCTTTTGGGAATTTTTCTGGATCAATCTTAATTAAAATAGATGAGGACTTACAGACATTAGCCTTAAGGTCCTTTGTCACGGCCGTATCAGTTTTTGATGCCATCGATGAAAAAATAGGTAA
The DNA here is from genome assembly GCA_913044085.1 of uncultured Flavobacteriaceae bacterium. Taxonomy (GTDB): domain Bacteria; phylum Bacteroidota; class Bacteroidia; order Flavobacteriales; family Flavobacteriaceae; genus UBA3537. Next base: position 1,295 of record CAJWNW010000155.1, on the reverse strand, counting down.
TGAGCATGCACTTACGATCAAATGGCCTAATGATATTCTTTTAAACGGTAAGAAAATATGTGGAATTTTGTTAGAGACAAAGAAGCTTCGTCACGTGACAGCTTTAGTGATTGGAATAGGTATTAATCTCTTATCTACTCCAAAGCTCAGTGAAGCTCACGAAATTACGACAGAACCAGGTTCTATATTTGATGAGACTGGTATTAAGTTGGATCCACTAAACTTTTCTGAGTTGATTGCCCATCATTATGTTTTGCGAGAAAATCAATTTAGAACAATGGGATTTTCGAAAATACGTGAGATTTGGATGAGCCGTGCCGCTAAACTGGGGGCAAAAATAACAGCTCGGACACCAGTTTTTGAATATCAAGGCAAATTTGACTCCATCGATGAAAAAGGGCAGTTGATTATTATAAATAACGGTGAAAAAAAGAAAATTGCCGCAGCTGAAATTTTTTTTAAGTAATGGGTAGAATATAATGCTACTTACCATTGATTGTGGAAATACAAATACAATTTTTTCAATTTGGGATGGAACCAGATTTGTTTCAACCTGGCGAACAGCCACTGATCATCAAAGAACTGCTGATCAATATTTCGTATGGTTATCAACATTAATGTCGTTACAAAATATTAAAGTTGATATAACGGACGTAATTATTTCGTCTACGGTTCCCCGAGTGGTATTTAACTTAAGGATTTTATCTGATCGTTATTTCAAAACACGACCCTTTGTTGTTGGGAAGTCTGATTGTAAAATACCGATAGATGTCAGAGTTGAGGCAGGAACAGCTGTTGGTCCAGATAGAATTGTAAATTCAGTTGCAGGTTATAATCTTTTTGGTGGAAACTTGATAATTGTTGATTTTGGTACTGCCACCACTTTTGATGTAGTTGACCATGATGGTGCCTATATCGGTGGAGTGATAGCACCAGGTGTCAATTTATCGCTCCAAGCATTGCATCAAATGGCAGCTGCGCTTCCCCACGTTGACATCGCAAAACCAAAAGAGGTTATAGGAAAAAATACAATTTCCTGTATGCAGTCTGGAGTTTTTTGGGGCTATATCGGTTTGGTCAAAGAAATTTGTAGAAAAATTAAAGAAGAAAAAAAAGAAGGAATGAAAATTATTGCTACAGGTGGATTAGCTCCATTGCTTCAATCAACAGAACTTCTATTTGATAACGTTGAGGAAAACTTAACTATGCAAGGCCTTCGACTAATTTTTGATTATAATAATAAAAGTATAAAGAGTTTATGACTGAAGACCGATTAATTTATTTACCATTAGGTG
>CAJWNW010000154.1 GCA_913044085.1 uncultured Flavobacteriaceae bacterium | reverse complement strand
CTTAGAGCCCTACAACATTGCCTCTGAACTTGGAGGAGTTGCATGTAAATCTTTGATAGCCTTCTTCAATTCAGATAATGGAAAAACCACACTGGAAGAACTTAATAAACATAACATTGAACCAAAATCTAATAATTATAACCCAATAAATTCGAATGATGCGAACGATGACAAGCGATTAAATGGATCATCATGGGTTATAACGGGAACATTAACGAAGCCAAGGGAACACTACAAAAAAACAATCGAAGCATTAGGTGGAAGAGTACTAAATAGCGTAAGCAAAAATACAGACTATTTACTAGCCGGAAACAAAGCTGGATCAAAACTCAATAAGGCAGAAACTCTAAATATTGACATTTTGAGCGAAGCAAGCTTTTTTGATCTTATTGACTCATTGAATTAATCACTCATCACAACAGAAACGAATTCTGTTTCAGGTAAAATAAATTTTTTTATCCGTAAATCTATTTCTTCTATGTCAAAATCTTTTTTTAGCTGACCAATGATATCTTCGGCTAAAGTTTCTATTAGTTTTCTCTGACCTGAAGCACATATTTTTTTTATAATTTGAGTAACTAAATAATAGTCTACTGTATGTTCAATATTGTCGCCCAAATTTTTTAGCCCTTTATATGGTTTGAATTTCAAATCAATACTTACACTTTGAGGCGAATCTCTTTCCTCCTCAGGGACCCCAATAATGGTATCTACTTTTAGCCCTACAATTTCAATATAACTCTCTTTCATAAGATTAGGTCTTATTGACAATATTATCCAACAGTTCAAATAAATCATTAACTATAAGATCCGGCTTACTAACCTCAATCATTTCTTTTGAGTTGTAACCTGTCAGCACTCCAACAGAGAAAACTCCAGCATGCCTAGCAGTTTCTATATCATGCTGCATATCACCAATAAATAGCGTTTCCTCACGCGCAATATTATTATCTTTCAAGAGCATTGTTATCCAATCTCTTTTATCAAGAGCTTCTGTGTATGCAAAATCGAAAAAGTCTGACAATCCAAGTTCAGCTGATTGAGCCTCAAAGTGTTGTTTTTTTATTGAACTCAGCAAATAAGTTTTGAATCCCAAATTCCTGCATTCACAAAGTATTTCTTTAGCGCCAGGAAGCAAAAAAACATTCTCATCCGATTGATTAAAAAATTTTGTGTATAACAATTCCAATTCTGACATTGGCACCTCGGGCAAAAACTTGTCATAAAAATTTTTAAATGGCAGACAGAATTCGGAACAAAACTCGTCTCTCGTAAATGAGTCTTTTCCGTAATAATTGAAAATTCTGTTGGTTGAATCAAGCACAGGCCCAAGATCATCAACTAATGTACCGGACCAATCAAAAATATAGTTCTTGAATCTATTCACCCTTAAGAAAAAGTCTAACCAAGACGAAAATTTACACCTTTTAAATTAGATTTACCGAAAACGCTTTGGAATTTCTTTATTATATCCATTTTCATTTGTCGATCCAAAGTATATAAAATAGATGGTTGTAAAACGCTAATTTCAATATACCCATTTTGAAATGCTGTAGGTCTAGTATTTTCAGAAATCACTTTGGGCATCATTTCATGCCAGGCGCTCATGATATCAGATTCAGTAATTGACGAACCGACTCCAAGCAAATTAAGAGCACTACCAAGTTCATTAGAAAGTGACTTAACTGGTTTAGTCTTTCTTGGTACAGGTAATCCTCTCCACTCTTCAAGAAGTTTATTCTTTAAGTGTACTTTGAGAGAGCTTACTTTTCTCGGCATTCAAATATTTCTATTGCCCATCATCGCCAATGGCTTCAACAGGACAACCCTCTAGGGCTTCCTCGCAAAGTTCTTTCTCCTCGTCATTTTCGGGCTGTTTGTATACATATGAATAACCACCTTCCTCTTGCCTGGTGTAGTTGTCAGGCGCCGTCTCTCTGCATAAATCGCAGTCAATGCATTGGTCATCAACGTAATATTGTCCTTGAGTATTATCTTCGTAGCGGTTTTCTTTGTCAGCCATTATCTAAAATTTGGGAAATACTGGAATAAAACGTATAAATTATATTAATAGTGTTATAAGCAATATATATTTTCCTAAAAATAATAGCAAATGTACAAATAGCATCTAAGAATTAGCATATACTCACATTAAAATTCTGATTTATGAGCGAAAAAGTTCCAGATAATGATCGATCAATTGACTTGAAAATGAATGAAAATTCCGATTCAACAAATCCGGTTCAATCCATAAACAAAAAGAAAATTCGTCTTAGCTCTAAAATATATTCATCAATAGTAATTTTAATATGTTTAGCTTCAGCACCTGTAATCAGTTTAAAGTATTTAAAAACAAAAAATGAATCCATAAGCCAAACTTCCTCGATTAAAGATTATCCACCAAAGGAAATTAGCGGTTCAATAGTACAAATTTTAGAATTAGATTGCGGATGGGAAAAAAGTCCACAACTAGAAAACACATCTTCTCCAAGTGCCGTAATCCCTGTATTAAAAATAAACAAAGTTAAATTTATGTCTGATGGTTTTTTAAAAGTTTTA
>CAJWNW010000153.1 GCA_913044085.1 uncultured Flavobacteriaceae bacterium | reverse complement strand
AGTCTGATATTTGCATCATCTTATCGTGATGTGCAAAAATTATATTCCCCATTCCGGGGGCTACACCACAATCCATAACCGCAATAACATTATTGTCTTTTGCCAATTTGTCTAGTCCAAAAGGGTCTTCTGGGTAAAAAGAAATATCAACTATATTTTTCTTGGCCATTATAACTCTTTTCATGGTTTCGTATCCCATAAAACCCGGGAGAGCGCCAACAACCAAATCACAATCTTTTATGATTTCGTTTAAGACAGCTGAATCCGAAACATCTTTACAAATTTTAGATATTGATTCTGATTTTAAGTTGTCTAAATTTTTTTGAGATATGTCAACCGAAGTAACCGAATGTGTTTGGGAAAGATCTTCCGCCATAACTCGCCCAACAAGGCCACAACCCAAAACAATTATTTTCTTCATATTAATCTTCCATTGAAAAATCTTCCATAAACTTAGTGGTATAATTACCTTCGATATAAGCCTGGCTGTCCATTAATTTTCTGTGAAATGGAATAGTTGTTTTAATACCTTCAATCACAAATTCATCAAGTGCTCTTTTCATTTTATCAATTGCTTCTTCTCTTGTCTGAGCCGTTGTTATTAATTTTGCAATCATTGAATCATAGTTTGGAGGTATGGTATACCCTGAATATACATGAGTATCAATTCTAATGCCGTGGCCACCAGGAAGGTGTAAATTAGTAATTTTTCCAGGCGAAGGCCTAAAATCATTGAGAGGATCTTCAGCATTAATCCTGCACTCAATGGAGTGAAGTTGAGGCAAATAATTTTTGCCAGAAATTTTTACACCAGAAGCTACCATAATCTGCTCTCTAATTAGATCATAATCAATTACTTGTTCAGTAATTGGATGTTCAACTTGAATTCGTGTATTCATTTCCATAAAATAGAACTTTCTGTTTTTATCAACTAAAAATTCTACTGTTCCTACCCCTTCATATTTTATATATTCAGCAGCTTTTACTGCGGCTTTACCCATGTCCTCTCTCAACTTATCGGTCATAAACGGAGATGGTACTTCTTCAGTAAGTTTTTGATGTCTTCTTTGAATAGAGCAGTCTCTTTCAGAAAGGTGACATGCACGACCCTTTGAGTCGCCCACAATTTGAATCTCTATATGTCTTGGCTCCTCAATTAGTTTTTCCATGTACATATCGTCATTTGCAAATGCAGCTTTTGATTCAACTCGAGCAGAATTCCAAGCATCTTCTAGGTCTGATTCTTTCCATACAGCACGCATTCCTTTTCCTCCACCACCCGCACTAGCTTTTAACATAACCGGATAGCCGACCTGTTTTGCTAATTTTTTACAGTGACTGAATGATTCGATTATACCCTCACTTCCGGGTACACATGGAACGCCTGCTTCAATCATTGTTGCTTTAGCTGTGGCTTTATCTCCCATTTTGTTGATCATCTCGGGGGATGCCCCGATAAACTTAATTCCGTGCTCTTGACAAATTTTTGAAAATTTTGCATTTTCTGAAAGAAAGCCATAACCAGGGTGAATAGCATCAGCATTTGTAATTTCTGCAGCAGCTATAATATTGGAGATTTTTAAATATGAATCAAAACTTGGAGCAGGACCGATACAAACAGCTTCATCTGCAAATTTAACATGAATGCTTTCAGCATCTGCTGTTGAGTAAACTGCAACAGTTTGAATTCCCATTTCTTTACATGTTCTGATCACACGTAGGGCTATTTCGCCTCGGTTGGCAATTAAAATCTTTTTAAACATAATTCTTTGAATTTTTAAGAGGGATCAACTAAAAAAAGTGGCTGGTCGAATTCAACAGGACTAGAGTCGTCAACTAAGATTTTTATAATTTTCCCAGAAACTTCAGACTCTATATCGTTGAAGAGCTTCATTGCCTCAATAACACAAAGAACTGAACCTTGGGTGATTGAATCACCTACCTCAACAAAATTAGGTTTATCGGGTGATGGTTTGCGATAAAAAGTTCCTATGATTGGAGATTTAATTGTAATGTAATTAGAATCCTCTATAGGTTCGGGGGGTGTTATAGCGGGTTCGGTGTTTGGTGTTGGCAGGGGCTGAGAGTGAATGACATTTTGCTGTGGAAGAATTACAGGTTCTTGAACAACAACAGGTGTTGAACCATCATTAGTCTTAATGGTGATTTTTACGTCTTCCATCTCTAACTTAACTTCACTAGCACCTGATTTAGCAACAAACTTAATAAGGTTTTGAATCTCTTTTATTTTCATAATTATTGATTAATGTGTCAAAAATCACAACTTTTTTAACAAAAAACAACAAAAAAGGAGTAAAAAGTATAGAAATGTGCAAAAAAGGGTGAAAAATTGAAGGAAAAGTTAAAAAACAAAATATATGTAGAGTGAAATAATAATTTATGATATGATAATTTGTTAAAATGGAGGCATTTATTCAAAATAGGACGAAAAAATGGCTAAATATTAAAAAAAAGTATATAAATAAAGAGATTAGCGTAAAAAACAGTTAAATTCTTAACAACTGTGAACGTCAACAATTTTACATTATATGTAATTATAATTTTTATTATAA
>CAJWNW010000152.1 GCA_913044085.1 uncultured Flavobacteriaceae bacterium | reverse complement strand
AAAATTGCCATTGGTAAGATTTTAGTGAAAATACCACGTAAGTCTTCCAAAGCCGGTGATATCACAGGAGGTCTGCCACGTGTAACAGAACTTTTTGAAGCACGTAATCCTTCTAACCCAGCAGTGGTTAGTGAGATTGATGGGGTGGTTTCATTTGGTAAAATCAAGCGGGGTAATAGAGAAATTATCATCGAATCAAAGACAGGTGCTATCAAGAAATACTTGGTCAAGTTGTCTAATCAAATTTTGGTACAGGAAAATGACTTTGTAAAAGCTGGGATGCCATTGTCTGACGGCTCTGTTACACCAAATGACATACTCAACATTAAAGGCCCATCTGCAGTACAACAATACTTGGTGAACGAAGTTCAAGAGGTATACCGTCTGCAAGGGGTTAAAATTAATGACAAACACTTTGAAGTGGTGGTGCGTCAAATGATGCGAAAAGTTAGAATTCAAGATTCTGGTGATACTATTTTCCTAGAAAATCAATTGGTTCACAAATCCGATTTCATTGACGAAAATGATGATATTTTTGGTAAAAAAGTCATTGAGGATGCTGGAGATTCTTCCACGCTCAAAGCGGGCCAAATTGTTACAGCTCGTGAGCTTAGAGATGAAAATTCCATTTTAACACGCGAGGATAAAACCCTAGTGTCGGCACGCGATGCACGGCCAGCAACAGCCACTCCAATTCTGCAAGGAATTACACGTGCTTCCTTACAAACCAAGTCCTTCATTTCTGCGGCTTCTTTCCAAGAGACAACCAAAGTATTAAACGAAGCTGCTGTAAATGGAAAGGTAGACGCTTTAGAAGGTCTTAAAGAAAATGTGATTGTTGGGCATAGAATTCCTGCTGGTACAGGCCTTCGTAAATATGACAATATGATTGTTGGCTCTAGTGAAGAATTGGAAAGTTTGATGAAAGCCAAAGAAGAAAACAATCCTACAATTTATAGGTAATGAGCGAAACAAAGAAGGGTCAAAAAGGTCAAATTAATATCGAGCTCGATGCATCTGTCGCCGAAGGCACTTATTCTAATCTAGCGATTATAAACCATTCTGTTTCTGAGTTTGTAGTCGACTTTGTAAATATCATGCCAGGGGTGCCAAAAAGCAAAGTTAAGTCGCGAATTATTTTGACGCCACAGCATGCCAAACGACTTACCAAAGCCTTAAATGACAATGTCAAACGCTTTGAGCAGGCGCATGGTGAGATTAAAGATTACGAGCAGCCGCCCATGCCACTTAACTTTGGACCCACAGGTCAGGCATAACTAAAAAATCCCGCTTTTAATACAGCGGGATTTTATAGTTTAAATACTTTAATTAAAATTCTGAGGTCAAATGAAATTTAATAGATGGGTATTTTTGTTCGGTCATTTGCAATGAGAATTTTGAATCGGCTAAAAACACCAATTGCCCTTGTTTATCCTTTGCCAAAAAGCGTTGCTTAACCCGTTTAAATTCACTAAACTCTTCACTTTTAGTGTTTTTAGGTTCTACCCAAGCCGCTTTGTGGACATTTAAATTTTCATAGCTACATTTAGCGCCATATTCATGCTCTAAGCGGTACTGAATGACTTCATATTGTAGAGCGCCTACGGTTCCAATAACTTTACGACCGTTCAGGTCCAAGGTAAATAACTGTGCAACACCTTCGTCCATCAATTGATCAATCCCTTTGAATAGTTGTTTGGACTTCATAGGGTCTGCGTTGTTAATGTATCTAAAATGCTCTGGTGAGAAACTTGGAATTCCTTTGTAATTTAAGATTTCACCCTCAGAAAGTGTATCACCAATTTTAAAATTCCCTGTATCGTGAAGCCCCACAATATCGCCAGGGTATGAAATGTCTACTATTGCCTTTTTTTCAGCAAAAAAAGCATTGGGACTTGAAAATTTTAATTTTTTGTTGCTACGGACGTGTAAATAGGGCGTATTGCGTTTGAAAGTTCCTGAAACAATTTTGATAAAGGCTAATCGATCGCGGTGTTTGGGATCCATATTGGCATGAATTTTAAAGACAAAACCGGAGAATTTTTCTTCTTCAGGGTTTACCAAACGCTCTTCACTGGCCTTAGGCCGGGGCATGGGTGCAATGTTTATAAAACAATCTAATAATTCTTTGACACCAAAATTATTGAGCGCGGATCCAAAAAATACAGGTTGCAAATCCCCTTCTTGGTAGTTTTCTAAGTTAAATTTTGGATAAATACCTTCAACCAATTCAATTTCATCTCTGAGTGTTTCTGCAGCAGAATCACCAATGAGGGCATTAAGTTTTGAATCATTTAAATCTGAAATTTCAACCGTATCGCTAATGTTTTTTTTACTGTCTCCAGCAAATAGATTGATATTTTTCTCCCATAAGTTGTAAATCCCTTTAAAATCATAACCCATTCCAATTGGAAAACTTAAAGGCGTGACTTTTAGTCCTAATTTCTGTTCAATTTCGTCCAAAAGATCAAAAGCATCTTTTCCCTCACGGTCTAATTTATTGATAAATACAATAATTGGGATATTCCGCATGCGGCACACCTTCACTAGTTTTTCGGTTTGCTCTTCTACCCCTTTAG
>CAJWNW010000151.1 GCA_913044085.1 uncultured Flavobacteriaceae bacterium | reverse complement strand
TATGGAGAGAAATCGTTGAAAAGGTATCTCTTCAATATCCTGATGTTAAATTGGACCATTTATATGTTGATAATGCAGCAATGCAATTAATTCGAAGACCAAAGGAATTTGATGTTATTCTGGCTCCAAATTTATTTGGCGATATACTTAGTGACGAAATGGCGATGATTGCAGGATCTCTTGGTATGTTAGCTAGCGCAAGCCTTGGCCAATCAACTGGTAATGGATTATATTTTGGAATGTACGAGCCTAGTGGAGGAACTGCTCCTGACATTGCCGGGCAGGGCATCGCCAATCCATGTGCTCAGATTTTATCAGCCTCTTTAATGCTTCGATATTCATTAGGTTTAATTGAAGCGGCTGATTCAATCGATAATGCCGTACGGAGAACTATTGATGAGGGCTACCGCACCGGTGATATATATACGAACGATCCTGGCACTACTAGGGTGAATACAGCTGAAATGGGTAGCAAAATTATTGAATTTATTTCGTAATTTATTTTTATGTTTTGATTGATAAAAAAACTACCAGGGTGGTTAGAAAATCGTGTTGATCCGATTGAGTTATTATTTCGAATAATTGTCGGAGGAATATTTTTTTATGCGGGGTTTTTAAAAATAAATGACTTACAATCATTTGAGCTAAGTATTAGAAATTACAAAATACTAAATGATCCCTGGGTGGCTCTAATTGCAATAACACTGCCTCCATTAGAAATTATACTTGGCACCGCTATCCTTATTAGATTTTTATATCATGGGGCACTATTCATATCATGCCTGACACTTATTATATTTATTGCTTCTTTAGTATCATTATTGGCTAGAAACATAGATATCAATTGTGGATGCTTAGGACTTAACACAAGTGTTCAAATTCAAATTTTAATTGATATATCGATCGTTTTGATATGTATATTCCTGATTAAATACGACAAAAGGAATAACAAGAAATGTTAACTGCTAAGCTCAAGCATTCTCTGAATAGGTGCAGCCGCCTTTACTCTAATTTCTTCTTGAAGCACAACCTCTGGACTTAAATTTAAAAGACAATCTCTGAGTTTTTCCAGTGTGTTCATTTTCATGAAACGACATTCTGAACAAGCACAGTTTTGTGTCGGTGCTGGAATAAAATTTTTATCAGGAACCTCATTCCTTAAACGGTGTAACATGCCATTTTCAGTTGCTATGATAATATTTTTGGACTTTGAATCTCTGGAATATCCAATCATTTTCTCTGTTGAGCAGACTTCATCTGAGAGCATTCTAACAGCATAGGTGCATTCTGGATGTGATACCAAGATGGCATCTGGATATTCTTCCCTTATTTTTAAAATACTTTCTCTGGTGTACTCAACATGAACATAACAAGAGCCTTGCCAGAGATCCATCTTTCTCCCTGTTTGTTCCATAACCCAAGATCCTAGGTTCTGATCTGGCACAAAAAGAATAGGTCTATCCTTTGGTGCTGCATCAACAATTTTAAGTGCATTACCACTTGTACATATGCAATCTGATAATGCTTTCACATGAGCACTGCAATTGATGTATGCTATTACGTAATAATCCTTTTCCTCGTTTTCTTTCAAAAATGATTCTAATTGATCTCCACTGCATGATTGCTCTAAAGAACAACCTGCATTTACATCAGGTAAAATAACTGTCTTTTGGGGGTTAACAATTTTGGCAGTTTCTGCCATAAAATGAACTCCGCAAAAAACAATCGTATCGGCATCTGTTTCTTTGGCTTGATAAGCAAGTCCTAGTGAATCACCGACATAATCAGCCATGTCCTGTATCTCACCAACCTGATAGTTGTGAACTAGGAGAACCGCATTTCTTTGCTTTTTAAGATCAAGAATTTGATCTTTAAGATTGGCGGTATTTTTCGTTGTTACCATTAGTTAAAATTTAATCAAACTAACGTTTACTGCAACTTCGATAAAATGTAATCAAATAATTATATATCCTTTAAATATTAATATAATTTAAATAATTATTTTTAATGAATTATGTGATTTTTTTGTCTTCATTTGTCCCAAATAGTTAAACCGTAAATGAATTAATAGTTATACAAAAGTTCAAGATTTCACAACCCATACAAAGTAAGTGAGTTACACAAGTTTATGTATATATAAAATACCAAACAATTAAGGTCGAAAGTATTGCTTATTTTATAGCAACCGGAATACAATAACGTGTCTAATAGACTCTTTATTTAAACCCCAATAAGAACTAAGAATTTAATTAATATTAAATGTCTGAAGAAGAAATTAATAACGAAGTTGCTGAATCCGAAGTTACAGCAGGAAGTCAAGAATATGATGCTGCTCAAATTGACAAGTTAGAAGGACTTGAAGCTGTAAGAAAAAGACCAGGAATGTACATCGGAGATCCCGATGAAAGAGGTCTACATCATTGTGTTTTCGAGGTTCTTGATAATTCAATCGACGAACACCTTGCCGGTTTTTGTAATAAAATTGTCATTTCATTACATGTAGATGGATCCATTTCTATTGATGATGATGGTAGGGGGATACCAGTTGACATACATCCCAAATTTGGTGTTCCTGCTGTTGAGTTA
>CAJWNW010000150.1 GCA_913044085.1 uncultured Flavobacteriaceae bacterium | reverse complement strand
TATGGATTTTCGACCACCTGAATGCGTACAAAAAGCAGTTCAGGATTTATCAGAACATGGTATTTATGGTTACTACGGAGATGACACAACTTACAAACAGGCAATAAAATGGTGGATGAAAAACCGCCATAATTGGGAATTAGATACTGAATGGGTTTTTAGCACACATGGCTTGGTTAATGGTGCAGCTATATGTATTGAAACATTCAGTGAACCAGGCGACCACGTTATTCTTTTCACTCCAGTTTACCACTCTTTTTTTAGAGTCATAAAGGCAGCTAATCGTAAAATTTTAGAATGTCCCTTGGTAAACAATAAAGGGCGATATGAATTCGACTTCTCTTCTTATGATAAGTTGATGACTGGTAAAGAAAAAATTGTAATTTTATGTTCACCACATAATCCGGGTGGGCGCGTTTGGTCAAAGCAAGAACTAAAAGAGGTAGCAGATTTTGCACAGCGTCATGACCTGATTTTGATATCGGACGAAATACACCACGACATCGTCTATCCTGGAGCCAACCATATTCCGATGACATCCATTGATGAAAATATTTATGATCGTCTTGTCATGATGACTGCAACCACAAAAACCTTTAATATTGCAGGAGCACACACTGGAAATGTAATAATACCAGACGAAAAGCTGCGAGAAGAGTTTAAACGCAAAATGGGTGCGCTTGGAATTAGTCCAAATAGTTTTGGATTGTTTATGGCCAAGACCGCTTACAGCCCAGAAGGGGCTATTTGGGTTGATAATTTAATAAAATATTTGGATGGAAATCGGGAAATTTTTGATAACGCTATTTCGAAAATACCAGGCTTAGACACAATGAAACTAGAAGGAACATATTTAGCTTGGGTCGATTTTTCAAAAACTGGTATGGCGCAACAAGAATTCATAGATAGAGTTCAAAAAACTGCTAAAATAGCGGCAAGCTTAGGGCAAACATTTGGTGAAAGTGGTTCGAGTTTTTTGAGGTTTAATTTTGCAACAACTACAGCAAATGTTAAGGTTGCCGTAGAGCGGTTGGGAAACGCCTTTTCTGATTTACAGTGACCGAGAAATCAATCCTGCTAATTTTTTTTCTTGATAAAAGTCCTTTGGAGCACAAGTTGAGGTAGCTGTCTTTCTCTTGTATTCAAAATAAACAATTCCATTTTCTTCCTTAGAGGCAACTATTAAACATTGTTGTAAGTGCTTATCCCCGTCATACAAGTCAACTAAGCCTCTGATCTCCGGAGCAATCTCCGCGTCTAAGGAAAAACCACTTTTTTTAAGAACCAACACAGGATAGCGAGTTTTATTAAATTCAACACGAAAACGGTTTTTCTTTTTTAAACCTTGCCTATGAGCATTTTCTAAATCTGCGAGCACATCCTTCGACAAAAAAGTACTCATTGAAACCCCTTAAAATTTGTATCCCGTAAAATTATGTAATTAACTCTATATACCTGTCAAACGAATTCTAATTTTTGCCGCCTTAGTGTTTTAATGTTCTAGTTTAAATGATCACTTCAAACTATAAACGCCTTAACGTGCAATTTTTTTATGACTGCAGAAAAGCTTTGAAATGCAATTGGTAATTAAAGTAATAGTCTTAATTTTTATATTAAATTCTGCGGCTTCCGGAAACTGCGGGGGAAACTTTAATCAGTTTCTTGAAAATATTAAAAAGGAAGCCTTTGAGCTTGGGTATACAGAGCTACAGATAAGTGCATTTCTCAGAGGTGTATCTCTCAATCCAAAAGTCTTAGAGGCTGATAGAGCACAGGCTATTTTTCAAAAGCCTTTTAACGAATTTGCTCCACGCTTAATAAGTGAACATCGAATTATTCATGGCTTTAAAAATCTTAAAAAATATTCCTCTACCTTTAACGAAATAAAAAAAGTTTATGGAATTCCTCAAGGAGTTCTTACATCATTTTGGGCCTTAGAAACTGATTTTGGAGCGGTGCAAGGGAACTTTAACACACGTGATGCGTTAATTACTTTAGCTTTTGATTGTAGACGTCCACTTCTTTTTCGCCCGCAAATTTTCGCTGCGCTAGAATTGTTTAGTCAAAACCAATTTAACCCAGACACAACTAAGGGTGCTTGGGCAGGAGAGATTGGAATGGTCCAAATGCTGCCAAAAGATATTATAAAAAATGGCATAGATGCAGACGGCGATGGGAAAATAGACCTTCAAAACTCAACGGGTGATGCATTATTTACTGCTGCTAGAATGCTTAAAAGTTTTGGGTGGCAAGCTAACGAACCGTGGTTGCAAGAGGTGAAATTAATACAAGACATAGATTGGTTTGAAACGGGGACAGATAAGATAAAAACCATAAATGAATGGAAAAAACTCGGCATAATCGGCAAGTATCATGACTTACCACATGAATCAAAAACAGCCTCGTTAATTATTCCTCAGGGTCGTAAAGGGCCAAAGTTTTTAGCTTTTTCAAACTTCCATGTTTTTTTCGAATGGAACAAAAGCTTTATCTACGTTTTGACTGCAGCTCAATTTGCAAATCAACTGGAAGGTTCTCCGCCTTTTTTTCCTGGGAACCCCGATAAAGGTTTAAACAAAAATCAAATGAAGCTCTTACAAGCCAAGTTAAAAGACCTCGGTTATGAAGTAGGTGAAATCGACGGAATTCTTGGGG
>CAJWNW010000149.1 GCA_913044085.1 uncultured Flavobacteriaceae bacterium | reverse complement strand
GTTGGTTGTCTCGAAAACCACCAAAATCATTAGCTGCCTGCTCAGGACTCTTTTCAGAAACAACAAAGTCTACAGTCCAATCTGCAATATTGCCCCAAATTTGTTGACCATTGGTGCCGTCAACAGGTGTTGCATTTCCGTTTCCGTCCCTAGAAGCACCACGTGCAGAAGAAGCATACATTCTTCCACTAGCAACATCTTGGTTACCATTTTCAACAAAAACTATTGCAGGCTTTTTGTCTTCATCCGGTAAAATTATACCGGGCATATTACCTTCAAAAATTTCATTAAGTGCAAATTCAACATTTTCTGGCGTAAGTTGAACATGAGGTTCATTACTGGTCGGCATGCTCCACGCATCAAATGGAGTTCTGTCGGGGACATCCATATATTCATACCAATTATTTGTAAAGTAATCCATTGCACTTATTGAAGGAATAAAAGTGAAATAATTTGTTAGTAATTGATTCACAAAAACATCTACGACTGGATCGGAAGAAGCATAGGTTGCCGTAAGCTCATTAATATCAAACAGCCCACCCGGAGCTGAGTCCACACCCGCCGTGTGCCCATGTGACTGTGCAACTGCATTGGAAGTAATGTCACAAAAACATATCCACGGGGCATCAATAAATACATTACTAACAGTTGAAGTAGCATTTACACCTGGTGTATACCATGCGTCTAAATAAGCATCCGTCAATGTTGAAACATCAGGCAAAAAGGCATCTAAGACCTGATCACCTGGGTTAACAGGGTTGCCGTTATTAAAAAAAAATCTTTCAGGAGGACTACTACCATTTATAATAGCAATATTCCTTGAATTTTCAGGATATTCTGACGGACCAACAGCATCAATCGCATTATAAAAAATATTAAAAAATGGGTGAGGCTGAGGAAGAGCATCATTGTTGTTAAATTCTGCAGAGCCAGGCTGCAAATGCTCTTCAAAATGGTCCCAAAGCATCTGACGTGCAGCAGGGGATTTTAATACCCCATCAACCAGGGGCCTCAGAGATTCAACACTAAAATCACCAGCCCATGTACCCAAACCATAAGCAAGATAATTAAACATGTGCTGGAAGCCAATTGGAACATTTGCGCCAGCATGAGGGGTGTCAAATGAAATATATAATCTTGTTTCGTGATCAATATTATTCGCTTCCATATAATTTAGAGCGTATCTAGCAACCAATCCCCCCATACTTGCGCCTATCACAACATTTTCTTCATTTCCAACTTTTTGATTATTTATAAATTTTATGAGTTCCACTAATAGCATTGAATTTCTTTCAATATAATCTGCACCGCCATATATCAACTGTTGGTCTTCCTCTCTAAAATAAGTGGGGAAATTAAGAACCACAACATCATATCCATTTTGTCTAACAATATCTCCCAAATTACCACCATCAAAATCTAACTCAGCATAAACAGCATTAATATTTCTTGAATCCGTCGGATCAAAACCATCTACTAAAAATATAGGCTTATCTAAGACGCCATCGCTGCTGTAAAAAATATCATACTCACCCCAACCTTTAAATGGGTTTTCGTTGTAGGGTTCAATGTATGGAGCATCTGTTGTCTCAGAAGTGAAACCCACTATATTTTGATTGTTCATAGTGTTAAGTTCTTGATTGGAGTACATTACATTCAACTCAGAGAATGACTCCAATACTGACTCATCTGAAAGTGTGACCCTAAATAATATTTCTTTTTTACCGTCATTTGAATAAGAAACATTTAAAGGCTGTCCAACTGAGATGGTTCTGTAACCCAACCCATCTCCAAAATTAACCTCGATTTCGTCAATACTGATATCAGTAGTATTAATTAGGGTTTCAGAATTTAATAAAAAATTCACACTGGTACCACGTTGAATGTTTTTTAAAGGAGCACCCACCAAAAGCCTATGATTATCAAAAATATTTACTTGTTCCCCAATTCTTCTGAGTGTGTGACTGGATTCGGGAACAATTAATCCTTCGGTTTGAACAGTATTGTTAAAGACATCAAATTCCGTAAAAATAAGGCCAATTGGAACTTTGTTACTTAGGGTTTCATTTTCTGACATTATTTTAATTTCATCCAGTTTTGATAAACGTCCTTGAAAATCAGAAAACGCAATTGATTTATAGGTCTGGTAGAAATCTCCAATGGAATGTTTTTTGTTTTTTAGATTAATTATATTACTTATTCCAGCTGGATTGTAAAGAATAGATGTTTTCATCCCTCTTTTATCAAAATTAGGAAAAACGCTATTTATATTTTGCGAACAAATTATTTGGCAGCTAAAAATAAATCCAATGATCAAAATAAGATTTAATTGTTTCATGATTTTTAATTTATAATTAGTTTGTTAAAACAAGTATAATTTACGAATTTATTTATTTTTCAAAAATTCTTTTTTTATTGTTTTAAGTTCTTTTTGTTGTTCGTTAAGCGCATTGATTAGTACAGGGATCAGTCCCTGGTAATTTACAGCCAATATTTCATTACTGTCTTTAGTTACTAGTTCGGGAAACACTACTTGAATATCTTGTGCAAGCACGCCTATCTTTTGTTTACCGTCTTTTTTCATTGTGTAAGATTTTCCGTCAATCAGTAATAATTTTGAAAGTGTAGACCCAAGGGATGCGATATTTGATTTAAGTCTCATATCAGAATCTATTGTTAACTCTCCGGAAAGCGTT
>CAJWNW010000148.1 GCA_913044085.1 uncultured Flavobacteriaceae bacterium | reverse complement strand
GTTATTTGGTGAGGATCAAAAGAAAAAAGATGCATTAATTAAAAAAATATTGAATTAATGCACTTTATCTCCAATGAATTAGACGATTACATTGTTCACCACTCGGAAGAAGAACCTGAGCTACTAAAAGCTTTGACGCGAGAAACCTATCAAAAAGTATTACAACCCCGAATGCTTAGCGGACATTACCAAGGACGTGTTTTAAGCCTACTTTCAAAATTAATTCGCCCAAAAACAATTTTAGAACTGGGAACCTTTACTGGATATTCCGCCCTTTGCTTGGCGGAGGGACTACAAAATGACGGTGTACTTCATACAATTGATCACAACGAAGAATTGACAACCTTCCAAAGGCGTTATTTTGACCTCTCTCCATTTGGTTCACAAATCCACCAACACACTGGAGATGCCATAGACATCATCCCGAAATTGGACCTTGTATTTGATATGGTTTTTATGGACGCCGATAAAGAAAACTATATTAATTATTTCTATCAAATTATTGATAAATTGAATTCTGGGGGTGTTATACTCTCAGACAATGTTTTATGGAGTGGTAAAGTTATTCAACCCCTTGTAGCATCAGATATTTCGACAAAAACAGTTTTGGAATACAACCACCTTTTAAAAAACGATAAAAGGTTGGAAACCGTGATTTTGCCCATTCGTGATGGGCTTACGGTCAGCATCAAAAAATAAAATTATAGTTTCCTGCGGATAGCGCCCTCAATGTTATTAATCTCCTCTTTAGCTTTATCAATCTCCTGAGAAATATCTTTTGTGAAATCTGTATCAATTCCGTGATTATCGGCACTACGTTTAATCTCCCCTTTGATATCATTAGTTGCATTTTTTAGACTGCGCATGCCTTTACCCATGCCTTTGGCAATGTCGGGGATTTTATCGGCACCAAAAATCATAATCACAATAAACAGTATAAATACAATTTCTGTGCTGCTTATAAAAAGAGGGGTTAATTGAGTCATGATACAAAGATAGAAAGTATTATTTTAATTTTCAGAAGAAATATTTGCCTTGAATTCTATTAACTTCTCTTCCAAAAACTGAAGAATTTCAACATCACTTCTTTCCCTACAGCGCATTTGAAAATTTTCATCATCGGCACAATAAAAATAAAATTCTGCTCTAAGGCCCTCATCGAGATTCTTATAACTGAAAAGCTCGGGCCCTACTACATCTTTTATGTGGATTAAAATATTTTTGTCTTTTTCTATTTTATTATTCTGCTGTAATCGCTTGGTGCGTCCCGTAATTTTATTCAATAGTTTCCAAAGGTTTGGTTGAGGCGGGATTCCCCAGCTAATATAGTTGCCTGTTGTGGCTTCTTTCAAACGGTTTTGAATGAGGGTTTTTCTCGGCCCTGTATATCCTGGAAGTCCAAAATCATAAAAATCCAATGGCCTTTTAGCATCAGAATTATCAATATCAGAGCCCAAATCACCGGTTAAAATTTTCCCGATGGTAACCTCATCTAAGGCAGTAACAGCATCCTCAAGTTGAACCGCTATTAATTTATTCTCAATCATTTCAAGAGAAACATTAATTGTTTTGGGTATATATTGAACAGATGAAAAATAAAGGGTGTCCGAAAGTTTTGCTTGAATTTTAAAAACGCCATTAATATCGCTTGTCGCGTAACGGTAAGATGTTCTATTTATGATGTGGATGCCCTCCACACTTCCGCTTGCTGAAATACTTCCAGTAATTTCACGGGTCTGTGCAAAAGTAAGTGATGAAAAAAACAAGACAAAAACAATAAAAGCTTGTTGTATGTAAGAAGTCAAAAGGATTCGATTTATTTTGTATAAATTTACAAAACAATTGATATTACGACAATATTTTTTTAAATGAAGAAACTTCTCATTGCAAGCACTTCGACCCTTCACGGTAGTGGTTATTTAGATTACATCTCTGAGAAGCTGAGTGTGTTTTTTAAATCGACAGACACCATTATATTTATAGCTTATGCCAGGCCCAGTGGATTAACACTGGCAGCTTACACGGAAATTGCACAAAAGGCGTTTGATAAAATTGGAAAAAAAATCATTGGCCTTCACGAATTTAAAAACCCTGAAAAAGCACTTAAAAATGCTAAAGGAATTTTTGTTGGAGGCGGCAATAGTTTTGTATTACTCAACGAATTATACAAACTTAATTTAATGCAGGCACTAAAATCTGTTATTATTTCTGGGACACCTTACCTTGGTACCAGCGCTGGGAGTAATCTTTGCGGGCCAAGCATAGGGACTTCCAATGACATGCCCATTGTATACCCGCCAAGCTTTGAGGCTTTGGGAATCATTCCATTTAATATCAACCCACATTACATAGATCCTCAGCCAGAAAGTAAACATATGGGGGAAACAAGAGCTACCAGAATTAAAGAATTTCATCATTACAATTCACAAAGTGTTTTGGGTTTAAGGGAGGGCAGTTTTTTAGAAATAACAGGTGATGAAATTACATTGAAAGGAACTCTGAAAGCACGCGTTTTTAAACAAGGAGTCTTGGCTTATGAAATTAATTCCGGAACAGATTTAAGCAACTTTAAATGATACAAAATCAGCATGTAAGACTGAAATCTTCTTATCTTTGTAAAAGACCAACAATTCGATGAATAAGAAAGTGATATTAATGATTTTGGACGGATGGGGCACATCTCCCGATCCTAAAGTTTCAGCTATTGACCACGCCCAAACGCCCTA
>CAJWNW010000147.1 GCA_913044085.1 uncultured Flavobacteriaceae bacterium | reverse complement strand
GGAACAAATAACTTGGAAACACTGCGGCATCCCAGGCCGTAATATCTAAAAATATCTTCTGCCAAAGATTTTAAATCGGCTTCCGACTCCATACCAGTCAAAATAGCGATTGAATTTCTATTCTTGCGAATTATTGAAGGTTTGTTTTTAAAATAGGCCTCAAAATACCGCGCTGTATTGTCGCTTCCCGTTGCAATTACCGCGTCAAAATCTTGAAGTTTTTCTTTGGTAAATTTAATTTTAGACTTTAAATGTGGTTCTAAATGAGTTAGGTAGGCTACTAAGTAGGGTAAAAGATGGCGGTCGTTAGAAGATTGCTTGACAATAATGCTGTGTCCTGAAACCAAAGCCGAAATAAAATCGTGAAACCCAACCAAGGGAATATTGCCTGCCATGATTATGGCAATCGTTTTTGGATTTTTTGTAGGAATGTGGTAGGGTGCTAACCATAATTCAAGAGGCGCGTTTTGAAGCAATTCTGCCCACTGTTCTAGGGCGTAAGAAAGGTTCGCTTTGGTAAACCAACCATTGTGTTCGTTTGCAAGCTTTAATTGTTGTTTAAATCCATTAAAAAAAACATCATTATGCGGTACTTTTTCAGACTTAATTGGTGCTGACCCTGTGAATTGAGCCATGAATGCTCCCAATCTGACAAGTGACTGAATTATAATTTTTTTATGATTCATAATTTGTTAAACCTTAATTTTGGTTTTAATTTCGTTTACAAATTTATGTAATAAATTGTTTTAAACGATTATGGCGATTATAATAACTGAAGACTGTATCAATTGTGGTGCTTGTGAAACCGAGTGTCCCAATACCGCAATTTATGAAGGCGCGGATGACTGGCGTTTCAAAGATGGTACCAGTTTGGATGGTCAAATCATTTTACCTAATGGAAAGCAGGTCATGGCCGACGAACCGCAAATACCCATTAGTGATGAGTTTTATTTTATTGTCCCCGATAAATGTACTGAATGCAAAGGGTTTCACGAAGAACCTCAATGTGCTGCTGTTTGCCCTGTGGATTGCTGTGTACCTGATGAGGCCAATGTAGAAACAGAAGACGTTTTGCTTGGAAAAAAACGGTTTATGCACCCTGATGATTAAATTTAAAGATATTAGGGATTAATTCCTTGAAATGCTATCTTCCAAACATCATTGCTATTATCCATTTAAATGAGTTGCATTTAGACAACTGTTGAATAATACACTATACTGCTATCGTTGAATTATCATTTCATCAAAAAGGAATGTTTTATAATAATTCAAATATTCAAAGTCTTTAAACTAATCTTAGCTAAGCGTTTGTTTAAAACTTCATTTGTGTATTTTTGTTGCCAGAAATTTAAAACCATGAAAGCAGGAATTGTCGGATTGCCCAACGTTGGAAAATCAACTCTTTTTAATTGTTTGTCAAATGCCAAAGCGCAAAGCGCAAACTTTCCTTTTTGCACTATCGAACCAAACATCGGCGTGGTCAATGTCCCAGATCCCAGAATTGCATCCTTAGAAGGCTTGGTCAACCCCGAGCGTGTGGTGCCCGCTACCGTTGAGATTGTAGATATTGCAGGTCTTGTTAAAGGCGCCAGTAAAGGCGAAGGACTTGGCAACCAATTTTTGGGAAACATTCGTGAAACAGATGCCATTTTGCATGTGTTGCGTTGTTTTGACAACGATAATATTGTTCACGTAAATGGTAGTGTAGACCCCCTTCGCGACAAAGATATAATTGACATGGAACTGCAGTTGAAAGATTTAGAAACGGTTGAAAAAAAACTTGAAAAGGTAAAACGCACTGCTAAAACTGGTAATAAGGTGGCTCAAAAAGAAGCCGCCGTTTTAGACATCATAAAATTACATTTAGAATCTGGTGCTCCTGTCCGCAGCCTTGAATTGTCTGAGGATGATTATACAGCCTTTGTAAAGCCTTTGCAGTGCATTACAGCAAAACCTGTGATGTATGTCTGTAATGTGGATGAAAAAGCAGCCGTTAGTGGCAACAGCTATGTTGACCAAGTCAAACAAGCAGTGGCCTCAGAAAATGCCGAAGTATTAGTGCTTGCCGTAGCTACCGAGGCAGAAATTAATGAACTGGATGACTTTGAAGAGCGCCAATTATTCTTGAAAGATATTGGGTTGGAAGAACCGGGCTCAGCTAAATTGATTCGCTCGGCTTACAAGTTATTAAAACTTCAAACGTATTTTACAGCTGGTGTTAAAGAAGTAAGAGCTTGGACCATTCCTATTGGTAGTTTGGCGCCAGAGGCTGCTGGAGTCATTCACACAGATTTTGAAAAAGGTTTTA
Organism: uncultured Flavobacteriaceae bacterium; assembly: GCA_913044085.1. Lineage (GTDB taxonomy): Bacteria > Bacteroidota > Bacteroidia > Flavobacteriales > Flavobacteriaceae > UBA3537. Next base: position 427 of record CAJWNW010000147.1, on the reverse strand, counting down.
TTCGCGCTGAGGTAATTGCCTACAACGATTATGTAGAATTTGGTAGCGAAGCTAAAGTCAAGGAAGCCGGTAAAATGCGGGTCGAAGGAAAAAATTATACGATCAAAGATGGAGATGTGGTTCATTTTCTGTTTAATGTTTGATAAATAAGCACCATTTTTAGAAGATATATTTCTCAACATTTCCACTTATTTTTTGTTAATTAATTTGTGATTTAAAGGTTTTATCTTTTGCGATGATGCAGTATATTAGCACTTCATCTGTAAGTCTCTATGGTCGAAAATACAGCCTATACTGAAGACAATATTAGATCCCTCGATTGGAAGGAACACATTCGCATGCGCCCAGGAATGTACATTGGCAAGCTTGGAGATGGTTCTTCTGCCGATGATGGGATTTATATTTTACTCAAAGAAGTACTGGACAA
>CAJWNW010000146.1 GCA_913044085.1 uncultured Flavobacteriaceae bacterium | reverse complement strand
ATGGGGAATCCTTTGTTTCTTTTAGTAAAGAAAATAGTTCTCCATTTACTTTTTCAAAGGGTAATAAAATGTCTATCGCTTTATGGATTAAACCGAAAAGAATCAATAGTAATGAAGAACAAAGGTTTATTTCTGTAAACAGCGGCCATGGAGGAATTACATATTACTTTGAAATCTCCAAAAACAATGAATTCAATGCATTTATTTCAACGAAAAATTATTCTAATGATTCTTTTGGTTCTGCTTATGCGAGAGGGACAAGTTATGGTAGCGTTTTAAGTTCAAATGACATAGATACTTGGAGACATGTTGCATTTACTTTTGACGGAAAGGTTATGAAACTATATTTAGATGCAAACCTTGTAAAGGAAGAGGTCGTCTCTACACCAAACAACAAAATTGTTGACTTTACAAACGCGTTGCATCTGGGAGCCATGTATAAAAAATCATTAGACGTAACTTCAAATCAATTTCATGGAAACATAGACGAACTATATTTTTATAACAGAGCACTTTCGTTGAATGAAATAAATGAAATTATGACATTAGCCTTTGGTAATAATGTAAATTCAAATATTTCAAAACCCAACAATATTCAAGGCTCAACAAAAATAAGTGCGCAAGATTCTGATTCAGAAATTACGTTGACATCCTCTTCTAAAAATACGTTGAGTATAAATGCAATTAATGATGAAATAATTCCTGCATCATCCTCAGATTATAGAGTTCCTAGGTATACTTTTATGCCAAAAAAGGGAACAAAAGAGTGGATTGTATATGACTTTCAAGATAAAATTGATTTAGAAAATCTCGGAATCTATTGGTTTGACGAGGCGCAAGCAGGTCCTATTTGCTTGCCAAAAAGTTGGAAAGTTTATTACTTAAATAAAAAAAAGTGGAAAGAAGCTAAAATCGAAAACGATTATGGAGTTGAACGCGATGGATTTAATTACATTAAATTCACAAAAAAAATTAGCACAAAAAAAATTAAAATTGAAGTTCAACTTCATGAAAATGTTTCCGCAGGGGTTTATGAGATTGAGCTTAATTCTGAACTAAAAATAAATATCCCTCCAATTTCTACCGACCCTGACAGTGAGCTTTTACGTCTAAAGGAACAAGCATTATTAACGCTATCGAAAGACATCGACGAGTTTAATGGTTATTCTCATTTAAATGGGAATAGGCCTGAATTTGATGGTTGGTTAAATAAAGAGAATAATAAAAGATTTTTAATCTATAATTCCCCAAAGTTCTTATGCTCAAATGAGGATTTTACAGAAGTTTTCAATTATCGCTGGTGGATGATTTCTAAAAGACTAAAACAATGGAGTGAAAAAGGAAAAGATTATTATGTATTTACTGAATTTCCTGGTTTCCCTGGATGGGCTTCTACTAGCGGTGCTATTCCTGCTCCGGCTGGACACCAGTTTTATGATTTAAGGTGGATGCGTAATCCTGAATATTTACAATCATATGCTGAATATTGGTTTTCTGGTCCACCTTCCTATGAAATGCAAGTGCAAAATAATACATGGTTGTCTACACTACCAAGGCCTCAAAGTCATCATTACACAAGTTGGATGATTGATGCAACAGAGGCATTGCTAAAAGTACACCCTGATGGCAAATGGAGAGATAGTTTGTTGCCTTTTATGGAAAAACATCAATCCGTATGGGATAAAATTTTTAAAGTAAATGCTGAAGGAACATATTCACATGGACTCTACAAGTGTCTTGATATGTATGATGCCAATGAATTTACAATTTCAACAACGCTAGGGCTAATAGCCTCAAAAGGATCCTATGATGGCTACAACACCATTATTAATGAAGAGGAACCATATAAAGGACAAGAGAGATGGCGTAGGTATTTCACGGATGGAGATGGTTGGAGAGCTGCATACAGAGAGGGGATTAAAAATTATCCTGACAAATCTCCTCAAGAATTTAGTCTTGAAAATTACTCAACAGTCCCACAAGCATTTGGAGGTAATCATTTAGATCTGAGTTATCCAAATTTGTATACAATAAGACCCTCACTAAATAGCTACATGTATGCGAATCTAAAATCTTTAGGGGTTCTATATGACCAAAAAGCTAATGAAAACAATAACAAAGAAGACAAAATAAAAAGTTATAAATATTCAAACCTCGCTAAACAGCTATCTGAAAAAATTATAAAATCACTTTGGCATACCCCTAGCTTATCAGACGAGTTTCAATTTTATTCAAACAAAGGAAAGATTGAAGACCCTTTCTTTTACTCACGTCTATCAGCTGACAATCTCCACACTGGTGGTGTGGTAGATAAATTAAGTATAATTAGAGAAAGCGTTGGTTATACACCATGGTACTTTAATATGTTGCCCAGTGAAAATTCTGAGTTTGATATTGCATGGAAGCAATTCGGTGATGAAATGGGCTTCAAAAATAAATTTGGCATGACAACTGCTGAATTCAGACATGATTATTTTAATGAAATGTCGTATGGTTGGAATGGCAGAGGCTGGCCTTTCCAAAACTCAGTTGTGTACAAGTCATTTGCAAATTATTTAACAAATTATAAAAAATCTCGTTCTGGCATCAATGATCAAGATAGGGAACTACTTTATTTTCATATGAACCAATATGTTGAGTTGCATGGCCGTAGAAGGTCAATTGGAGAGTGGTATTTGCCCATCAAAGGAGGGTACAGAATGCCAGGCGGAGGTGACGTCATACAGTCCCAACCAGCTCAAGGGAAAGGCTTTGGAGATGTACAAGATTATTTCCACTCAACATACCCAGACATGCTGATTGAAGATTTGATTGGATTCAAAGCTTCACACGA
>CAJWNW010000145.1 GCA_913044085.1 uncultured Flavobacteriaceae bacterium | reverse complement strand
AACCTTAAGCGTGACCATACGCCTCTGCAATGGCCACTTGCATTGCGCTGTCTGGACTTTGATTATCATATACTACCAATTGAAAAGCAGGGTAATACTTTTCAGCTGTAAGGACAGCAGATGAAATCATGGTATCAATCTGTTCTGCGGTTGCAATTTGGCCACCTGCAAGAACAAGACCGTACCGATATACCATCAGCTTTTGTTTTTCCCAAAACGTAAATGCCCCAGTCCAACACCTATCATTTGCAACATTTAAAGTTTCATATAGATCTTTTAATTTCTCGTCAGGCGGTTCCATTTCAAATGAGCAAATAAGACGTAAAGTTTCGTCATACCCAGACCAGGCCAATGTAATTGAATATGTTCTCCATTGCCCTTGAACAGCCATAGCAATCTGATTCTCTTCTATTCTATCAAATTCCCATTCGTGATGTTCAGCGAGATGTTCCACAATATCAATAGGATGTATTTCGTCGTCTAAAAACATTTCAGTTTGTGCCATAGCGCCACCTCTTTTTGTTGTGTTGCTTGCGGACTGGCTCATTCCCCAAGCAGTTGGTGCCTGCTCAAAGTGCTGTGGATTTCACAACACTATACACTACATATGGTGCTTTGCTTTACTCACACTGTAAAGAGGAATTTTAAAAAAAATAAAAAAAAATCGAAAGACAACTGTTTCAATGTCTTTCGAATTTTACAATGCCCTCGAAAAGAAAAAAAAGAACTATTTTTTCTTTTTCTTTTCGATGCTATCTAAACGCTCTTTTAAGCTTTCATTCTCTTCGCGTGCTTTTTGGGCCATCGCTTTTACGGCATCAAATTCTTCACGTGTGACAAAATCGTGATCTGCCAACCATCTATCTATAACTGACTTTACTGCAGTTTCCGCTTCTTCGCGTGCTCCTTGGGCCACCCCCATCGCATTTGTCATAAGTTGCGAAACATCATCCAAAATTTTATTACGTGATTGCATAAATCTCTCCCTTTGAGGTTCAAATAATTATATGGGGTAAATTGCGATTTATCTCAAGGTTGACTTTTAATATCATCTCAAGGCACGAAGAGTTAGGAGAAAATAATGATCCCATTTCCAGACGGAATAAGCCCAGATATTTTCACTATCTCTTTAGGTAGTTTTACGTTCACACTTTATTGGTACGCATTAGCCTATGTCGTTGGAATTTTAGCTTGGTGGAAAATAGCAGCAATAGCTTTGAAAAAAAATACTTTTTGGCCTGACAATATACCGCCTATGCAAGTAGCCAAACTTGAAGACCTAGTAACTTATTTAGTTTTGGGAATAATAATAGGCGGAAGACTAGGTTATGTAATATTTTATAAACCAGCCTATTTTTTAAATAATCCCATTGAAATAATGTTTGTTTGGCAAGGGGGTATGTCTTTTCATGGTGGCCTATTTGGAGTTGCATTAGCTGGGTTTTATTTTTTCCAGCGTAATTCTGTAACCATAAGATCAGGAGCCGATCTGTTAGCTTTAGGTTCGCCTGTAGGTTTATTTTTGGGACGTATAGCTAATTTTATTAATGATGAACTATGGGGACGGATAACAGATGTCCCTTGGGGATTTATAGTAACGAGCCCAGAGGCTTCCCGGGTCTGTGAAGAATTGACAAAACCATGTGTCAGACATCCCTCGCAAATTTACGAAGCTATTTTAGAAGGTTTGATCCTTTTTTTCATAATGGTCTATCTTGCTGTAAGAAAAAAAGTTTTGAGATTTCCAGGGTTTCTTGCTGGTGTGTTTTTTATTGGCTATGGATCAGCACGCTGTTTTGTTGAACTTTTTCGCCAGCCAGACGTTCAGTTCCAAAGCCTAAATAATCCCTTAGGGTTTTTTATACAGATTGGAGATTTTGGTTTGACTATGGGGCAAATTCTTTCAATACCAATGATAGTTATTGGATTTATTTTATGTTTTACATCAGGGCGCCGTAAAACAGTATGACAAATTTACAATCCATATTAATCGATAAAATTAATACTAATGGTCCAATGCCTTTATCAGAATATATTCACCTATGTTTATTTCACCCCACTTACGGTTATTATGTAAAAGAGCCAGTTTTTGGTCTAAGCGGCGATTTCACAACTGCACCTGAAATTTCACAAATGTTTGGCGAATTATTGGCGCTCTCAATATTACAAGCATGGATAGACCAGGGTTCTCCTTCCAAAATTATACTTGCTGAACTGGGTCCTGGGAAAGGAACAATGATGGCCGATATATTGAGGACACTAAAAATTCATCCAGAGTTTCTAAAAGCAACAGAAATTCATTTGATAGAGGCATCATCAAATTTAAGGAGTGTACAAGGTAAAACCTTGTCAGAATTCGATATATCTTGGCACAACGAATTTCCAAACTTTAAAGAAAAGCATTTATTTTTAATTGCGAACGAATTTTTTGACACTCTTCCTATCGAACAGTTTGTACGAAAAGGAAACAAGTTTTTCAAAAGGACCATTCAGTTATCAAATAACAAACTAGCTTATGGATTAGAAAAAAAGCCTACTATAAATAAAATTTTAAAAAATAGGCTCACTGATACTTCTGACGGAGATATTATTGAGTTAAATACCTTAGCAGCTCAAATTTCTAATAAAATCGGCAATCATATTAGTAACTGTGGCGGTTTAGCCATTTTGATAGATTACGGTGACTGGCGCTCTCTGGGTGATACTTTACAGGCAGTAAAAAGTCATGAGTATTGTGATATTTTCGTTTCGCCAGGCGAGGCTGATATTACGGCACATGTCGATTTTGAGATTCTTGCTAGTAATTCTGGATGTGCATTTAGTAAATTGACTACACAAGGAGTTCTGCTCGAAAGA
>CAJWNW010000144.1 GCA_913044085.1 uncultured Flavobacteriaceae bacterium | reverse complement strand
AATTTTGTTTAATGTTTTACTTGTTTTGTTAAACATTTTTTGTTTACATTTACACCGTAAACATTAAACAAAATATTATGTCGACCATCGAATTCAATGAAGCATTAATGGATATTGAGAGTAATCTTAAATCATTTGCCCTCGGTTTTACAAGAAATATGGAGGATGCTAAAGACCTAACGCAAGACACCATGTTGAAGGCCATTAATTACAAAACCTATTACACGCCGCAGACCAATTTTAAGGCATGGGTTTTTACTATAATGAGAAATATTTTCATCAACCAATATCGAAGAAAAGTAAAATCAGGTACCATTTTTGACAATTCTAAGGAACTATATTTAATTACCAACAGTAAAGGTCACGAGCAAACACCAGTTTCGCAAATTGCTACAAAGGACATTGAAGAAAAAATTGATAGCCTCAGCGATGAATACAAAGACCCTTTTATTTTACATTTTAAAGGTTTTAAGTACAAAGAGATTGCAGACCAACTTGATATTCCTATAGGTACGGTTAAAAGCAGAATCTTTATAGCACGAAAAAAATTAATAGATTTACTTCCAGATTACGCTTACACATTAAACTAAAACATGTCTCTAAAGATTATCGTTATTGGTTCTGGAATTTCTAGTATGTCGGCGGCCTCGTTTCTTTCCAAAGAAGGCCACGATGTAACGATAATTGAGAAAAATAAACAGATTGGCGGCCGTGCTAGAAAGTTTGAAATTGACGGCTTTACCTTCGATATGGGCCCAAGTTGGTATTGGATGCCTGATGTATTTGAAGATTTTTACAAAAAATTTAACCACACTACAAGTGATTTTTACTCCCTCGAAAGGCTAGATCCTTCCTACCGAGTTTACTGGAAAGACAATTCCTACACTGATGTGCCTGCCGACATGAAGGCACTCGAGCAGTGGTTTGAAGACAATGAAAAGGGTAGTGCTGTAAAATTAAGATCGTTTCTGAAAGATGCTGAAGTCAAATACCAAGTAGGTATGCAAGATTTGGTCTACAAGCCAAGCATGAGCGTTCTAGAATTTGCCAATACGAAAGTACTGAAAGGTCTATTGAGCATGAATCTGTTTTCTTCTTTCGGTAAATTTATACGCAGCTACTTTTCCAATGAAAAAATAATCGGTTTATTAGAATTTCCAGTTCTGTTTTTGGGAGCAATGCCCAATGAGACTCCAGCTCTGTACTCACTCATGAATTATGCTGACATTAAGCTAGGAACATGGTATCCGAAAGGCGGAATGCACAAATTTATTGAGGCCTTTGAAAAAATAGCCATAGAGAATAATGTTAAGTTTATAACTGATGAAGAAGTAATTTCATTCAACAAAGTAAACCGAGAAGTTAAAACTGTAGTAACAAATAAAAAAGAATACACTGCGGACATTGTTATATCAGGTGCTGACTACCATCACACAGATAGAAAGTTACTTAATGGTCATGCTAATTACTCAAAAAAGTATTGGGATAAAAGAGTTATGGCCCCTTCTTGCCTTTTATTTTATGTAGGGGTTAACAAAAAGCTGAAGAATATACAACATCATAATCTCTTTTTCGATGAATCCCTTGAGCAACATGGAATAGAAATTTATAAGGACCCAAAATGGCCTAGTGCTCCTTTATTTTATGTTTGCGCCCCTTCCGTAACAGACGACAGTGTGGCTCCTGAAGGGAGTGAAAATTTATTTTTTCTTATTCCCATTGCACCAGATTTAAATGATAGCGAGGAGACAAGAGAAAAATATTTTGATATTTTACTCCAGCGCTTCAAGGATAAAACTGGCAATGATATCAAAGAAAATATTGTATACAAAAAAAGTTTTTGTATCGAAGATTTTAAAAATGAATACAACGCTTTTAAAGGAAATGCATATGGTTTGGCCAATACTTTGCGCCAAACTGCTATCTTAAAGCCGTCGTTACGAAATAAAAATTTAGACAACTTCTATTACACCGGGCAATTGACGGTGCCGGGACCGGGTGTACCACCCTCAATCGTTTCAGGAGAGGTTGTTGCAAAATACGTACTAAAAAACCATTCATAGGATGAAAGCAATTTTTGATAAATTAAGCCAAGACATGAGTAAAATGACTACGCGTCGTTACAGCACCTCTTTTTCATTAGGAATTCGTTTTCTAAACAAAGAGTTGCATAAACCAATTTACTCAATTTATGGTTTTGTTCGTTTTGCTGACGAAATTGTAGACTCATTTGATGGATTCGATAAAGAAACGTTACTTGCCGATTTTAAAAAAGACACTTATGATGCAATTGAAAATGGAATCTCATTGAATCCAATTTTGCATTCCTTTCAATGGGCAGTTAACAAATATAAGGTACCGTTAGATCTTATTGAAACGTTCATGAATTCTATGGAAATGGATTTAGATAAAAAGGTCTATGATAAGGAAACTTACGAGAAGTACATCCTCGGTTCGGCAGAAGTTGTCGGTCTTATGTGCTTAAAAATATTTGTTAGCGGTGACGATAGTGAATACCAAAAATTAAAAATGAATGCCATGAAGCTTGGTTCGGCGTTTCAAAAGATTAACTTCTTAAGAGATCTAAATGATGACTTCAATGAGCTGGGTAGAACTTATTTTCCAGGAATCAATATGAATGACTTCAACAACATTGTAAAAAAAGAAATTGAAGCAGATATTGAAAAAGATTTTAGACTTGGATATGAAGGTATTTTAATGTTGCCGAAAAGGGCGCGTTTTGGTGTTTATATGGCTTATAAGTACTACTTCAAATTATTCAAGAAAATTAAAAGAACTAAAGCCGAAAGAATTCTTGAAGAAAGGGTGCGAATTCCAAATCGGAAAAAAGCAAGAATCCTTGTGACTTCATATGTGAGGCATAATCTAAACATTTTGTAGAATGATTGAGGTTCAATTAGTTGATAACCAGGACAATCCAATCGGTGTCATGGAAAAAATCCTTGCGCACCAGAAAGGTG
>CAJWNW010000143.1 GCA_913044085.1 uncultured Flavobacteriaceae bacterium | reverse complement strand
AAAAACACCTCTTTACAAAGAGCGTAAGCCATATCACCATAAGTTTTACTAAAATCATTGATAAAATGTCCGTTAAGGGATTCCACACAATGTATAAAACAATCCATTCCTGTATAAAACCATTGGTTTTTTAAAACACCTTCGGTGAGCTCAGGATCCAATATGACTTGGTCAAAAGGGGTAAAATCACTGTTAATCCCCAATTTCATTTTTGAGCCATTTAAAACAGTTGTTCTTGACACTTCAGCACCGGTACCAGAAATAGTAGGAATTCCAACATGAAATACAGCAGGATATTTTATTAAATCCCAGCCCTGGTAATCTTCACTAGAGCCAAAGTTTGTAAGCATCAAAGCGACTGCTTTAGCCAAGTCCATAACAGAACCACCACCAATTCCTATAATCCCAGAAGGAATAGATTTGGTGTTTAAAATTATCTGTTCAACCATCGCGTCGACTTGAGATGTTTTAGGTTCTTCCTCACTTGAAATAAAAATAATATAATCGTAGTATGCTAGGGAAATTTTTGACAGTAGATTTTCATTTTCCTTGAAAACATCGTCAATTAAATAAATGAAGGGGGCCAACTCATTTTGACGTTTAGGAGCAATAATTTCATCAATTTGACTGAAACTACCACGTCCAAAGACAACATTTGACACCATGGGGAAGTTTTTAAAATTCATATGTAGTTTGGGTTGTATTTCATTTTGAAGTCCAAATTTTTTGCGCTTTCAACAAATCTTCAGGTGTGTCAATCTCTACGCCTTCAATAAAAGATTCTACCATTTTAATTTTCTTTCCATGCTCCAAATAGCGAATGCATTCAATTTTTTCGCTGGCTTCAAGGCTCAAAATCGGTAACTTCGTAAATTCTAAGAGCGAGGCTTTGCGAAAAGCGTAAACTCCTTTGTGTTTGAAATATTGTATATCCCCTGAATCAAGTCTTGGGTGTGGAATGACACTTCTTGAAAAATAAAGCGCAAAATTATTAGCATCTGTTATCACTTTTACACAATTGGGACTTTCGATTTCAGTCTTGTCATCAATTTTAACCATTAATGACGCCAAGTCAATTTGCCTTCGGGAATCAGATCTAAAAACGTCAATTAATTTTTCTAGACTTTCCTTTTCTGTAAAGGGTTCATCTCCTTGTACATTGATGACAATGTCACAATTTATGTTTGCGACAGCTTCTGCAATGCGGTCACTCCCAGATTCGTGTTCCTTTTGACTCATGATGACATGGCCGCCAATAGATTGTATTTCGTTGAAAATATCAGTACTGTCCGTAACCACATATACAGCGTCAAACAAACCAGTATTCAAAGTGGCTTGATAGGTTCTTGCAATTACAGTCATCCCGCCTAGGTCTTTCATTAGTTTACCAGGGAATCGACTGGCACTGTAGCGTGCAGGAATCATAGCAATAATTAACATTAAATACAATTTAGAGTCTAAAAATACATTTTTTTTTTTTGCAATAAATTAAAGAATTGTTAATTGCTTAGGATTCGAAAAATTGATTTTTAAAGCCAATAAGGAAAAGTTTTTCTTTGGCTCTTGTTACAGCCGTATAAAGCCATCTTAAATAATCTAAATCGATGCCATTTGGCAAATATGGCTGCTCTACAAATACTGTGTGCCATTGACCACCTTGTGATTTATGACAGGTGATAGCGTAGGAAAATTTTACTTGAAGCGCATTGAGGTACTTATTTTTTTTTATAGCTAAAAACTTTTTGTACCCAGAAGTTTCATTTTCATAATCTTTTAGAACCTCTTGATACAAAGTATTGGCATCCTCATAAGGTAGAGAGGGTGTTTCCAATGCGATGGTGTCCAACATAAGAACCGTTTCAAAAGGTTTCATTTTAGGGTAATCTACCAATCTTATTTTAACTTCCGCAAAACGAAAGCCATAAAGTTCTTTTATGTTGAAAACTTCCAAAACTTCAATAATATCGCCGTTGGCAATAAAACCAGCCTCACTACTTGGCTTAAGCCAAAAATAATTGTTTCTAACAATCATTAAATAGTCACCAGCAGCCAATTCGTGTTCATTGAATAGGATACGCGATCGGATTTGCTGGTTGTATAGATTTGCGCGCTTATTAGACCTTACAATCAAGGCTGTTTCTTCGTTTCCAAGTTGGGAATAAGCATCGTTAATGGCATCCATAACATCGTGTCCATCAACAAGTCTTACAATATCAACAAAGACTTCTAATTTAAATTCGAAACTATCAAAGAATTGATTTGAGATGCACTCCCGAAGTTCGGTAGCATTGTAAAGGATGCCAGAATCTTGATTTTGACGCACCACTTCATCTAATTCAATAGAAGTGACATTTTTATTGTAGTTTAATTCAAGTATATTGGCATTGAGTGCAGGGCTTAATTCTATGTTAACCGGCGGTAATTGCGCGGTATCACCAATGAGCAACAACCTGCACTGATGGCCCGAATAAACAAACTGTATCAAGTCATCCAAAAGGGCACCACTCCCAAAAAGACGTGATTGATTTGAAACATCTGAAATCATAGAGGCTTCGTCAATGATGAAAAGTGTGTTTTTGTGTTTATTTGGACCGAGAATAAAGTTCATCTTTCCATTTTTATCAGTCCTTGGAACGTAAATCTTTTTGTGAATGGTAAAGGCTTCTTTGCCAGCATAGCTTGAAACAACTTTAGCAGCCCGTCCTGTGGGTGCCAATAAAAGCACTTGTTTCTTGGCCTTCCACAAGTTTTTAACAAGTATTCCAATGATGGTTGTTTTACCAGTACCAGCATATCCCTTCAAAAGAAATACATCTTCTTTTGAAGATTCAAATATATAGGTAGAAAGCAGTTGTAAACTAAGGGATTGCTTAGCGGTTGGTGAGAAAGGAAATCCCGATTTTAATAATTGATAAAAATCAGATGCAGCCATTAAATGAAAAAGATGAATATAGTTTATCCAAAGATAAGAATGATTTTTGGCCGCATTCACTTTATTG
>CAJWNW010000142.1 GCA_913044085.1 uncultured Flavobacteriaceae bacterium | reverse complement strand
ATTCTCATTTTTTATTAAAAGCCTGTGATTGTTTTCTGCAAAAATACTATAAAATTGTATCTTGCAGCTCCAAATACAACATTATGAGATTTAAATTTTACCCCTTCTTTTTGTTCATTTTCTCTTCATTTATCTTCACTTGCGAAAAAGAAGAAACACAAGCTGAAGTGATTCCTCCAAGGAATCGTGTAGAGCAACAGTTGAGCGACATGGATACTCTACAAAATTATTTAAATAATCATTATTTTAATTCTGGCGCTCTAGAGGCTCTATCTTCTTATCCTCAAATTTCAGATATTGAAATTACAGAACTCGTCGTAGGTGAAACACTTCCTCCCGGCAAAACTTTATTAATTGATGCAGTAGAAGAAAAACAAACCATGTATGAAGGTGTTGACTATAGTTATTATATTTTAACCATTAAACAGGGTCAAGGTGAGCACCCGCATTTTACAGATCAAGTTCGAGTCAATTACGAGGGCTTTTTAACTAATAACACTTCTTTTGATTCATCAATATCTTCCTTAGATTTTGACTTGTCTAATGTAATCACTGGCTGGAATCGCGTTTTACCACAATTTAAAACATCTGATGGTTATGTAACCAATAGCGATGGAACCGTGCGTTTTGACAACTATGGTATTGGTATGATGTTCTTGCCTTCAGGATTGGCTTATTTCAACGCTGCCTCACCAGGAGTCACGAGCTATTCGTGTTTGATTTTTAAATTTGAATTACACCAATATAAAGTCATGGATCATGATAATGACTACATCCCCAGTTATATGGAAGATTTGGATGCTAACAAGGATATCTACAATGATGATACTGATGCTGATTTAGTTAGTAATTTTTTAGACACGGATGATGATGGAGATGGTTTTAGCACTTTTAGAGAAGTGATTGCACTTGATTTAACGGATACCAGCCTTGAAGGGTTGAGCACTCAAATACAATCATTCGAGCCATTGGGTTCGAATCAACTTTTCACCCCGTTAGTTACTGCTGATGATGGCACTTTTTCGGTTAAACTCATTACGCTTGAAGATACCAATGGCAATGGAATTCCCAATTATCTTGATGCTGGTGATACAGGAACGCTTGACAATTAGAATTGGTATAGAACTAAAAAAATAGGCTTATGCCTGCTTTTTTTGTTTTTTTGAAGAATAGCCTCTATTTTCTAGCAATTACTTTTTGTGCTTTTTGAACAATTGTCGCGCTGTCCAAGCCGTATTTTTTCATAAGTTGAGCAGGAGTTCCAGATTCTCCAAAGGTGTCGTTGGTGGCAACAAATTCCTGGGGAGCTGGTGTGTTAAGTCCCAAAACTCTAGCAACACTTTCACCTAATCCACCATAATAATTGTGTTCTTCTGCTGTAACCACACAGCTTGTTTTTGCGACCGATTTTAAAATTGCAATTTCATCCAAAGGTTTGATGGTGTGAATGTTGATGACTTCTGCCGAAATTCCTTTAGCTTCCAATACTTTTGAGGCTTCTAATGCCTCCCAAACTAAATGGCCCGTAGCCACAATGGTCACATCAGTCCCTTCAGTCAGTTGAATGGCTTTTCCTATTTCAAACACTTGATCTTCAAGTGTGAAAATAGGAACAGAGGGGCGCCCAAACCTTAAGTATACAGGTCCTATATAATCTGCTATGGCTATTGTTGCAGCTTTGGTTTGATTGTAATCACATGGATTGATTACTACCATTCCAGGCAACATTTTCATAAGACCAATATCTTCTAAAATTTGATGGGTAGCGCCATCTTCTCCCAATGTTAAACCTGCGTGAGATGCGCAAATTTTTACATTTTTTCCAGAATATGCAATGGATTGTCTAATTTGATCGTAAACACGACCTGTTGAGAAATTTGCAAAAGTTCCTGTGAAAGGAATTTTACCTCCAATTGTTAATCCAGCAGCAATACCCATCATGTTCGCTTCCGCGATTCCAATTTGAAAGAACCGCTCTGGATTCTCATCAATAAACTGATTCATCTTTAGAGACCCAACAAGATCAGCACACAAAGCCACTACATTGGGATTATTTCTTCCAAGTTCGGTCAAGCCAGCTCCAAAACCACTTCGTGTATCTTTTTTCTCTGTATATGTATATGTTTTCATTGTAATGGTTTTGAAAATTAATAATCTCCTAGTGTTTCAGGATTCTGGCCAAGGGCAATCGCGAGTTGTTCGTCATCAGGGGCCTTTCCGTGCCAAGCATGTGTGTGCATCATAAAGTCAACTCCGTTCCCCATCATTGTTTTAAGAAGAACACAAACGGGTTTTCCTTTTCCACTGGCTTCTTTGGCATCAGTCATACCCTCCAAAATAGCGTCAATGTCATTTCCAGCGTCAATCTCAATCACTTTCCAGTCAAAGGCTTCAAATTTAGCTTTTAAATCTCCCATGTATAAAACATCGTCTGTAGGGCCATCAATTTGTTTTCCATTGAGGTCAATGGTCGCAATTAAATTATCTACTTTTTTTGCAGCAGCGTAGAGGATGGCTTCCCAATTTTGCCCCTCTTGTAATTCGCCATCGCCGTGAAGGCTGTAAACAATGCTTTGATCTTTGTTAAGCTTCTTTGAATGTGCTGCTCCAATGGCCACAGACATTCCTTGCCCTAAAGAACCAGAAGCAATCCGAACACCAGGCAATCCTTCATGAGTGGTTGGGTGTCCTTGGAGGCGAGAATCTAAGAGGCGAAAGGTATTCAATTCCTTTACAGGAAAGTAGCCACTTCGCGCAAGTACACTATAAATAACTGGTGAAATGTGACCATTTGACAGGAAAAATAAATCTTCATTAAGGCCGTTCATATCAAACTCCGTTTTGTGGTTCATTACTTTTGAATAAAGGGCCACAAGGAATTCAGTACAACCTAAAGATCCGCCTGGGTGTCCTGAATTTACTTTGTGTACCATGCGTAAAATGTCGCGCCTAACTTGGGTCACTAAAGCGTTGAGTTCTGTACTAGACATGCTGTATAAATTAATGTTTTTCAAAAATAAATTTTATTTTTAACCGTCAA
>CAJWNW010000141.1 GCA_913044085.1 uncultured Flavobacteriaceae bacterium | reverse complement strand
CTCGTAGTAGTTTTTATCAGAATTTAAAAATTCCTTCTCTTCTGCATCAAGAGTGTTTAGAAATTCTTCATAGTCTTGTCTGTCTAAAACATCGGTTCTAAAGGGGTCATAAGTCGTGTAAAAATCTACTGCACCTTTATCTTTTTCAGTCACTGTTTTAGAAATGGAAGTAGCATCGCGTTTTTTTCCAATATAGGTGCTGTTTTTTTCTTTTTGATTTTTTGCGATTGGGTTTTCAATATCAGGATTGGCAGTATTTATTTTAAACCAGTTCACTTGGTCTAAAGAAATGTCCACACAATCATTGGTGTAAAACCAACCTCTCCAAAACCAATCAAGATCGACGGCACTGGCATCTTCCATGGTTCTAAAGAAATCTGCTGGCGTAGGGTGTTTAAATGCCCATCTTTCACTGTACGTCTTAAAGGCATAGTCAAACAATTCTCTGCCCATAATCGTTTCTCTTAAAATATTGAGCGCCGTGGCAGGTTTCCCGTACGCATTGTTGCCAAATTGCAAAATAGATTCAGAATTTGTCATGATGGGTACAATTCCGCTTTTATCTCCTTTCATGTATTGAACAATATTTTCTGGAGGCCCTCGTCTTGAAGGATAATCTCTCTCAAATTCTTGTTCCGTAAGGTATTCTACAAAGCTGTTTAGACCTTCATCCATCCATGTCCATTGGCGTTCATCAGAATTTATAATCATGGGAAAGAAATTATGACCAACCTCGTGAATAATGACACCAATCATGCGGTATTTTGTTCTCTGAGAATAGGTCCCATCTTCTTCCGGTCTTCCGAAATTAAAACAAATCATAGGATATTCCATGCCAATGGATTTGGCATGAACTGATGTGGCTTGCGGATAAATGTAATCTATGGTGTACTTGGAATAGGTTTTGAGTGTGTGAGCAACGGCTCTGGTTGAAAACTGTTCCCATAGTGGATTTCCTTCTTTCGGGTAGTAACTGTAGGCCATTACTCTTTTACCTGCAATATCTACAGCCATGGCATCCCATATGAATTTCCTAGAGCTCGCCCATCCAAAGTCCCTCACATTTTCCGCTTCAAAAACCCAAGTCTTTTTGGAATTGCTTTTGGTTTTTTCGTTGACCTCTGCTTCCTTTTGCGTGACAATAATTTCAGGATCTGTATAATTATTTTTTGCTCTGTCTAACCTTTCAATTTGTTTTTTACTCAATACGGAGGTGTGATTTTTGAGTTCTCCGGTGGCAGCCACGATGTGGTCACTTGGAACGGTAATGCTTACTTTATAATCCCCGAAAGGTAGTGTAAACTCCCCATTGCCAATAAATTGTTTGTTTTGCCAGCCTTCAACTTCATTGTATACTGCCATTCTGGGAAAAAACTGGGCAATGGTATATATTGAATTTCCTTCTTTTTCAAAGTACTCATAACCACTTCGTCCCCCAATTTTAAGTCTGTCATTAATGTTATAGTGGTAATTTATCTTAAACGAAAATGATTGCCCCTTTTTTAGTGCCTTTGGGAGTTCTATCCGCATCATGGTTTCATTGATCTTGTAAGAGAGGTTTTTGTTATTTGTATCCGACACCTTTTCAAGCTTGAAGCCACCGTCAAAATTCATTCGATCGTGCATTCTTTTGATACTTCCAAAACTCATTTCATTGCCCATACTGCTAGTGGAAGTGAGTTGTCCGTGAGAGTTTTTTGCGCGAATATTTTGATCCAATTGTACCCAAAGATAACTCAGGACGTCTGGAGAATTATTGGTATAGGTAATCGTTTCTTTTCCATGAATAATGTTATTGACTTCATCCAGCTCTACAGCAATCAAATAATCTGCAGTTTGTTGGTAGTATTCATGGCCTGGTGCCCCACTGGCAGTTCTGTAAACATTAGGCGTTGGAAGTTCTTCGTGCAATTGTTTAAACTTGCTATTGTTCAGATTCTCTTGTGATAAAAGATTGGAAGCAATGCATAGCACAATTGTAGTAAAATTGATTTTTTTCAACGTGAAAGACATATTTTTTTCAGAATTAAAAATTAACAAATTGTAAAGACCAAATTGTTTGAAATGGGTTTGTTTTTTTGTGGGTCATACTGGATTCGAACCAGTGACTTCTACCCTGTCAAGGTAACACTCTGAACCAACTGAGTTAATGACCCTTTAAGCGACTACAAAAATAACAATATCTTTGAATTACAAGTATTTATTTCTAAATTTATAAAAATTAACCAAAACCATTTTCATTGTATTTTTTATCTGAAGCAAACACCTACAATCACGTCGTGGATATCATGTCTGCAGAATGGATTAGAAACACTGCCATTTCTATCGCGATAATTGTTGTTTTTTTGTTGTCCGCACGACGTTTAACACCAAAACAGAAAACCGTAGTATTAAACAGTATGGGGGTTGTTTTATTTTTAACTTGCATATACAATCCTTTGCACACCTACATGTCTGGGAACTTCAGCTTGGCTGTGGATTTACCGCTGCACCTTTGTGGAATTTCAGCTTTTATTTGTTCGATAATCCCTTTTGTGAAAAACAAACAAGGCTTATTTGATTTTGTGTTCTATACAGGAGTAATTGGTGGTGTTATGGGTATTTTAACTCCTCAAATGAGTGATTATGATGGCAGTTTTTATGTTTATTTTGTGTACTATATTCGTCATGTTTTTATTTTTATAATACCAATATTTATGCTTCAAAATTTTGGTCTAAAGCCCCGAAAAAAATCCATGGTTAGAACATTTTTAATATTAAATTTATTGTTGGTAGTTTTGATGCCCTTTAATTTTTACATAGGCGGAAATTATATGTATTTGGCCGAACCCCCACAAGTCAACAATCCATTAGTCATTGGAGAATGGCCTTACTATATTTTTTGGTTTGAAGTATTTGTTGTGCTACTTTTAGTGTTTCTATACAATCTTTCCAAAATATCGTTTAAAAAAGATGTTAGTCCTACAGTTTAAGCGGACTTTATTATCTTCGCATCAATACAAAACAAAATGAAGCCGAGTAAAACAGTTATCATAACAGGAACC
>CAJWNW010000140.1 GCA_913044085.1 uncultured Flavobacteriaceae bacterium | reverse complement strand
AATTTAAATTTATTTTAGTTAAAATTGAATAATATTTATGAAAAAAACATTAACAATTATTCTGCTCTTTTTTGCGCTCTTCTACACTAGATCGCAAAATCAAACATATTCTGTTGAAACCATTGCGTTTTACAACGTTGAAAACCTTTTTGATCATTATGACGATCCAAAAACTAGAGATGATGATCGTACGCCAGAAGGACGTGATCGTTGGACAGAAGATATTTTTGAAAAGAAGCTGACCAACACTGCAATTGTTATCGCTGATGTGGCGCGAGAACTCACAGGTGGGCCCCCTGCCGTCATTGGACTTTCCGAAGTTGAAAATCGCTATGTGGTCGAACAACTGATAGAAACACCTGAGCTAAAGAAATACAATTATGGAATTGCTCATTTTGAATCGCCAGACGAACGTGGTATAGATGTTTGCTTGTTGTACAGAAAAAGTAAGTTTACCCTTCTACGAGCAAAAACACATTTCCTTTCGCTCTTTGATTCTGATGGTGATCGTGACTTTACGCGAGATCAATTGGTTGTCTCGGGATTACTCGACAACGAGCTACTTTATTTAATTGTACATCATTGGCCTTCGCGTAGTGGTGGTCAAGCCACAAGCGAGCCAAAGCGTGTTGCGGCAGGCGAACTAAACAGACAAACTGTGGATTCAATTCGAAGCATAAATCCAAATGCTAAAATTATCAATATGGGTGATTTTAATGATGACCCCAACAATAAAAGTATTCAAGACGTTTTGGGTGCTATTGGAGATCGTGACGAAGTAACTGAAAATAGTGTTTTTTATAATCCAATGATGTCATTTTATAAAAAGGGAATTGGTACGAGCTGCTATCGCGACAAATGGAACGTACTCGACCAGGTCCATGTCAGTCCAAGTCTACTGGACGAGAGCGATACAAACTGGTATTTTTGGAAAGCAGGGATATTTAATCCGAGTTATCTCTATAATAAAAAAGGGCGTTACAAAGGTTATCCCTTCCGAAGCTTTGCTGGTGGTAAATTTACTGGTGGTTTTAGTGATCACTTCCCAGTATACGCGTTGTTAATTAAGAAACAATAAGTTTAGTTTAATTTGACTTCAACCTAATTGTTTTTTTAATAAATTTAGCTGAAAATTTTTTATTATGAAACATATATACATTTTAATAATTACAATACTAAGCTTTGGACTCTCTTATGGCCAAGAAGTTATGGTTAATGGAGGTTTTGAAAGCTGGGATGATGCTTCTACTCCTACTGGATACTCAAAAGCTGAAAACACTGCTCAGGAGTCCACGGAAGTTCATTCTGGCACATACTCAGCTAAACACACTGGTGGAACAAAAGATATTGCTCAAACAGTACCGATTGAGAGCGGGAAGACATATACAATTTCTTTATGGTACAAAGTAGAAGCTGGAACTGGTGATGGTTCTGATGCCAGAATTTGGAGTAATTGGAAAGCTGGTGGATCGAATCTTACTGATGATGCTGCATCATTGAAAGGTCCAAATAATTCATACCTAGATAATAACAATAATGCTTGGACTAATTACTCTGTAACTCTAACTGCTCCTGCAACAGCAGATGCATTATATTTTGAAGTTAGAACATACTCAGGTGCAGTTGTATACTGGGATGACTTTTCAGTTGTAAAGCAAGCTGTTGCAAATCCGTCAATTGCAATTGATTCTCCCGCTGATGGCGATTTTATTGCGGGCACTGATGTTAACGTAACCCTTGCGGTTCAAAATTTTAATGTGGATGCAGTGGGCTCTGGAGATGGTCACATTCACTATTCCGTAGATGGAGGGGCAACTGTAATGAAATATGATACAAATCCGATTTCACTTACAAATCTTTCATATGGTGAGCACACTTTAACTGCTGAACTTGTTGATGGAAATCATACTTCTTTTGACCCAGTTGTCTCAACATCAGTAACATTTACCACATACAAGGAACAAACTCTTCCATTCGTAGAGGAATTTGATTACCAAGATGGTGAATTATCATCAAAAGATAATTGGACTGTATTTAGCGGTAACGGTTATGATATTGATGTAAATTCTGGTAAAGCTTTAGTGAAACATGTTTCAGGACAAAGCGGAAAAGATTTATTTGTTTCAATTCCAAGTGTAAATGGAACTTTATATTATTCATTTGATGTTGCGGTTGTTGACCCTGGTACAGGACCTATTGCTGGTGGGGATTATGAATATTTTGCTATGCTTAAAGACGATGAATTTGGTTACCGTGCAAGAGTTGATGTAGTTGCGCCAACTGCTGCAGGTGATTATACTTTAGGGCTTTCTACAAAAAATAGTTCTGCTGATTTAAATTGGACAAGTGATCTGACATATGGTCTAACATACAGAGTTACTGTAATGTACGATCAAGACTCTAACATAGCAAAATTGTGGGTTGATGCAACTGCTGAATCTGATACTTCAATTATTGGAACAGATGAAGCTGACCCTGGAACATCAATCACTCAGTTTGCTTTAAGGCAATCTACATCAAGTGTAAATGAAACAATAATTATTGACAATTTGAAAATTGGAGAAACCTTTGATTCAACTCTATCAAATGATTTTAATAATTCTAGCAATAATTTTAGAGTTTATCCAAATCCTGTTTTTGGAAATGTAGTCAACATTATTTCAAAAAATAATGACGTTTTTGAAGTCGATATATTTAATCTTTCTGGCAAACTAATATTAAGCAATAAAGATGTAAATGGACAGGTTAATATTTCAAACCTAAAGTCAGGAGTTTATCTAATTAATATTAAATCATCCTACGGAAATACTAATAAAAAATTAATTGTAAACTAAAGTTAATTTAATTCTTAAAAACCGCCCAATGGGCGGTTTTTTTTGTTTTAAACTTTAATTATTCTGAAAATGTAAAATTACCTTTTGCTTGACACCATGCCTTAAGCTTACCATCAACAATATGATACCACTCAATATAAGTTGCATCCGATACCTGATAAACTAGTGCTGCAAACATTGAAATCTCCAACGATTTTGACCCACTATAAAGAATTTACTTTTAACACAAATAGCCC
>CAJWNW010000139.1 GCA_913044085.1 uncultured Flavobacteriaceae bacterium | reverse complement strand
AATGAATCCAAATCCTTTGGATGCATTGAAGAATTTTACTGTTCCGTTTTTCACTATATATAATTTAATTTAAAGCTCAAAGGTAATGTTATATATTTCAATTAGCCTAATTATTATGTTAATATATACCTAAAAGACATTTTTGGAACTCTAATTTAATCTGATTTATCAGTAAATATTCATAGGTTCAGCTTTTGCGAATCCAATGCTATTTTTCATTATACCAATGAATTTCAGCGGTTTTATAACCAGATTTTTACTTGCTGAATATCATAAATAGACATTCGTATTGTTTAAGGCCAATACATCTCTTTGAATTATCTAATCAATGCTGCATTTGTTGGCAAAGGTATCAGTTTCCAGAAATAACCCATAAATGAGTAATAACACGGCTTTTCCTCAGAGTTTAAAATCAGCTTGAAAAAATATTGGTAAAACGCTGTGGGTTAATTACTTTTGTCTGGTAAATTTTAGAAAACAAAATATTCTAAAATTAAATTGACTAAAACATGAATTTACACGAATACCAAGGCAAAAATATTCTCAACCAATTTGGCGTTAAAATCCAGCGTGGTTATGTTGCTTCAACTCCTGATGAGGCAGTAGCAGCTGCCAAAACACTCACTGAAGAGACGGGAACTGCTTGGTACGTCATTAAGGCCCAAGTACACGCTGGAGGCCGAGGCAAAGGTGGTGGTGTAAAGCTCGCTAAATCTTTGGATGAAGTGCAGTCAGTTTCAAATCAAATTCTTGGGATGCAACTTTTTACCCCACAGACCTCTTCTGAAGGGAAAACAGTACACCAGGTCTTGGTGGCTGAAGATGTGTATTATCCAGGCCCCACAGAAACGGATGAGTTTTATATGTCGGTATTGCTTAACCGTGTTTCAGGCCGCAACATGATCATGTATTCTACAGAAGGCGGAATGGACATAGAAACAGTCGCCAAAGAAACCCCACATCTAATCTTTACAGAAGAAATAAATCCTGCAACAGGACTTTTACCTTTCCAAGCACGTCGTGTGGCCTTTAATCTAGGGCTCTCCGGTGCTGCCTTTAAAGACATGATCAAATTTGTGTCATCGCTATATACGGCTTACATCAAATCTGATGCTTCGCTTTTTGAAATCAACCCTGTGCTTAAAACCTCTGATGAAAAAATAATGGCGGTTGATGCAAAAGTAACCATTGACGACAATGCATTATTCAGACATAAATATTATTTAGAATTGCGTGATACACGTGAGGAAAACCCAATTGAAGTGGAAGCCGATGCTTTAGGACTTAATTATGTAGATTTGGATGGCAACGTTGGCTGCATGGTTAATGGTGCAGGATTGGCTATGGCCACCATGGATTTGATTAAACAAGCAGGCGGTGACCCTGCCAATTTTTTAGATGTTGGAGGTACAGCTGATGCAGCCCGCGTAGAAGCGGCTTTTCGCATCATTTTAAGAGACCCCAGTGTCAAGGCGATTTTAATCAATATTTTTGGCGGTATTGTGCGTTGCGATAGAGTAGCACAAGGCGTAGTAGATGCCTATAAAAATATGGGCGATGCCATCAATGTTCCGATTATTGTACGTTTGCAAGGGACCAATGCGGATATTGCTAAGGAATTGATTGACAATTCTGGACTGGATGTTCAAAGTGCAGTAGAATTTCAAGAAGCTGCGGACAAGGTCCAAGCGGTATTAACCTAGAATAAAAAATTTTATAGAAACACCAATCCAGAGCCTTGAATTAGGTTCTTTTTATTACTTTAAGTTGTCTAGTTTGTTTTTGTAATCCGAAATTTGATCTCTGAATTTGGCCGCCATTATAAAATCCAATTCTTTGGCCGCCACTTCCATGAGTTTTCTGGTGTTGCGAATTTTTTGTTCCAACTCAGGCTTGGTTAGATAAGCACTTTCAGGTTCTGCGGCTTTTAGGGCCTCTTGTTCGTAGTAATTACTACTGACAGAGTTTTGCGTCAGAGCATTGTCCAAACTTTTATTAAGTGCTTTTGGTGTGATATTATACTCGGAATTATAAGCCATTTGCTTCTCGCGACGGTAGGCGGTTTCATCCATAGTTTTCTGCATGCTTTTGGTAACTTTGTCCGCATACATAATAGCTTTTCCATTAAGGTTTCTGGCCGCTCTACCCACCGTTTGCGTCAAAGAACGATTGGAGCGTAAAAAACCTTCTTTATCCGCATCTAAAATAGCCACCAAGGATACTTCGGGCAAGTCCAGCCCTTCCCGTAATAAATTCACCCCTACTAAAACATCAAACAGTCCTTTGCGCAAATCTTGCATAATCTCGACCCTTTCTAAAGTATCTACATCGCTATGAATAAAGCGGCAACGGATTTGGATACGTGTTAGATATTTGGTCAATTCCTCTGCCATGCGTTTGGTGAGTGTGGTTATTAGGGTTCGTTCGTCTTTTTCGATGCGTTGTTGAATTTCTTCAATCAAATCATCAATTTGATTCTCACTGGGGCGAACTTCAATTATTGGATCCAATAGTCCTGTTGGGCGAATGACTTGTTCTACATAAACCCCATTGGTTTTAGTCAATTCATAATCTGCTGGTGTAGCGCTTACAAACAGTACTTGGTTTTGTAAGATTTCAAATTCTTCAAATTTAAGCGGGCGGTTGTCCATGGCGGCGGGCAATCGGAAACCATATTCCACTAAATTTTCTTTTCGGCTTCGGTCACCACCATACATGGCGTGGACTTGGGAAATGGTCACATGGCTTTCATCCACCACCATAAGGTAGTCGTCCGGGAAATAATCCAATAAACAAAAGGGACGGGTTCCTGGAGCACGGCCGTCCATATAACGAGAATAATTTTCAATCCCTGAGCAATAGCCCAATTCTCGTATCATTTCCAAATCAAACTCAGTACGTTCTTTCAACCTTTTGGCTTCTAAATTCTTGCCAATTTCTTTAAAATAATCGTGCTGTTTAACCAAATCGTCCTGAATGTCTTTGATGGCATTTTGTAGAACGTCAGGAGATGTTACAAACATATTTGCAGGATATATGTTAACCGATTCATATAGCTCAATAAGGCTGTTATCATTCACATTAAAAGCTTCGATGGCTTCAATTTCATCTCCAAAAAAATGAATGCGAAATCCGTGATCGGCATAACTTGGGAAGACATCCAATGTGTCCCCTTTAATTCTAAAATTCCCATGGTTAAACTCACC
>CAJWNW010000138.1 GCA_913044085.1 uncultured Flavobacteriaceae bacterium | reverse complement strand
CTAAGTGGAGATTGTAATCCCATACTAGCAGGTATTTGAGCTCTATCCATTAATATATTTGACCTGTATTCAGTGAAATAATCTGCCTGAATATCAATTTTATTAAATAATCCAATCTCAATTCCAAGATTCAACATTCTTGCTTTTTCCCAAGTAATTTGATCATTTGCATATCTGTCAATACTAACTCCATTGATATAGTTCCCAAATTCTTGACCAAAAGGAGACCCCATTGAGCTATCGCTTAAATTGACTTGCGAGATATAAAAAAATCTATCGCTTGCACTTCCAATTTGATCATTTCCAACCAAACCATAAGTTGCCTTGAATTTTAAATTGTCCAATACATCTGATAAGGGTTCAATGAATTTCTCATTTGAAGCCAACCAACCAAGCCCAAATGATGGGAAAAATCCAAATCTTTGTGATTTTGCAAACCTTTCCGATCCATTATATCCGAAATTGAATTCTGAAAAATATCTGTCATCATAGGCGTAAGTAAATCTTCCTGAAAGCCCTAAATTTCTGTATGGTAATGATTCCTGAAGGTTACCTGCATTTGCATATTTTAACTCACGCATAATCCCAATCAACATTGCTGTGATTTCATGCTTTTGTTTAAAAGTTTTACTGTAGTTAAGTGCGCTTTCAAAGTAAGTAGAATTTGTAATAATTTTATTCCCTTCACTGTAATTCAGGTATTCAGTACCTTGATTTGGATTTAATGCCGTAAGGGTATACAAATCATTTTGAAAATCATAATTACCCAGGGCGTAATAAAACGGATTGTATTTCCTTTCCAAATTATAGAAGGAATACCTTGAAGTGTTTCCAAGTATTCTAAACTTCAAACCTTCTGCAATGAAACCTAAGTCTTGTTTGATCTCTACGGTTGCTAAGAAATTATTGTAACTCTCGTCTTTATAGCCTCGCATTAAATCTGCATATGGATTTAAATAATCACCAAATTGACCGGCATTTCCAAATAAAATATGGTTTGAGTTTTGAAATTGAGCATCAGGCTCATAAAACTTTGGGTACAAGACAGGATTTGCCTTCATAGCTTTTCGATAAACCTCCGCACCCCCATCTAAAGGGCCATTGTAATCATCAAAATTGCCATTAAATTTTAATGCAACCGTAGTAGATTTTGTCAGATTGACATTGATATTAGATCGTAGTGATACTCTTTTAAAATTTATGTTATTATTAAAATTATTTCTTGAGTCTACTTTCAAATTACCATTATCCGTATTTACAGTTGATGCTAAATAATATCTTGCAATTTTTCCACCACCACTAAGGCTAAAATTAAAACGGCTATTTAATGTATAGTCATCCAACAACTCATCAAACCAATTTACTGCTGGATAAGCCATTTTGTTTCTATTTGGGTCTTCAGAGATTAATATTTTCTCTAACGAATATATGCGTCCACTAAGTGGATTTCTTGTCGTTTGGGCTTCATTGTGAAGCCTCATGTAAGTGATGGGGTCCGCAATACTTAGAGACTTTGTTGCCGCTGAATAGGAGCTTTCATACCTAACATTAATTTTAACTACACCTTCTTTTCCTTCCTTTGTCGTGACTAGGATTACTCCGTTTGCACCTCTAGCACCGTATAATGAGGTTGCGGTAGCATCTTTCATAATAGAAAAACTTGCAATATCATCTGGCTGTAATCTTGCCAAATCTGTAGATGTAGTTTCAATTCCGTCTATTAATATAAGGGGAGATCTAGCGTACCCAAAAGTACTGACGCCACGTATAAAAAACTCCGCATTATCTCGGCCAGGCTCCCCACTCCTTTGGTAGGCAATTACGCCTGCTATTCTACCTGCAAATGAAGTTGTAAGGTTACTTGTAGGCAGCTTTAACTCTGAAGGATTAATTGTTGTTACAGCTGCGACTATACTTGATTTTTTCTGTTTACCATAGGCTACAATGGTAACTTCGTCAAGACTTTTAAGATCTTCCTCAATAGTGATTTTTATTTCATTTCTAGCATCAACATAAACTTCCTTTGTTTCATATCCAACATAACTTATTTCTAAATTTGAATTTTTAGAAACCCGAATTGTAAACACCCCATCAAAATCTGTAACGGAGCCATTGAGTGGATTTTCCTTTTCGATAATGTTAGCTCCAGCTACAGGAATTCCATTAGAATCCTTAACTACTCCTTGAACTGTAAAGTTCTGAGATTGTATTATTTGAAACGATAATACGACGAAAAAGGTCAGTTTGTGTTTAAAAAACTTAATCAAATTGGTATTTTTTTGTTGTGCTTATGTTGTGGTTAAGTTTGACTTATTATTTTTTTAGAAGCAATGTAAAATTAACGTTTTTTTTTTTATATTTATCAAATAATTAGCCAAAAGTTACAATTTCTGCAATCTAGGCTTCCAAACTTTTAAAAAATGATAAAATACATTACCTTTTTGTTAATGTTTCCACTCTTTTTAACTGCTCAAGATTCATTTCCATTGACAATAAGTTCGGGTAACTCTTTGATTATATCTCAAGGAGCTACATTGAACATGGTTGGAATGGAACTGACCCCTGATGCCCAGTACACATTAAGTGGAGATGCTACAAGCCAAGTTTCTTTGACGAATTCAGCTGAAACTTTAAATAATACAGAAACAATGAGTAAAGTTTTTGGTTTTGATGAAGCACTTACAACTTTTTCAGGTACCATCGTTTATAACTATGATGATGCCATAATGAATGGTGTAAATCACGACACAGCTTTATTTGTTTATGATGACACATCTTCCACTTGGTCAGAATATCCTGATCAGGACGCTGAAGACTATACTGTTACTTATAATTTCGATGGCTCAGTTCCAATGAGTAAGTTAACTGCTGGTGGATTAAACACCCTGGCCATTGATGAAAATTATAGCTATGGTGTTGCTGTTTATCCAAATCCTGTATCTTCTACATTAAATATCACGGGGTTAGAAAATTCAACCAGTCAACTTTATAATTCTATTGGTCAATTAGTGCTTTCTTCCAATCTAAGCACTATTGATCTAAATAGATTAGATCGAGGTGTTTACATACTAATAGTAGAAGACGAAAACAAAAATCAAACCAATTTTAAAATACTTAAAAAATGAAAAATATAAAATTACTAATCGTTGCCCTAATTGCCTTATGCTTTAATTTTTCCAACAGTCAAAATATTTTAGATGACCGTGACAAAAAGCCTGCAATAGTTTTTGTTGAAGACGGTAACCAAAATGTTGCTAGTGGAAGAATGTATGCATCATC
>CAJWNW010000137.1 GCA_913044085.1 uncultured Flavobacteriaceae bacterium | reverse complement strand
TTAGAAAGTGTTGAGAGTGTAAGTGGCGTTATAAATTCTTTTGCCGCAGGGGTCATGACCACCCGCACGTCTGCACCAACTTTGGTTAGCAACCGAACTAAGAATGCAGTTTTATAAGCGGCGATACCCGCCGTAACCCCAAGTAAAATATGTTTACCGCTTAGGATAGACATAAAGACAGTATTATGATGCGTCTTCCTCGGAAGTATTTCTGTGGTAAATCTTTCCTTCTAACCACTCTTGAACTGCCAGGGCATGGGGCTTGGGTAAACGCTCGTAAAACTTAGACACTTCAATTTGTTCCTTATTTTCGAATACTTCTTCAAGACTGTCATTGTAAGTTGCAAATTCTTCCAACTTGTCGATAAGCTCTTTGCGAATGTCTGTATTAATTTGCTCCGCACGTCTAGAAATTGCAGAAATGGCCTCGTAGATGTTTTCTGTCGGTGCATCAACTTCATTTCGATTGTAGGTGACTGAACTAAGGGGTGCTTTAACTTTTTTTAAATCCATAGTGTTTAACTTTTTGTTGTTAAATTATTTTTAATGTTTTCAAGTGTCTCATGCATCTGCGTTGTTTGGGAGTGGTATTTTGTCTCAGGGAAATAGCGCATCAAATTTTTATAGAACTTTAATGCCACTTCCGTACGTTCTTGTTGTTTCCGTAACACACTATTAACGGCTAGTTTGTAGGCGGAGTCAAACTTGTAAAAAAGAGCATCTTCTCTGTAAATAGAGCCTGGAAAATTTTCAATAAAATTGTCGAAAGCAGTGATAGCCGAGTTGTAATCTCTATGGAAAGGACCTGTGGTGTTGTACTGCAGCGCAATTTCGTAGGCCTTTTTTTCAAGCCTTAAATCCAACTCTTGAATTAAAGCATTCGCTTCATCAAAATATTTGGAGTCTGGATATTTATTTATAAATAATTGAAGCTTTTCTAATGCATCGTAGGTTTCTGTTTGATCTCTGGAATAAGCCGGAGACAAATAATAATAGCTTTTTGCACCCAAATAGGCAATTTCATCCACACGTTCACTTTTTGGATAGGACTCCACAAATTGTTCTAATTTATAGTTCGCAGTGTAATAGTCTTGAGTTTCATAAAAGGCTTTGGAGTGCATGTACATTAACTTCTCTGCCTGTGGCTTTCCCCGATATTTTGGGACAATTTGTAAAAATAATCGGTTTGCCTTTTCAAATTTTCCCGCTTCATACAAATCCGTGCCTAATTTAAATTTAGCAGCGACGTCTTCATTTTTCAATACCTGTTGGTATTCACTACATGAATACAATGATATCAATACAAGTAGAATGAATAAAAAATTTCTCATTAGATGTTTAAAATGGAAAACAAAAATACATTTTTTAAACGGATAATAAAAACCACGATAATCCCTATCTTGGCGCATTATTTTTTTAAGTTTTTAAGCGCTGTTGAAATTTTATATTTCAAATCATCTGTGGCTGCCACCAAAGGTAACCTAACAAGGTCATCACACAAGCCCAATTGTTGAAGAACTGCTTTAATGCCTGCAGGATTGTTTTCTTCAAAAATTAGACCAATTAGAGGCATTACCTTTTTTTCAATAGTTTTAGCGGCATCGCGATTACCTTTTAATCCAAAGTGAATCATCTCAGAAAAATCTTTAACTAAGGCTTGTCCAATGACAGATATTACCCCAGAACCTCCTTGTAGCACTACATCTAAAACTAGATCGTCATCTCCTGATATTACCAAAAAATCAGTGGGCTTATTTTCTATGAGTACTTTGTACTGCTCAGGGCTGTTACCGGCTTCTTTTATCGCTATGATATTGTTTACATCTCTTGCCAGTCTCAAACTCGTTTCAGGTTCCATGTTTTTTGAAGTTCGTCCTGGAACATTATATAAAATGACAGGTAAAGACGATGCATCAGCAACCGCTTTAAAATGCTGATAAAGGCCTTCTTGTGTGGGTTTGCTGTAATATGGAGAAACTGATAACACGGCTACAAATGGAGACAAATCGGTGCTTTGAAGTTCATCAATCACAGAAGCAGTATTATTTCCACCGATTCCAATAACAAGTGGCAATCGACCTGCATTGGTTTTTATAATGGTTTGAACAATAGCCGCCTTTTCATCCTTTGTTATGGTTACACTCTCTCCGGTAGTTCCACTTATGACTAAGTAATCCGTACCATTACTAATGTTGTATTCCACAACCCTAGCAAGGGCTTTATGATCAACGCTTCCATCTTGTTTAAATGGTGTTACCAAGGCAACTCCCATTCCAATCAATGCTTTCATTTAAATTTTATTTAATGTTTTGAGGTACTTAATGAGTTCTGTTTTAAAAGTAGAGGTGTCTTTTGGTTCAATTTCCAAAATTAAATCGTGTAAACGCTTGTCCTCAGCCGAAAGCCCAACTTTAAAATTTGCCTTAGACATTGCTGTGACAATGTTAAGTTCATAGGAATTAGGTTTGTAATAACTCAACAATAAATCAAACGAAAAATTAACAAACTCATTAACTTCCGCGTTTTTACAATGCCCTAACCAATCAAAATTTTCTTTGCTGTAAAAAGCATCCCAACTGTTAGGCTGATCCTTGTCGGAGTCAATCAGGGCAATAAAACGCAATCGGTTTATGTTAAGTCCTAAATCTGTAAACATGAGTTTGAAAAAATCATAATCTTGAAAATTATTATAATCAAAAATAATCCCAACAGATTGGATTTTGTCTGAATTAAATTCCTTGTTTCTAGAATTTAATACAGTGGTCAAAAATCTTTCAGATGATTTCGTTTTGATTCGATTAAAAAACATGTACCTTTAGTCTTCTACAAAGTTAACATAAATGACCCTCAAATACATTAAATTCCCAGCGCTAATTTTAGTGTTTTTTTCTTGTCATCAAACGATAACCAATGAAGAAGCAAACTATCAACGAATTTCAATTGACAATTCATTGGAACCCAATCCTGCAATTGAAGATTTTTTACAGCCCTACAAAAAACACTTAGATGCCTCAATGGCTGAGATTTTGTGCTATTCTGAAAATGCACATACAAAAACGGAAGGTGCGTTGAATACCGCGCTTGGAAATATGATGGCGGATGCTGTTTTTAAAATGACTGCACCACTTCTAAAAAAAAGGCATAATGAAACCCTGGATTTAGTGCTGTTAAACCACGGTGGTATTAGAGCTGCATTGCCTGAAGGACCAATCAAAACAGAAACTGCATTTCGTATAATGCCCTTTGAAAATCAAGTTGTTGTGGTTCAAATGAAGGGATCTGCAATTCTGGAAATGATCGATTATCTCAAAATAGCTAGACGTGCCCATCCCATTTCTGGCATG
>CAJWNW010000136.1 GCA_913044085.1 uncultured Flavobacteriaceae bacterium | reverse complement strand
CAATTACGATAATCTTAAGAACATCAAGGCCTCTTTTCCTGATAAAAATTTATTGTTTACGGAAGGATGTCAAGAAGGTTTTGCCTACGAACGTTTACAGCATTGGCCCAACGCCGAACGTTACGGAAACTCAATGATCAATGATTTTAATAGTGGTACCGTAGGCTGGACCGATTGGAATATTTTATTGGATGAACGCGGTGGACCCAATCACGTTCAGAACTTTTGTTTTGCACCCATTCATGCAGACACCAAATCAAACAAGCTTATATTTACTCCCACTTATTACTATATTGGACATTTTTCAAAATTTATTAAACCAGGTGCACTGCGCCTTAGTACCACCGCCAGCCGGACCACTATTGAAAGTACCTCTTTTCAAAATCCAGATGGCCGTATCGTAACTGTAGTGATGAATCCTCAAGACAAATCTGTTGCATACAAGCTTATTGTTGGGGACAGTGAATCTGCATTTGAAATTGAACCACGTGCCATGCAAACAATTATTTACTAACACTTTCTAAAGCTTCTTGTCATGAAAAATAACATTATTTTTATTGCCTTCGTTGTTTCTCTTGGCGGTTTTTTGTTTGGATTTGATGCGGGAATCATTTCTGGGGTGATGTCCTTTGCTGGGCCAGAGTTTAACTTGAGCGAAATTCAAGCGGGCTGGGTGGTGAGTTCTCCCTCGTTTGCTGCGATGTTTGCCATGCTATTTTCGGGTCGTCTGAGTGATTTAATAGGGCGGAGGAAAATGCTTGTTATGGTCGCCTTTTTGTATGCCTCTTCTGCGCTACTCTCGGCATATGCCAATTCTTATGAGATGCTTTACATTGCAAGAATGATAGGAGGACTTGCTTTTGGGGCGGCCTTGGTCTTAGCACCTATTTATATCGCAGAAATTGCGACTGCTGAAGATAGAGGGAAACTTGTTACGCTTCAGCAATTAAATATTGTTTTTGGTTTTTTCGCCGCCTTTTTAAGCAACTACTTTTTTAATAAATTCAACACTCCGGAAAACACACTTCTAAGTGATGAAACTGTTTGGCGGTGGATGCTAGGCGTAGAGTTTTTACCAGCGCTGCTCTATTTTGTTTTTTTGTTTTTTGTTCCAAAGAGCCCCCGTTGGTTGTACCTCAAAGGCGAACGCCAAAATGCCAAAGTAATTTTAATGCAACTTCACGGAGAGAAACGGGGTGCACAAGAAATTAATTCAATTGAAAGAGGAATACTTTCAGCTCAAAATAAATCTAAATTAAAGTTAAAAGATTTATGTAATAAATCGCTCCGGTTTGTTTTGATAATCGGTTTGATAATCGGAGTTTTACAGCAAATTACAGGGATTAACGCGGTTTATTTTTATGCTACTTCTATATTTAAACAAACAGGTATTGGAACCGACGCTTCTTTCTCCTCTGGCGTTTTACTAAGTACCACTTCAGTAATTTTCACTTTTTTAGCGATTTATTTAATTGACAAGATGGGAAGGCGTCCCTTGTTGCTTATTGGAACTGCTGGAATTGCCGTGAGCTTGTTGTTATGTTCTTATGGATTTGGCCAAGCTACCTATCAACTTAAACCTGCAAATATCGCTTCTTTTGAGTTTACAAATTCCAACGAATTGTATGTCTTAGCCGATAGAACATTTGAGAGTGATATTGATTTTAAAAAAGAGGTGAAAGCCATTTTGGGTAATCAAATTTACATTAAAAATGATGGTGATATTTTAGAGACTGCAACAAACATTAATGCCACATTGGTGTTGATTGGAATTTTGGGTTTTATTGCTTGTTTTGCTTTTTCATTAGGCCCTGTCATGTGGGTATTATTGTCCGAATTATTCCCTTTAAAATTTAAGGGCATTGCCATTGGCGTCATCGCTTTTATAAATTCATTAATTAGTTCCTTAGTACAACTTATTTTTCCTTGGGAATTATCTAATTTAGGAAATTCTCTAACCTTCTTTATTTTTGGATTTATTGCCCTTATCGGATTTTTCATACTTTTGAAAATATTACCAGAGACCAAAGGGAAGTCTTTAGAAGAATTAGAATTATCGCTTCAAAACTAATTTGATGACTTCAAATTGTGGAGTATTACCATTGTTTTTAATTGGTTTTTTATTGGAATCTTTTTTTTGTTAGTGGCATTTAAACACTCTCACCCTGATATTGTCTACTTTTAAATTTAAATGCTTCATCTCTAGTATTTTTTGCATCAAAACTTACACATCTTACTTTACTTTATGAATATATTTGGAATCTTATCAAGCCACAAACTTTTTAAAAGAAATGAATCCGAGTTTATATACTTTTATTGTTTTTCTTCTGTGTTCTAATTTCGCAATTTACTCACAGCCTAGTCCATCATTTGAAGCTACCAATCCTCCAAATTTTTTATTTGTTTTGGTAGATGATCAGCCTTATGATGCTGTTGGTTTTATGGGCCGCTATCCTTTTTTGAAAACTCCCAATATTGACCGCCTTTACAACGAGGGTGCCAATCTTCAAAATTTTTTTGTAACCCAATCCATTTGTTCACCTTCTCGCGCCAGTTTTTTAACGGGTACCTATCCCCACATTCACGGTGCTAACCAAAACAATAAACATGTTGATCCCAATTGGGATGCGTTTGCACCTTATACGGTTCATCTACAGAACGCTGGTTATGAAACGGCTCATATTGGTAAAATTCATATGGCCCATAAAAAAGGAAAAGACCATATTCGGCCTGGTTTTGATTATTGGTATAGCTTCATTGGTCAAGGTAAATACATAGATCCCCCTGTTAATGACAATGGAAAAGAATATATTGAAGAAGGGTACATGACTGATATTCTTACTGATAAAGCGATTACTTGGTTAAATGAGAAAAGAGACCCAAGTAAGCCTTTTAGTTTGAATCTTTGGCACAAGGCCGTTCATGAGCCTCATTTGCCCGCTGAAAGACATGAGAATTTATATGAAGATGCAGTTTTACCACCACCTCCACATGATACTCACAAAGAAACCTTTAGAGGTAAGCCGGAGTGGCAACGCAAAAAAACATATGGTTTTGATTGGAAAAAAAATCTTCCGATTCCTTCAGAACTTCCAGAACAGGAATGGCCCATCAATTATGAAAAAAATATGGATCTTTTAAGATGTATCGCAGCCATAGATGAGTCGTTAGGAGAAGTGTTAAAAACCCTTGAGGCTCTTGGTGAATTGGACAACACTGTAATTATTTACAGCAGTGATAATGGCTATTTTTTAGGGGAGCACACATTTAATGACAAGCGTTTGGCTTATGAAAACTCCATGCGCGTTCCCATGCTCATTCGCTATCCAAAATTAATAAAGCAAAAAACGGTTGTGAAGCAGCAATGTCTTAACATTGACATGGCGCCTACAATTTTGGACA
>CAJWNW010000135.1 GCA_913044085.1 uncultured Flavobacteriaceae bacterium | reverse complement strand
TTTATTGGAATTAGATCTGGAATTCTTAGCGATATTAAGTATGATAAACAGCGTCAAAGAGATAAACAATTATAATTATGACTATAAAAAAAATAATTTCAACTCAAAATGCCCCTGCACCAATTGGTCCATATAGTCAAGCTATTTTGTTGGGAAATACATTATATACGTCTGGACAGATTGCTATTGACCCAAAATCAGGAGAATTAGTTATTGACACAATTGAAAATGAAACAAGTTTAGTTATGAATAATTTAAAGTCTATTCTAGAAGCAGCAAACATGAACTTTGACAATGTTATTAAAACTACAATTTTTATATCTGATATGAACAATTTTGGAATAGTCAATTCAATTTATGGAAAATACTTTAAAGACAATATCGCTCCGGTGAGAGAAACAGTTGAAGTTGCTAATTTACCAAAATTTGTAAATGTTGAAATAAGCTTAATAGCTTCTTTATAAAACTTATTTATTGGACACCTGTTCCAAATGATAATCTACTAATCCTTCAATAGGACGCCTTTGAAAATTTCCAACTTTAAAGCCGTAATCTTTTGAAATGTGCCTTATTTCGTCTTGCAAAAAAAATGCAATTGAACCTGCAAAATGGACAGGGGCTGATTTTATTTCTGCCTCAAACTGTAAGATCATAGTCTTAACAAATGAAGACAAACCTTTATTAATAATGCCCTTAATATATTTAGATTCTTTGTTTAAAATAAGGAATTCTGCAAATTTTGCTAAATAAGCATTTGGATTTGGTTTTTTGTAAAGGTTATTTTTTATAAAGTCATCATTTAAATTGTAACGGGTTTTAAACATTAATTTAATATCGTGAGGCATAAAATCAAAATAATATTCCCTCAACAATTGTCTACCAAAATAATTTCCAGAACCATCGTCCATAATTGAATATCCTAGAGATACAACTTTTTGTTTAGCTTTATTACCGTCAAAATATGTGCAGTTCGAACCTGTACCCAATATACATACAACTGCTGCTTGTTTTTTTATACCAACGGTAGAATAAATTGCTGCATATGTGTCTTCTTTAACAGTTATTTTCGCATTTGAAAATATATTTTTCAAAACTGAATGAAGCATTTTCGGAGCCTCAACTGTTCCGCATCCAGCTCCATAAAAAAATACATATTCAACTTCAAGCTTATTCTTCATCAAAATATGATTTTCGGAGATGATTTCAAAAGCTTCTTTTTTTGAAATAATTGCAGGATTAAGCCCTTTGGTTCTTTGTCTTTCAAATGATGAATGCCCAGATTTTGGATTAACAGAAATCCAATCGCTTTTTGTAGAACCACTGTCAACTATAAGAATCATATTATTGAGAAAATTTTAATAATAAACAAAACTGAAAGTTGTGCTCGTTATTAATTAAGCATTAGAGTGAATTAATATATTGAGCTAAATCTACTAATTTAGAAGAATAACCATACTCATTATCATACCATGAAATAAGTTTAACAAAATTATCATTTAAACCTATACTAGCATTAGCATCAAATGTACTTGTTTTTGATTCTGAAACAAAGTCTTGAGAAACAACTCCTTCTTCAGTGTACCCCAAAATTCCTTTTAATTCATTTTCGGAAGCTTCTCTAATTGCATCTTTAACTTGCTGAAAACTAGCACTTTTTTCCAATCTGCATGTCAAGTCAACAACTGAAACATCGACAGTTGGAACTCTGAAAGCCATCCCTGTTAATTTACCATTAAGTTCAGGAATAACTTTTCCAACAGCTTTAGCTGCACCAGTAGAAGCAGGCACTATATTGTTAATTGATGCTCGTCCTAAACGATAATTTTTTTTTGATGGTCCATCAACAGTAAATTGAGTAGCTGTTGCGGCATGAACAGTTGTCATTAATCCTTCAGCTAAACCAAAATTATCATTTATAACTTTAGCTAGTGGGGCTAAACAATTTGTTGTACATGAAGCATTAGATACTATTATGTCATTATTAGTAATATCCATATGATTTACTCCCATTACAAACATTGGTACATCTGATGAGGGTGCAGAAATAGCAACTTTTTTTGCACCAGCTGTGATGTGCTTGTTGGCACCTTCGAAATTTGTGAATATCCCTGTACACTCCATAACTACATCGACTCCCAAAGAATCCCATTTCAAATTTTCAGGATTGTGTTCTGAAGTTACTCTAATTTCATTGCCATTTACAAAAAGATTTCCGTTTTTTATTTCAATAGATCCTTTAAATTGACCATGAACAGAGTCATATTTTAAAAGGTATGCAAGATGATCAACATCTAATAAATCATTAATACCTACAATTTCAATATCAGATCTTTCTGAAGCAATTCTAAAAGCTATCCGCCCAATTCTTCCAAATCCATTAATACCAATTTTTACTTTTGTCATTTTGTATTATCTTATGATTAGTAATTTTTATATACTCATTATATCAGAAACTCTCAAAAGTTCTGTATCTATTTTACTGCAACCTTTGACTGCCTTTTCTATTGGGCACAATTCAAGTTTATTATTAATTGTACCGACCATAACATTATGTTTACCATTCAATAAAGATTCTACAGCTTTGACACCCATTCTTGAAGCTAAAACTCTATCAAAACAACTTGGAGCACCACCTCGCTGCATATGTCCTAAAACAGAGACTCGGACATCATAACCATCAAGATTTGCTTCAACATAATCCCTTAATTCAAAAACATTTTTTCCAGTTTTATCTCCTTCAGCAACAACAACAATACTTGAAGACTTGCCTGTATTTTTACTTTTCTCTAATGATTCTAAAAGACGATCCAATCCTAAATCTTCTTCAGGCACTAAGATTTCCTCAGCTCCTGACCCTACCCCTGCATTTAAAGCAATGTGACCAACGTCTCTACCCATGACTTCAACAAAAAATAATCTTTTATGAGAGCTTGCTGTATCTCTAATCTTATCAATAGCTTCAACAACAGTATTTAAAGCAGTATCATATCCTAAAGTATAGTTAGTTCCGGAAATATCATTATCAATGGTACCAGGAATTCCAATAAAAGGAAAACCAAACTCTTTATTAAAAATCATACCACCTGTGAATGTACCGTCCCCTCCTATCAAAATCAGCGCTTCGATACCCTCTTTTAATAATTTCTGATAAGCCTTTTCTCTGCCACTCTTTGTTCTAAATTCTTTTGATCTTGCTGATTTTAAAAATGTACCACCTTTATTGATTATATAATTGACACTTCTGGCATCAAGGACTTTGAAATCTCCTTCAATCATTCCTTCGAATCCCCGGTAAATACCAACACATTCTATTTTATGAAATGCACAAGTTCGTACTACAGACCTTATTGCAGCATTCATTCCAGGTGAGTCACCACCAGATGTTAGAACGCCTATTTTATTTAATTTTTTT
>CAJWNW010000134.1 GCA_913044085.1 uncultured Flavobacteriaceae bacterium | reverse complement strand
ATTTTTACCTGTATACAGTGCTGCAAGTAATCTTGCTTATACAGGAGGTGACGGAAAGACATTTGGCTACTTTATCAAGCACTTAGTTCATTTATTTTTAGGCTTTTCTATTATTTATGGAATTCATAAAATTCCATACCGCTACTTCAAAGGCCTTTCCATGGTAATGTTCCCAGTCATTCTAATTTTATTATTGGTTACGCTTCTTGAAGGTAGCACCATAGATGGCGCCAATGCCAGCCGTTGGATTCGAGTTCCATTTGTTGGATTTACATTTCAGCCCTCGACCTTGGCTGCTTTGGTTTTAATGGTTTTTGTAGCGCGCTATCTGACTAAAATCCACGATACTGAGGTGTCTTTTAAAGCTTCTATAATACCACTTTGGATTCCTATTTTTTCTGTTTTGATATTGATCCTACCAGCTAATTTATCAACGGCATTTATTATATTTTCAATGCTAATGGTTTTGGCCTTTTTAGGAGGCTATCCACTAAAATATTTAGGAGCCATTGCAGGCTTGGGAATTGTTCTTTTTATCTTTTTTATACTTATAGCAAAAGCATTTCCAGAAGCCATGCCAAACCGGGTAGATACATGGACCAGTCGAATTGAAAATTTTATGGATAATGAAGATACTGCCGAAGATTATCAAATTGAAAAGGCGAAAATTGCCATTGCATCTGGCAGAATTTACGGACTTGGCCCTGGAAAAAGTGTCCAGAAAAACTTTTTACCCCAATCCTCCTCAGATTTTATTTTTGCCATTATTATCGAGGAATACGGGTTGTTAGGAGGACTCTTTTTACTCACGCTTTATCTTTTATTACTGTTTAGGATTGTTATTGTCGCACAAAAGGCTGACTCTGTTTTTGGTAAGTTGTTGTCGATTGGTGCTGGTTTACCCATTGTTTTTCAGGCTCTAATAAACATGGGCGTCGCTGTTGAGTTGTTTCCAGTAACTGGGCAAACGCTGCCGCTAATTAGCAGTGGAGGTACTTCCATATGGGTAACTTGTTTGGCTATTGGAATTATTTTAAGTGTCAGTGCTAAAAGAGAAGAGATTAGAAATGAACAAGGAGAAGCACAACATCCTTTAGAAATTTTAAGCGAAACTTTATCATGAGAAACCAAAGAGTCATCATATCAGGCGGTGGTACAGGGGGACATATTTATCCTGCACTTGCCATTGCCAATGGGCTTAAATTACGTTTTCCAGATATGAAGTTTTTATTTGTGGGTGCAACGGGAAAAATGGAAATGGAAAAAGTTCCCAACGCTGGCTTCTCTATTGTCGGGTTATGGATTTCAGGGTTCCATAGAAGTCAAAAATTCAGAAACTTGTTATTACCATTAAAATTAATTGTAAGTATGTTACAATCCATTTTAATACTAAAGAAATTTAGACCCAATACAGTAATCGGAACCGGTGGTTTTGCCAGTGGTCCTTTATTGTATATGGCCTCTATGTTTGGCATTCCCACCCTTATTCAGGAACAGAATTCCTTTCCTGGAATTACCAATAAGCTTTTGAGCAAAAAAGCAAACACCATTTGTGTTGCCTATGAGGGCCTGTCTAGGTTTTTCCCAAAAGACAAAATTAAAATTACAGGCAATCCAGTGCGTCAAGATTTATTGAATTTGACGCCAAAAACTGCTGCTGCAAAAGACTTTTTTAAGCTGATTCTAAATCGAAAAACCCTTTTGGTTTTGGGCGGAAGTTTGGGGTCGCGCAGAGTTAATCAACTGATTGCAGAAAAACTGACATACTTTGATGCACATAACGTTCAAGTTATTTGGCAATGTGGTGCTTTATATTTTGAGGATTACAAGCATTTTGAATCTGTACCAAAAGTTCAAGTGATACCATTTATAAAACAAATGGATTATGCTTATGCAGCGGCTGATTTCATTATATCAAGAGCGGGTGCGAGTTCTGTTTCTGAATTGTGCGTGGTGGGCAAGCCTGTGGTTTTTATCCCTTCTCCAAATGTTGCTGAAGACCACCAAACTAAAAACGCCCAAGCAATTTCTCAAAGTGAAGCTGCCATTTTAATTGAAGAATCAAAATTGAATGAAGAATTTGAATCCAAATTTTTAGAACTTTTGGAGTCTGAAACACTTCAGAATAAATTAAAAAATAACATTCAAATATTAGCAAAATCTTCCGCCACTGAAGCCATTATAAATGAAGTCGAAATACTATTGGGCGTATGAATATAAAATCTTTTGAAAATATATACTTTATTGGCATCGGAGGCATCGGAATGAGTGCCCTTGCAAAGTATTTTTATACGCAACAAAAACAGGTCTCAGGCTACGATAAAACACCTAGTTCTAGCACGGAATCATTAGAATCTTTGGGTATTAAAATAGTGTTCAACGATCATTTTGAATCAATTGAAGCTGCCTATTTAAATCCAGAGAAAACATTGGTCATTACCACGCCTGCAATTCCCAAAACAAACACTCTACTAAATAACTTTAAAACAAGAGATTTTAAAGTTATAAAACGTGCCGAGGCACTTGGATTAATCACACACAGTACCAAATGCTTGGCTGTTGGTGGAACCCATGGAAAAACAACCACGACCAGTATTTTAGGGCATTTGATGTTTGAGTGTGATCAAAAAGTTACCGCATTTTTTGGTGGTATTTCTGAAAATTATAAATCTAATTTAATTCAAAATGGCAGTGCTATTACCGTGGTTGAAGCTGATGAATTTGACCGTTCATTTATGTCATTAAAACCCCATTTGGCCTGTATTACATCGATTGATGCAGATCATTTGGACATTTATGGTACAAAAGCTAATATGATAAACGCATTTCAAGCATTTTCAAATCTTTTGCCGTCATCAGATAAATTATTTGTTCACTCGAGTGTGCCGATGGCTGGTATTACTTATGCGGTACAGGAGCCTGCAGATTATACAGCCATTAATGTAACAATTAAAAATGGGTGCTATGAATTTGACCTAAAAACTCCAGAAAAGACCATTGAAAATCTTAAATTTTTCATGCCTGGAAAACACAATCTCTCCAATGCCGTAGCCGCACTTGCCATGGCCTTAGCTTGTGGTTGTACACCTTTAAAATTAAGAGCAGCCTTAAAAAGTTACAAGGGTGTTGAACGCCGGTTTTCATATAAAATTAAAAGTGAATCTTTTGTTTTTATTGATGATTATGCCCACCACCCCAAGGAAATAGATGCGGTTTGGGAGGCAGTCAGTGAAATGTATCCACAGAAAAAAGTAACCGCTGTTTTTCAGCCTCATTTGTTCAGCAGAACTTTAGATTTTGCTGAAGATTTTGCAGTTTCACTTTCAAAATTTGATGCGGTTTTATTGTTGGATATATACCCAGCACGTGAAGCACCTATCGCTGGAGTCAGCTCGGATTTGTTATTGCAAAAAATTACTACCGAAACAAAACAGTTGGTTCAAAAATCAGCTTTGG
>CAJWNW010000133.1 GCA_913044085.1 uncultured Flavobacteriaceae bacterium | reverse complement strand
GACATCAATTTATCCATGTTTGGAACATCAAAATAATGTTTAAGTTGTGCCATTAGTTCCGTGGTCAATACCTCAATATCAAAAGCTGTCCCCATAATAGATTTCATCGAAGAAGCTTGAGGTAAATTGTTGAAATACGTTTGGTTGACATTGATTCCAATACCAATAATGGCTTGGTTAATTTTTTGCTTTTTTGTGAGTAGCTGAATCAAAACACCTGAAATTTTTTTGTTGTCTGACAAAATGTCGTTTGGCCATTTTACAGAAAGGTTTGGAATGCCAAATGCTTTTAAGGTGATTAAAATAGCCATAGAAACACGCATATTAATTTCAAATTGGTACTGTACTTTTGTTTTAATATTTTTTTTTAAAATACTGATTATTAAATTTTTACCCTTTTTAGATTGCCAATTTGAGCCGCGCTGACCTTGGCCTGCACTTTGGTATTGAGCCATAACCACTGCATAATCTTTTAATGGAATTTTTGAAACTAAATCTGCCAAATAACGATTTGTGGAATCAATGGCATTGAGTTTGATAATTTGCATATAACTTTAGGTTAAATTATAATTTAATTAAGATAAAAAATCGTGTTTTAGACTCAAAAAACAATAAATTTGCAATGTAATACTAATATATGACAAAAAATACATCTAGCCCCGACGAACTTATTTCCTTAATAATAAAAGGTATGGAGGATATAAAAGGTGAAAATATTGCTTTGCTAGATTTAAGAAACATTGAAAATACAGTCTGTGATTATTTTATCATTTGCGACGGAAACTCCAATACGCAAGTGAACGCAATAACCAGCTCAATCCAAAAAGTTGTCAGTAAAAGTATTCATGAAAAGCCCTATCAAATTGAAGGTACTGATAATGCGGATTGGGTATTAATGGATTATATAAACATTGTAGTTCATGTATTTCAAAAACACAAACGCGCATACTACGACATAGAAAATTTATGGGGAGATGCAAATATCACAGAAATAGAAACACGTTATTAAAACATTTATATGTCAAAGGAAAAAAAACAAAATAATTTTAAGTTCAACGCCTACTGGGTATATGGCATTATCATTGGTGTTTTTTTAATTTTCAATTTATTTTCTGGGGGGATTGGCACTTCTAATGGAATCACCACAACACCCTCTAAATTTTTTAAATTTCTCAAAGATGGAGATGTAAAGAAGGTTGAAATTATAAACAAGCGTGAAGCCCTAGTTTATCTTACGGACAATGCTTCGAAAAAAGAAATACACAGAAAATCACAACCACAAAAAATTCTTCCTATAGGAATAGCTCCTAACTATGCCTTTGAATTTGGAGATGTGCAGTTGTTTCAAAAACAACTTGAAGACACGATTGCTGAAGAAAATCTCCGTACCGAACTAAACTTTAAAACTAAAACCAATGCCTTCGGAGACATACTAATTTCAATCGTACCGTTTATTCTTATCATTGCCGTATGGATATTTATAATGCGTAGAATGTCAGGAGGCGGTGGTCCTGGCGGTGGTGGTCAGATTTTTAATATTGGGAAATCTAAAGCAAAGCTTTTTGATCAAAAACTTGAAACCAAAACCACATTTGAAGACGTTGCTGGTTTGGAAGGTGCCAAAGAAGAGGTGCAAGAAATAGTAGATTTCCTCAAAAACCCCAAAAAATATACAGCCCTTGGAGGAAAAATTCCTAAAGGCGCATTGCTTGTTGGCCCCCCAGGTACTGGAAAAACATTACTAGCCAAAGCAGTTGCTGGAGAAGCAAAAGCACCATTTTTCTCACTGTCTGGGTCTGATTTTGTAGAAATGTTTGTTGGAGTCGGTGCTTCAAGAGTTCGAGATCTCTTCAAACAAGCCAAAGACAAATCGCCTGCAATAATTTTTATTGATGAAATCGATGCAATTGGCCGCGCTAGAGGTAAAAGTAATTTTTCAGGTTCAAATGATGAACGGGAAAACACATTAAATCAACTCTTGACAGAAATGGATGGTTTTGGATCTAACTCAAATGTAATAGTGTTGGCGGCCACCAACCGTGCTGATGTTTTGGATAAAGCATTGATGCGCGCAGGTAGATTTGACCGACAAATATATGTAGACTTACCAGACATTCGCGAACGCAAAGAAATATTTGAGGTTCACCTTAAACCACTAAAAAAATCCAAAGATCTAGACACTGATTTTCTGTCCAAGCAAACCCCAGGATTTTCAGGTGCAGACATCGCAAATGTTTGCAACGAAGCAGCTCTAATTGCAGCAAGAAATGAAAAGAAAGCAGTTGAAAAACAAGATTTTTTAGATGCCGTAGATCGTATCATTGGTGGTCTTGAGAAAAAGAATAAAATCATCACTCCAGATGAGAAAAAAGCAGTAGCGTTCCACGAAGCGGGCCATGCCACTGTAAGTTGGATGTTAGAACATGCTGCACCACTGGTAAAGGTAACTATTGTGCCTAGAGGACGTTCACTTGGAGCAGCTTGGTATTTACCTGAAGAGCGCTTAATCGTCAGACCAGAACAAATGTTAGATGAAATGTGTGCAGCTTTGGGAGGGAGAGCCGCTGAAAAAGTTATATTTAACAAAGTATCAACTGGTGCATTGAGTGACTTAGAAAAAGTTACCAAACAAGCCAGAGCAATGGTTACTGTTTATGGGTTGAGTGATAAAATTGGAAACCTAACTTATTACGATTCATCCGGGCAAAATGAATATGGTTTTACCAAGCCATACAGCGAACAAACTGCCGAACTTATAGATAAAGAAATATCAGATATAATTGAAGAACAATACCAACGTGCAATTGCATTGCTAAATGACAACAAGGACAAGCTTA
This sequence comes from uncultured Flavobacteriaceae bacterium, assembly GCA_913044085.1. Lineage (GTDB taxonomy): Bacteria > Bacteroidota > Bacteroidia > Flavobacteriales > Flavobacteriaceae > UBA3537. The sequence continues at coordinate 633 of CAJWNW010000133.1, read as the reverse complement.
TTGAGCTTGCGGAGGTACTGCTAAAAGACGAAGTGATTTTCAAAGATAACTTGGAAACTATTTTTGGAAAACGTCCTTATGAAACCTCTAAAGTTGAAGCTGAGTCAGAAAAAAAAGAGGAAGAAGAATAGCATAATTTTTACACTAATTTAAACTTTTTTTTGTTTAATTTTTTATCTTTGGTATGTTGTGTTCTTAAAACCTCATTCTTCTAAATGAATCTATTTCGGAAAATTTTTAGCGCCAAATCTAAAGAAGAAGAAGAAAAGACTTCAGAAAAAGACCAGAGCGATAAATATCTAGCAAAAAAAGAACTCCCAGTTGACGAACTCTTCACCGTCAATTTTAATCAAAATGGTGGAAAATTTCTTTACTCAGAGTCATTTGAAGAAGCGCAAGAATTTCTCCAAAAAATATTGGAAGAAAATAATTGGAAGGACAAAACAGCATTGATTTTAAATTTCAAACTCAAACAGAAGTTTAAAAATTTTGAATGGCAAACTACAAAAAACATAAATGATGGATACTTTCTATTTACAACTTGTGAATACTTAATTGCCAACGACGGTTCTTTGCTTATTTGTTCCAACCAAATTGCAGAAAAAAAACTAAAAGAATTACCGAAGAACTTCA
>CAJWNW010000132.1 GCA_913044085.1 uncultured Flavobacteriaceae bacterium | reverse complement strand
TTTTTGCAAATATTGACATTAAAACAGCCATTGGAACCTCACTTACAATCGTAACTTTAAAGTCACTAATTGGATTTTTACTTGGTGATGCTTTGGTTGTAAATATTGATTGGGGGTTTCTTTTTCCTTTTACTTTTTTGGCTATTTTTGGAGTTTTTATTGGTAATTACCTTGGAAGTTATTTTGACAACTCAAAACTTCGGAAAATTTTCGGTTATTTTATATTCGTGATGGCTGGATTTATAATTTACATGGAATTTATAGACCCTGCTGTTATTTTTTAAATACAGTAAGCCAACCCCATAAACTGAAAATGAATCTCGGCATGGCAGCTTCCTCATGTAAATGAGAGCAAAATTTCAGAAAATAAATTGCAGATTTCTTAATTATATTCTTTTTTCTTTCAATGCAGCTTTTGTTTCTTGAGCCTTCTCTTCAGTGATGCTATATTTACGCATGATAAACATCGCGAGGATAGTTCCTCCCATTGGAAAAAAACAGAAGACAGCATGCAACCCATCTACAGCCGCTTGTTGGTCTAGAGTTGCAAGGTCCGGATTAAAGCCAACAAATGTAATGATAGTACCACTTAAAGCGCCAGCAATAGCGAAGCCTACTTTTACCATCCACCAATAAATAGCACCAAAAATTCCTTCTCTTCGCTTTCCTGTGTTTAACTCATCAATATCAATAACATCTGCAGTCATTGACATCATTATTGTAAACAAACTCCCAATTCCAAAAGAAAAGAACGGTAAAGCAATAATATACAGCGATGGTTTACCGGGAATGAATAAAAAATAAAGCATTATATAGCCCACCAATGAAATTGTTTGTGCCATCATAAAGGCCTTTTTCTTACCAAACTTTTTAGACATCCAAGCCACCGCTGGAATCACAATAAATGTTGTACCTAAAGCACCCAAACATCCAAACATAGAAACCCAAATACCAGATGCACCGGCATCTCCATTAAATAATTTATAGACAATTACAAAAAAGGTTAGTGCTGCTACTGTATTGAAAGCATTGAATATTAAAAAGGTTGCACCGCATAATTTTCTAAATTCCTTGATTTTAAACGCTTCAATAAAACTTTTAAAAATTTTTTTTAAGCTGTTCCCAACATTAGCCAAATTTAATGGCTCATAGTCTTCGTTTATTGTAGACTTGCTTTTTATAAAAAAAGCAGGCACCAAAGCAAAAAGCGTACAGGGGATTGCAACCCATATGGCCAATTCTCTTACAGCAACATCAGCTGAGGGGAACCAATCTTTATCATACATAATAATCCAAAACAAAGGCGCAATGACCCAAGCCCACTGTCCAATCCATTGGGCTATGGCCATGATGTTTGTTCTTTCGTGAAAATCATCGCTCATTTCGTAACCCATGGCCACATAGGGGACACTAAAGATGGTAAGCCCCAAATAAAAAATCAAAGACCATAAAAAGAAATACCAAAAATTATATTCTACACCATCTGTTTTATAAAGTTGCCACATAAAAATGTAAGCAAGCCCCATAAGAAGTCCCCCAATAAAGACATACTGTCGGCGGCGGCCCCATTTAGATTTGGTATTATCGGAGATAAAGCCCATAATAGGATCAGTTATGGCATCAAAAATTCTAGGAAAAAGAAAAATCAAAGACCACATCCAGCCAGAAAATCCCAAGTCTTCAATAAGAATAACCATAAAGATTCCCAAGATGGCAGGAAACATTTGGTTGGCCAACATCCCAAATCCAAAAGCAATTTTTTGGCCCATTGATACTCTATTGACTGTTTCATTAGGTGTTTGCATAATATATTGGTTTAGTTGGTAATTAGAATTGTTTGAATGGCTTGCGGACTAATATTAATGGTCTTTTCTAATTTTAATCCTTTTAATTGATAGGTTTTTTCTGTGAAACCTTCATTGAAAACCACCACTGCGGTAGATCCATCAAGATTATGAGCTGCAGTAACCATCAAATCCTTGTCTGTTGAATCCGCTGCTATGACCTCAGCCCCTGGCCTGATAAATTTACTAAAATGGGCCATGATGTAATACAATGGAGTATAATATACTTCATCTGAATCTAGATCTACTATAACTGGAGCTACGCACCAATTTTTAAACCAATTTGGGCCGCCTTGACGGTCCAAAACCATGTTCCAGTCTACCCAGCCGTCAACCCAGTTATTGAGGCATCCAATAATGTCTCTTGCATAGCGATTGGCTGGGGCATATTTTGGATGTAAATATTTTTTTGAGACTTCACGCCAATCATAGCCCCAATCAGTAGCTTGCTTTCTCCAGTACCAGGCATCATCTTTCCAAACTGGAATTTCTGAATCTATGCAAGCCTCTGTTTGAATTAAATATTTATCAGGCGCTTTTTGATGTGCGTATTGTAAAGCCTCTGGAAAGTAATCATAAGTGCTTTCATACCAGTGAATGGCTGTACCATCAAAATATTTAGAACTGGCTTCATCTCTGTACATCACATCAACCCATTCTTTAATATCCGCTCGATTTTGATCATATCCAAGAATAATAAGATCTCCTTTACCATCCCTTTCTAATTTAGGTCCCAGATGGTTTTGAACAAAATCGGTCATTTCCTCAGGTGAGAAATGCATACTTTCCCAGTTGTTACCATTGCCCATTGGTTCGTTTTCAACAGTAAAACCCCAAAGATCAATGCCCTCATCATTATAAGCATCTGCATATTTAGAGAAGAACAAAGCCCAAGTCTCATAGTATTCTGGTAATAATTTTCCACCAACCCAAGCATTGTTATCCTTCATCCAGGGTGCTGCTGTCCATGGAGATGCAAAGATTTTAAAGCCCTCCTCAGAAATTTCTAAGGCGTCTTTTATCATGGGTATCAAATCTTCGCGGTCTTCATCAATAGAAAAATGTTCCAGATTTTTATCACCAGCTATGGGTGAATATGAATAGTGGTCTAGTGAGAAGTCACAAGAATTCATATGAGTTCGCGCCATAGAATAAGCCGCACCTTCCAAGCTAAAATAAGCCTTCAAAATTTCGGCTCTTTTGGATGGACTTAATTGGTTCAAAAGATAGGCAGAGGCTTCTGTGAATGCACCTCCAAAACCTGAAATCGTTTGAAATTTTTGATTTATATTTAAATTAATTTCTGAAGTTACTTTTATAGTTTCAATGTCCTCAATTAGCGTTAATTTGTGACCGCTTTCGGAGGTTTCATATACATTGATTGTAGGGGTATATTGTTTGCATCCCGCAGACATAATTAGACTTGCTAAATAAAATATCAAAGGACCAACCCATCTGTAATCAATCATTCCTTAGTTTTTTTGTTGTTAATCGAAAAATTAGTAAAACGCTCCTTTATGGCATCAAAAGTTTGTTTTTTATTTCTTTCAATATCGACAATTCCCCAGTACTCTTCGTTTGGGGTACCATCATAAGGAACACCACTACTATTAGGTGCCCTGCCGCCAATGTCTTGTTGATCGGGATTTCCAGCTTTCCACAAACCATCTGTAAATGAAAAAATAAGAAGTCCAGAAGT
>CAJWNW010000131.1 GCA_913044085.1 uncultured Flavobacteriaceae bacterium | reverse complement strand
CCTGGCATTCGGAATGTTAAAGTTGAATCTCAACTAAATCCTATTTACTCATTTGAAAACTTTTTAGAGGGCGATTCCAACCGCTTAGCAAGAAATGCGGGCATTGCAGTAGCCAACAAGCCCGGCGGAACCTCATTTAATCCATTACTCGTATTTGGAGGTGTTGGCCTTGGAAAAACTCACCTAGCACATGCTATAGGTGTGGATGTTAAAGATAAGTACCCAGAAAAAACTGTACTATACATCTCTGCAGAGAAATTTACACAACAGTACATTGAATCCGTTAAAAAGAACAATCGAAATGATTTTATTCATTTTTATCAAATTATTGATGTACTCATTATTGATGATGTTCAATTTTTGTCCGGAAAATCGGGAACACAAGATGTGTTTTTTCATATTTTTAACCACCTTCATCAAAACGGAAAACAAGTTATTTTAACAAGTGACAAAGCCCCTGTTGATATGCAAGATATTGAGCAACGCTTACTGTCTAGATTCAAATGGGGCCTATCGGCAGAACTTCAAAAGCCTGATTTCGAAACGCGTGTCTCCATAGTAAAGAATAAGTTATACCGTGATGGTGTCGAAATGTCCGACGAAGTCATTGATTATATTGCTAAAAACATCAAAACAAATGTAAGAGAACTAGAAGGTGCTATTATCTCTCTAATCGCACAGTCCTCTTTCAATAAAAAAGAAATTACTATTGGGCTAGCCAAAGAAATTGTAGAAAAATTTGTAAAGAATACTAAGCGAGAAGTTTCAATAGATTACATACAAAAAGTAGTCTCTGACTATTTCCAAATGGATGTAGATACACTGCAGTCCAAAACAAGAAAACGTCATATTGTCCAAGCCCGACAATTGGCAATGTTTTTTGCTAAAAAGTTCACTAAAGCTTCCTTAGCAAGTATAGGATCACAAATAGGACAACGCGACCATGCTACTGTTCTTCATGCTTGTAAAACAGTAGATAATCTTTCTTCAACGGACAAACAGTTTAGAAAATACGTGGAAGATTTGACAAAAAAACTCTCTGTTTAAACTCAAATAATGACAAAAATTTTGATAGTTTGCTTGGGAAATATTTGCCGTTCTCCCCTAGCGGAAGGCATCTTACAATCAAAATTACCTAACGATAAATTTCTTGTAGACTCTGCAGGAACCAGTGGTTTCCACAATGGAAACCCACCAGATATCCGCTCAATTGAAGTCGCTGAAAAATATGGATTGAACATTTCAAATCAAACGTCTCGCCTTTTTAAAGGCTATGATTTTGAATTATTTGACCACATCTTTGTAATGGATCAATCCAATTATAATGCTGTAATACGACAGGCTCAAAATGATAAAGATATTGAAAAAGTAAAATTTATTTTGAATTTCCCTGGATCAAAAATAAAAGAAGTTCCAGACCCATATTATGGAGGCGAAAAAGGCTTTGAAAATGTCTATAAAATGTTAGATATAGCCTGTAAATACCACAGTGAACGCTTAAAAAACAATTTATGACTGGGTCACTCTATCTAATTCCAACGACACTAGGGGATGTTTCACCGTTTGAGGTCATGCCGATCGCCGTAAAAAAAAGAATTGAGGAAATTGATATCTACGTTGTTGAAAGTGAGAAATCTGCAAGACGCTTTATAAAAGCTATATGTCCTAATAAAAAGCAAGACAAACTCACACTTTTACTACTCAATAAATTTACTGATGCTTCAGAAATTCCAAACTATTTAAATCCATGCAATGAGGGACAATCAATAGGCTTGTTATCAGACGCGGGGTGCCCTGCAGTGGCAGATCCGGGCTCAGAAGTGGTGCGTTTGGCACATGAGAAAAACATTAGAGTGGTTCCCATGGTCGGGCCTTCATCGATTTTATTGGCAGTAATGGCTTCTGGAATGAATGGACAGAGTTTTGCCTTTAATGGCTATTTACCCATTGATAAAAATGAACGGAAAAGTAAGTTAAAACAATTGGAAAAACGTTCTTTTGAAATGCAACAAGCCCAGGCTTTTATTGAAACGCCATACCGAAATCAAAAACTTTTAGAAGACCTATGTCGGATTCTACATTCTGAGACAAGAGTTTGTTTAGCTTGTGACTTGACACTTTACAGTCAATTTATAAAAACATTATCTGTTCAGCAGTGGCAAAAAATCAAAGTTGATTTACACAAACGCCCCACAATATTTATCCTTCAAAAAGATTAAAGTAAGTTTATCTTTGGGTGTCTTTCTGCTGTGACAACACTCGTATCAAAAGCAGCAAACTTATTTACGTATGAAGCGATATCAGTCCCAAAAGCATCTTTAAATCCAATAGCACCCTGGCTTCTTAAATAACGTTTTACACTTCCAGGTCCCGCCAAATGTGCAGCGGCTAAAATGCCTGATTCACTCACAAGTGTACCGTTGATGATTTGCCCAACAAATCGGTCGATGTCCCGTCTTAAAACCCATTTATTTCGCTTCAAATTCGCCATGAAAGCCTTCTCCTGAAGTTCGGGACATAACAAAAAATTAGAGAGGTCGTGAATTCCTAAAAGTTTTAATGTAGAAGCACCAAATTGATATTTACCAAGATAGCCTAGAGAATTCACCACTTGATAACAGCCACGAGATTCTTTAAATGCCAATGCTTCTTTAAATCCAATTAAAGAACGCTCTAATTCTATATAATTAATGAAATCGTAGTTTTGAAAGCTCCCATTTTCTAATGGCTTGGGGAAATTGTAATTCAAAATAACTTTAGCCTTAATGGTTTCTTTTGATGAACTCAAAGCAGGTGCAGAGGTAAATGCGTAAAGCAAACAACAAAGTAAAATAGCTGTGGAAGAGGGATGTCTAAAAATAAATTTTTTTATCATTGTAGATTTGAATCAAATAAAAAATCCCTGCAAATATACAACATATCATAATTGACTGATAATAAGCTTATTATGTTATTTTCGTATGCCTTGTTGATTGAGGTAATTTTGATAACGACGGGCATTGGCATTGTGAGCATAAAGCGTTTTTGCAAAGCGATGGAATCCAGGGCGACTGGGGTCTGCAGCAAAGTAAAAGTAAGAATGTGATTCAAAATTTAAAACAGCATCGATAGCAGATAAATCTGGCATTGCAATAAGCCCAGGAGGCAAGCCCGTGTGAATGTAAGTATTATAGGGAGATTCAATTTTTTTATGCTTATTTAGAACGCGTTTTATGACTTTATTTTTGTAGGCCTTTGTTTGGTAGGCTGCAAATTTTAATGTCGGATCGGCTTGTAAAGCCCAATTGTTTCTAAGTCGATTCATGTATACCCCTGCAATTCTTGACTGTTCAGTCAATTTCTTGGATTCCTCCTGAACAATAGCGGCTAAAATAGATACTTCAACGGGTGTTAAGCCCATTGCTTTGGCTTTTTGTTTACGATTGGAAGTCCAAAATATATTGTAGGCCTTTTGTAATTTTGATCTAATTTTTTTTGCAGAAGTATTCCAAAAAAATTCATAACTGTTTGGCAAATACATGGCTAAGGCTGATTCTTTTGAAAACGCATTCGAAGTTAAAAAAAGTGAATCGGTAAAAACACCCATCAAACTTAGGCTATCGGCTTCTACTTGATTTGAAATTCTTT
>CAJWNW010000130.1 GCA_913044085.1 uncultured Flavobacteriaceae bacterium | reverse complement strand
TATTTAGTCGGGATGACAGGATTTGAACCTGCGACCACACGACCCCCAGCCGTGTACGCTAACCGGACTGCGCCACATCCCGTTTTATGATTAACAAATCTATTTATTTTATGTGAAATTTTATAAAAAAAACGAAAAATAGTCGCTATTTCACTTGTTGAGATTAATTTTTGATGCTGTCAAAATACCTTCTTCTAAGCCATAAAGACACCTTGACGAGTAATATTAGAGCTGGAACTTCAACCAAAGGCCCAATGACTCCGGCAAAAGCCTGGTCTGAATTCAATCCAAAAACGCCAATGGCTACAGCAATGGCTAATTCAAAATTATTCCCGGCTGCAGTAAAGGCAACTGAGACTGTTTTGTCGTAATCTGCGCCCATTACTTTGGTGAAGAAAAAGCCAATGATAAACATCAATACAAAGTATATTAAGAGTGGAATCACGATGATTAAAACATCCATTGGTATTTCAACGATAAGTTCACCTTTTAGGCAAAACATCACAACAATGGTAAATAATAGAGCAATAAGTGTCAGTGGAGTAATTTTAGGAATAAAGATTTGTGTGTACCAACCTTCGCCTTTTAACTTGACCAAAATCAAGCGACTCAAAATACCTAATATGAATGGGATTCCCAAGTAAATAACGACACTTTCACCAATTAGTTCAATAGAGATGTCTACGATGGCACCTTCAAATCCTAAATAGGGAGGCAAAACAGTGATAAAAATCCAGGCATAGAAACTGTAGGCAAATACCTGAAATATACTGTTAAGGGCCACTAAAGCTGCTCCATATTCGGCGCTGCCGTCAGCTAAATCATTCCAGACCAAAACCATGGCAATACAACGGGCTAGCCCGATTAAAATCAAACCCACCATATAACCTGGATGATCCTTTAAAAAGATTAAGGCCAGTGCAAACATGAGAACAGGCCCAATCACCCAATTGAGCAGAAGTGAAATAGACAAGATTTTAGTGTTTTGAAATACTTTTGGCAATAACGCATAATTGACTTTTGCCAGCGGTGGGTACATCATCACAATAAGACCAATGGCAATGGGAATATTAGTGGTACCACGACTCATATCGTTGATTGCTTCAGAAATACCAGGTATAAAATAGCCCATACTGACCCCAACACCCATGGCTACAAAAATCCATAGTGTGAGGTTTTTGTCAAGAAAACTTAATTTTTTCTGGCTCATTATTTATCACTTAATATTTGAAAACACGTATTTTAGTTCTGTAGCTATCTGAAGGCTTCGTTCTCTGTATTTTCTAGCTTTTTGCAAAGTGTTATCAAAAGCTTTAGGATCTTCAAAAGGCAATTGAATTCGAAGCTCAGCACCAGGGATGTACGGGCAGTCTTTATCGGCCTGAGAACAGGTGAGAATGGCTGCAAATGAAGTCTTTGGATTCTCGGAATGGTCGTAGGATTTCGAAAAACCTTTAACTGGAATTTCATTCACCGCGAACTCAATTGTGTACAATGGGTTATTCGAGTGTTTTTGAGAATCAATTTTAAAGCCACTAGCTTCCAAAGCCTTGGCAATAGCAGGAAATAAAGCAGTACTTTCCGTTCCGCCAGAATAGCAAAAAAGATTTTTGATATTGTAATAATAGCCCAGCGTTTGAGCCCAAACTTGAGATAAAAGGCTGCGCCTTGAGTTGTGGGTACAAATAAAATTCAACTTGATGGTTTGCTCAGTATCAACTTTATACTGGATAAAATCTATCAAGGGTTTTAATAAATTTTGCCGCTTAATAGAAATTGAATTTATGTTCAGAGATTTGATTTCAGTTTGAAGGTTATTAAAAAGCACGGATGAATCTATTTTAAATTTCTAACAACATTGATGTATGTTTAGATTGTGATTAAAAAAGTTGAAATGGTCTTTTTCATTTTTGCCCAATTTTTAAAATCAATACAGTAACAAACCATGGTAACTTCTAAACTGTCTTAAACCAAGCCAATGGACTTGAGAGCTTTGATGTGCTGGGAAATTGTAGCTTGCGCCAAGCCAATTTCCATAACCAAATCTCCACAAATACATTGGTTTGTTTCAATAGATATTGTAAATAGCTACTCTAGCAGGGTGCCCAAGGGCTTATGCAAAGCGCGCAACAGCATTTTGCTCTAAGGAGAAAATTTCTGTTTTGGAAAGACCCATAAGTATTCATTTAGTTAATTGTAATATTACGATTAATATAATTCTAAAAAAAAAATATTTAAATATATTGGGGAAAATATTGTAGCTTTACATTAATGGGTTTAAATAGACATATCGTAATGATAGCCAGTTGTTTAGCTATTGCTTTTTTTTTAAGAGCCGTGGACGCTAAAACCTTGTCCATTTCAGAACTTATATTTATAGATGGCAACGGGATTGCACTTTTTATATATGCCTTGCTTTTTTTAGCGGTGGCCTATACTGGGTATTGGATATATAAAAGTGAAAGTAACTTTTAAAAGACTTGAACGAAACTAAAAAAACCCACCAATAGGTGGATTTTTTTTAATTAGTTAGAAATATAACTCTGATTTTTTAGTCTAACTTTGATTCATTCCAAAGTTCATTTTGTCTGAAAATTTTTCCATCTTTATTAAATCCATGATTAAATAGAACTGGAATTACAGTGACTTTATTATCAGACTTACGTGTCAAAGAGACGCGCCACCAAGATTGAACATAATTGCGCTGTGAATCAAATTCATAATATTTAATCCAAACACAATCAAAACTATTGACAGAATAGGTCTCTAAAAATTCCATTTGAAGGGTCTTAAAATCTGCTTTTGATAAAGGATCATTGTTCCAGTCGTTAAACAGACCATCAAACTGTGCGTTATCAGCAAATGCTTCATAGAAAGCGTCCATATCGTTAAACTCAATGGCGTGCAGGGCCTTTCTAACGGTGTTGATATTTGGATGGTGGGAATAAATTTGACCATCTTTCAATTCTCTTTGACTTCTCCAACTCTCAGCAAAAGGCATTTGATTTTGATAAATACGCAAGAAAACAATTTGACCTTCAGGCGAAACACCATATTGCGTATGTCTGGGTTGAGAAAATTTAACTCCTGTAGTACCTCCGATACCAGTGATTTTTTCCCAAGCATACACCCAAGTTAAGGCGCTAAAAGTGTCATCTTTATATTCTACGGCATCTGGGTAACCGGTTTTTGTGTGATTCAAAGTAAAGTAACGGTTATAAGTTTGCCAATTCGCAATATTTTGTAGAAATTCTGCCTTGGTTGTTGCTTCTGCATCTTTGTCCATATTATCGCCACTAAAGCCCTTAAAGTCATCTGCAATCAGACTCGCTAATTTTAAAGAATCTTTTGCATTGACAGCCGCATACATTTGATTAATCACATCAATTGCAGGATGCTCGATGAATATAGTGCCATTTTTCTTTTTTTGAGCAGACAGGACAAAACAAAGTATTAAGGCAGCTAATGTTAATTTTGCTTTCATAAAGTTATATTTTTATTAAATTAGTTTTAAAAGACAACCAATATAGGAATTATATGACGGAAAAAAAAATAATCAAAGTTCAACCCTACACCAAAGAAAAAACCTCCGATTTCTCGAAGGTTTAAAGGTTAAAGTAGTGTAGCGGTGACA
>CAJWNW010000129.1 GCA_913044085.1 uncultured Flavobacteriaceae bacterium | reverse complement strand
ACGGTAAAACCAATTCATTAAGGGGGATTAAACTTTTATCAAATGAAATTCCAAGCATTAACTAGTACCAAAAGTACTTGATACTAACTAAAAAACCAAACAACTTATCAAGTTTTTTTAGTATTTGGTTTTAAATAACAAAAAAAAGCGTGTCATTAAAGAAAACAACCAATTAACAATCAACAACTTAAAGAAATTTTAAATTCCAACACAAAGTCTAAAATATAGAAAAATGAAAAGATATTGATTTTATGAGTCATCCATCAGAGGTTTATCTTATGTCCATGCCATATCATTTACATCGCTGGTCGAAGGTTACTTGCGCTTGGGGGTAACCGTAATCGATGGCTTGTTGCAAAAGCTCACAAGCTCGAGGAACACCTCCTATATTGAGGTGAGTTAAAGCATTGATGTATTCGGATTTACCAGTTTTTGGATTGAATTCGTTAATGACTCGTTCAGAATAAATTAAAGCTTTACCATAGTCTCCCGCCATATAAAAAGCACTAGCGGCATTTTCAGAATGGGCATATTCCATTACGTCAATCTTTAAGGCTTTTTCAAATTCCAAGGCTGCCTCTACATAAAGTTTACGGTTAAATAAATCCAATCCCAATTGAGAAATAGTATTGGCTTCGTTGATTTTTTCCTGACCCACTACCGCCAATCTCTTCAAAGAAAAAAGTTCCTTATCATCAGGAAATAAATCAACAGCTTTGGAAGCGTATTTAATAAAATCTGAATCTTGTGATGGCACTATTTGAGAAAGAACGATCAAAAAGTTTTTCCAAATAGCTGGTCCTGACTTTTTCCTAAGCTGTTCAAAAGCTTTTATTGCCTCAGATGGATTTCTTTTGATCTGGAGGGTTTGGGCGTATACAGATGCATGTAAAGCGTTTCCGGGTAAACCATAGAAAGCCTTTTTAGCATTTTCGTGGGCTTTGTCTATTTTGCCTTGTTTAAGGTAAATCTGCGCCTTGAGAGCCTCGCTGTAAAACAGATATGGATTAGCTGTGGTCCCCTGATCGAGCAGTTCCAATGCTTTATCGTATTTTTTTGCATTAAAATAATATCTCGCTTTTATAGATTTCATGGGTATGGTTGTCACTGTAATGTTGGGGAGTTCAGGAGTAATGTGATCAATCTTATCTATGGTAACCGAATATTTATTACTGTTAAAATCCCGGAGTAAAAATAATTGCCCTTTAAGAGATTGATAAGTAGTATTGGTGATGCCGATCGAGGGAATAATCAAGACAATAACTATTAATGGAAAAAAAGTTAGGGCTTTTACTTTTCTAGGTGTCTTAGATTTTTGAAGAGCCTGATGATAATAATAGGTGAGCAAAGCCATGGTCAAAGCCCATGGGGCTAGAACCTGTGGCCGGGCAATTGGAAAATTTAAATTGGCATCAATGAAATAAACCCCAATAGAGGTGATCAGTAACAAAACAAACCATTTATTGTCAGCATTTAAATCTGACTTAAAAAGTATTATAAAAGCAAAATAGGCTGCAAAAAGAAAAATACTTAAATAGAGAATAAAACCCACAAAACCCAACTCTGCTCCCAACTGGATAAAATCACTATGGGCATGGTAAGGCACCACATACCCATTAATTTCCTCTCTATCATAATAAATAGACTTCAATTTCCAATTCCCAATTCCTACCCCTATAATAGGATTCTTAATTATATGTGTCATTACATCCTCATAATAACGCAAACGCTGATTAATTGATCCATCTTGGGTATTAACAGAAATTGTAGCAGCCCTAGATAATGCATCTGCCCCCCTTTCTGAAACAAATACTTGATTGAGGACCAAGGCCAAAATCATAGGCAATAAATAAAATAAATTGGGTGAAAATTCCTTAATGGAACGCGACTGATAATAACGCAAGCCCGTCCAAAAGAGTAGTAAAACACCAATCAATGCTGAAGCAACAAAAGAAGCCCTACTTTGAATCATACTCAGTGAAAATAAACTCAAAAGGATTAAAAAAGGATATACCATTTTAACCCACAATTTTGAAGATCTGATAATCAAATACAACACATAAGGTATCTTGATGGCAATTGAAAAGGCGGTAATGTTTCGATTGGCTGTAACGCCTTTCAAACTCCCTCCTCTTATAGGAAGGTCATTTTTGTATAACTCTAGGGCCTGTTCCAATACTGCATAGACCTCTATTGAAAGAATGGCCATGATAGCCAGGGAAAGCAAACGATTTTTGTGTTTAATGTTGTAGAGCAAAATTCCCAAATGTAAAAACATAAATAGGGTATTGAAATGCCTTACGATATTGACCAATACCTCAGTGGGATTGATCGCATAGAAATAAGAGAAAGCTGCCCAAATTACAAACCCTATGTAGGACAGACTCATGTAGGAAGTCAATACCACCAAAAAACGTTCTTTAAAAACTTTACGATTGATAAGTAAAAACACCCCACTTAATAAATTAATTAAACTGAGATACAACCATTGAGGTGCGATCTTGTCAACCGCATCCAAATTAGGAATAAACCCTACCAACAAAAAACCAAGTATGAGTATGGAAGGAATAAAATTAGAAGTGTCAAGTGACGTTTGCTTGGGGGCGGATTTAGCCATTCTTGTTATTTCTTTATTACTTTGCAAGATAAAGATTTATTTATGATTTATATTTTTCAAAATACATGATTACCCACCTAAGTTATTATTACATTATTTTGATTAGCCTTAGTATTTCATTCTTATTGAGGTTATGGTTCACTAGACTCCAAAAGTTTGATGCCATCAACCACCGATCGGTTCATCAAGCCAAAGCCACTAAAACTGGTGGGATGGCTGTCTTTTTGACCCTTTTTCTTTTTTCGACATACTATTATCTTTATGGAATTCAGCTATACGATTTTTCACTGCTAATTCCCTTGGGAATAATGTTCTTCGTTGGGGTTTACGATGACTTTTACAATGCCGATTTTAAACTGAAGTTTTTTTTACAGATCATTGTAGCCAAGATACTGATAGACCAAGGCCTTGTGATCGATAATTTTCACGGAGTTTTGGGTTTACAGGAGATCCCTCGATTGGCCGCCCAGCTTTTTACAGTATTTGTGTTTTTGGTTGTTGTTAATGCCATTAACTTTATCGATGGAATTGACGGTTTGGCTATTACAGAAACTATTAAAGTCATTCTACTGGTAGAGTTTTTTTCTGTGCAATCTACCGCTCTTTATTCTTTGGGGTTAATCACGGTACTAAGTCTGATACCCCTCTACTATTTTAATTTTAAGAAAGACTACAAGGTGTTTTTGGGAGACGCAGGTTCGCTTTTTCTGGGAACCTTAATTGCAGCTTATCTATTTTATGTGTTGGGATCAGAGTATACTTTTAAAACAAATTTTTCTATTAACAAACCTCTTTTTACCATTAGTTTAATTTCATACCCACTTATAGACTTGCTGAGAGTTTTTATAATACGAATCCACAATAAAAAGTCGCCTTTTAATCCGGATCAAAACCACCTACACCATTTGTTGGTCCAAAAACGATACCCACATTTTTTGATTGTTGTCATTATACAATCACTTTCCCTTTTGCTTCTTTTATTTTCTTTTTGGATATAAAAAAACCTCCCAAAAGGGAGGTTTTT
>CAJWNW010000128.1 GCA_913044085.1 uncultured Flavobacteriaceae bacterium | reverse complement strand
ATTATGAATTAGCTCATGGAACTGATGCGACAATTTTTGCTTCGGGGTCAGAAGTCAATCTAGCAATGGAAGTTAGTAAGTTGTTAAAAGAAAAATCAATACAGATAATTAGTACCCCAATACTCAATAAATTAAAACCAGAATTAATTGACTCAATAGGTATCAATAACAAAGTTTTCACTATCGAGTTAGGAAGATCGATAGGCTGGCAAGACTATGTAGGACCAGTTACAAAAAGTTTTAGCATAGAATCTTTTGGGGCTTCTGCCCCAATTGAGCAGTTAGAAAATAATTTTAATATGGAAGCTAAAAAAATATCTCAGCAGATTTTAGATTTATTGTGAATTAACAGCCTGTATAGGATCGCATGGCAGATTTTGTTCTATTTCCAGCTACACCATCAGGTATCAAACCAACTTTTCTCTGAAAGGCTTTTATAGCTTCTTTTGTATATGAACCCATCTCTCCATCAATTATCCCGGGATTGAATCCGTTGTTTGAAAGATATGTTTGAATGTCTGCAACAGAATCTAATTTAGCTCCAGCATTATCTCTAGCAATACAGACATTTGTGTTGCTGCAACCTGTATATGAACGCATAGCTTCTTTTGTCCTGTTTCCAACAATACCATCCGCTAAAAGACCACTCTCTTTTTGGAACTCAATAATTGCATTTTTGGTTTTTGGCCCACTTTGTCCATCAATTGGACCAGGATTAAATCCGTTGTTTGACAAAAATTGTTGGATATCTAAGGTCGAGTTTATTATCAAGTTTGAATTATCTTTAGGAATACAAGAATTGTTACCTGCATTTGGATTAGAAACTGCTGTAGCGCTTACATCCTGTACTTCTGAACCATTGGGAGTCCATCCATCTTGAAATGGATTTGAGTTAAAAATGTCACTTGAAATTAAAGACCTATTTATAAGTTCATTAACTATATAAGCAACTTCACCCACTGAAATTTTCCTACTAGGGCAAAACTTATCTGCAATTGAACTGCATGAGGGAATGACGTTATTTGCAGCTAAAATATTAATTTCATTTGTCCATTTGCTTGCACCTTCATCTGAATACACATCAATAGCTCCGGATAGATTTGAGGTTGATCCTGCTTCAATTGCTTTAACAAGCATACATGCAAACTGATCTCTAGAAACTGTTTCAGTTGGTTGAAATTGAAATGGACTTCCAATGCACACTTGTATTCCATAGTAAGGTAAACCATTTATCCCTTTTTGAAATATGCTTTGATCATCATCACTATATGCATTAGGTGCATCAAGAGATACTCCACCGATGATGGAGACTACAGCCGCCGCTTCCTCTCTTGTCAAAGTTTTGGCTTGACAAGCTGATGAAGTTTCTGAACAATTATTTAACAATCCTGAAGTTGATAAATAATTTAATCCTGCAGTAGATGTAGCATATTGTGGCACATCCCCTGTTGAAGTTGTTACAGAAGTACCATTACTTGTCGCTGTTGGAGAAGTATTTACCGTCACTGGTCCAACAGCTAGTGTAGAAATATCAGATTGGCTAGATGTTTTAAAATAGTGAGAAGTAAATCCCAATTGCGATTTTATATTTCTTCCTGATTTTATAACAGTTTTAGATGCTCCATTTTTATACCCTTTTATGGTTACTTCAAGAGCAGCACCAGATTCTGCCACAGACGATACATATATATCTGTTATTGAATCAAAACAAGGAACATCACCACACAATATATTTTTTGAGAGTTGATAAGTGGAGAAATCGAAAGACCATGCTGACTTTGAGTTTCCAACTCTATTGTCTATTGACCATGGATCATCTACTGTTTGAAGGTACGGCCAAACGGTAGATGAACCAAAACCAACTGCATTGTTGTTAGTTTTTCCTCCAGTTGAAGAAGAGTAAAATGCCTGCACAACTGAGCTTTGGGTGTATCCTCCCGAATATGTTATAACTTTTCCATTGGTATTATTTACGGCCTGAACCCAATTAGGACCTGCAATTTCCTTTAAGTAGCCGTAATAGTATTGGCTTGATGCTGTAGATCCAATATGGCACCAACAATAAGCTTGTCTTGAGACAGATAATCCTGCATCAATATCTGAAGTCTGAGAAGGTATATTTTGTTTTAAATATTGATAAACAGCATAACTTCTTCCTACCAGCGCTTGGGCTTCTAGTGCTCTTACATTCCAGTGAGATGGCATTTCTGCAAGGCCATACAAATATTTTTCAATATCTACCGACAAAACAACATGAAAACCTGAAGATACATTTGTAGACCTTATTTTTAGTACACCGTGTTTGTGCTCTCTAGGACCAACTCTAATTCTTCCTCCTTCAGACCAACTAATTCCTATATTGCAACTGGCTGTAGTTTTGTTAACAAGTGGATGACCATTAAAATAACAACCACTTCCATTAGAAATTATATTAATTGTTGCGCCTCCGTTAATTTTTAGAGGACCAAACTCGGACTCACATGAACCATCTAAGCTTGCTTCAGTTTTTATTTTATTTAATGTTTCCGAATCAATAATTCCTGACTGACCTATTCCTACGGAGGCTTGGTAATTTTTTAAAGAATTTGATGTTTTATCACCAAAAGCACCGTCAACGGGACCCGGTTCAAAACCCCTGGATGCTAAGAACACTTGTACTCCTGCAACATCGGAAAGTCCATCTTGGCAAATTAGAAGCATAGGTGGACTAGATGAAGGAAGAGTGGTTAGGTTAATACTTTTGACATTTCTTGCTAAACCAACCCATAAAGCATTATTATCAGTAGCGATATCAGGAGATGATAGGCTAATTTCAGAAAGATTTTTTACGGTAGTGTCTGTGAAGTAATAATCAACTACTTCAGAAGAGGTACATGAGCTTGTATCGCTACAAAAATTTGCTCCAAGTTCTGTTAGACCCTTGGCACCATATTGGCTAAGTCCGACACCATGACCCCAACCACTGCCAGTAAAGGTAAAAGATACGGTACTGTATCCTCTCATTGCTTGTTTCGTTGCTGGACCAACAACACCATCAGGGGTCAATCCCATCAATTTTTGAAAAGTGACAATTGCATTGTTAGTTCTTGAGCCAGTTAAGCCATCAATTGGTCCTGGATTAAAACCATTACAACTCAGAAATGTTTGAATATCTAAAAGATTTTCAAGAGGAGCCACTGCATTATCGACACAAAACATGTTTGAATCATATTTAATCTCTAATGCTTGTACTTCTTTTTCTTGTGAAATTAACAACAAAAATGTAATTGCAAAGGCAATTATAAAAGCAGACTTTGAAGAAAACCCCTGTTTCATGTAATCATTTTAGATAAATTGATATATATTTCATAATCCAGCATTATTTTTCCAATTTCTAAACATGCTAAAAGCATAAGTAAAAAAAAGGTAAATGATGAAAATTCCGTAAGTCAGTGGGAATAATTTTCCTGCAAATTGAGGAAAAATTGATGGTGGTAAAAATAATAAAGAAACAGACATCAATAATCCCAATAGTTTATTTTTATCTAATGCATCAAGACAGATTGAGAATAGTATTACATACATTACAAAAGTAATTAAAAATTCTGGTGAAAAAAAGTTAATCGTGCCATTGTTTTCTAGAAAATAAATTAAACCAATAAAAGCAATACTTAACAAAATGGCTTTTTTGAATTTTTTTTTCAATATCAATAAGAACATATATATTATTGTAAAGAATATATGCAAT
>CAJWNW010000127.1 GCA_913044085.1 uncultured Flavobacteriaceae bacterium | reverse complement strand
CCCATGGACTTGGAATATTTGTTTATTCTGCATTGGTTGCTTCTGGATTAATAATCCTTCTTTCACTTGCGTCTTGGTTTTCAATTGCTCTCGAATGCACTGGTTTCTTATTTTTGCTATTGCTTTCCATATCAATGATCAAGAATAGTTTTCAAAAGGTGCCGATCGATGAAACAGGCTCTGACCCTTCATCGGCGCCGTTGTTTGAATATTTCCGTAACGGTTTTTTAATTGTTTTTCTAAATCCCAAAATAGCAGCCTTTTACTTAGCTATATTCAGCCAATTTTTAGATGCTGCATCTAATTTGGAGCATAAATTTTTAATGGTGGCTACAGCGACCGTGATAGATGAACTTTGGTATATACTATTAACCTTTGTTATAGCCGTACCAAAATTTATAAAATTTTTTAAGTTAAGCGCGAAGAAAATTGAATTTTTCTTGGGTGTAGTGCTACTTCTTGTTAATTTCGTTTTAGGAATAAATATTGCGTTTTCAGTTTTTTAAAAAGTGTGGCAGAAGAGCTTTCAAATGAGCAAATTAGAAAAAGTGGATGGATTTATAAGGTGAAGATGCAAATGGATAATCTTTTACATCCCGATAGTGAATTTATTCAGAGATGTCCGAGGTGCTCAGCGCCCTTAAAAACCATTGTTGTTCATGGCCATGAAGCCTGCAGTAACTGTAAATCAAATATTGTGGAATGCTGCACGGGAGACAACTGTAACACAGACTACAATTTGGCAGTTGGTTATGAAAGAACCTAGAAACTTAATCACTAGATTTTATGATTGTTTTTTATAAATGAAACTTGAATTTCACCATATTAACTTTGTGTCAAAAGATGTCGGTAAATTGCATGATTTTTATACTAAAATTTTGCAGTTAGATAATATACCAATGGAAAATTTTCCGCGACCTCAAGAAACAAAAAACACTGGCTATAGTGGCGAAATAAAGTTTGCAACAGACGGCTCTATGCAAATGCATTTAGCCGAAAAAGATTTGAATGTTTCTGCAAAGCATAAAATGCATATTAACCCAGTTGAAAAAGGTCATATTGCCTTTAGGACGGATGATTTAGAGGCATTTCTGACGATTTTAAAAGAAAACAAAATTGAATATGCTGACTATGGTACGGCCTTCGCTAAGGAATGGCATCAAGTCTTTTTTCATGACCCTGAGGGAAATGTGGTCGAGGTTCATCAAAAGGTTGATTGAATTAACTTACGGTGCTAGCCAAGCTCCGCACCATTTATTCTTTTTTTCAAATAAAGCCCGAGTATGGCGAGTACCTAGGTGAGTTAGATCTATTTCTTCTATATTCATTTTTATTATGCAAAATCTTTCAACATTTGGTGGTTTTTCATAGGCAAAGGAAGTTTGTATTACCGTGCCAGGCGTGGGGAGTGTTCCATATGATACTCGAGACTCATTGGGTACCTTTTCCCACTGACCTTTGACCTCACTTCCCATTTTTATTTCTGAAACTGCTTTGATGCGAACCTGTAACTTGTTTGTCGGAAACCAGATATGCACCCCAACATTTGGGTTAAGTCTTAATTCTTCAACTTTTTTGCTTTTGACGTCGGTATGCACTTCAAGAGTTGCAGCCTCCTCATTAGCACCCCTTAAAACGACGGTCCTAAGTTCTGGCATTCCAAATACTCCGTTGGTTCCAAGTGTTGGGTGGCGAGCTGGGGACTTTTTATCAACGGTTCCTCTAGTAATTAAACGCCAAGCATACTCATGCATCTCTTTGAGGTCATTAAATTCATCCTTCATCGATTTTTACCCAAATTTTTCATCCTTGAATTATATCTTTTTAAGATTTCGATGATAGGGACTGAGGCATTCAGTGATTTCAAAAATAAAAGAAAGCCTAAAATTTTGCGTTGTATGAAAACGAAATCTCCATTGAGCAGTTTTTTGGGGATCATTTTTTCGAATTTTTTGAGGTTTTCCGCTTTAATCATATCAAATATCTTGGAATTGGAAAAATCAAAATTTCCATCAGTCTTCAGTTCGTTAATTATCGTATCAATCAATTCATTTATTAAATTATTTAATTCGGTATCTGGTTTATCTGGCAAAAATTCAAAATTAAGGAGAACATCTTTTATTTTTTCTCGATCTAGCGTTAAACCGACGTCCAGTAAGGCTGCATATAATTCTTTTGTTTCGTCTGATACTTTTGAACAAGAGCCAAAATCGAGTAATACAATTTTCTCTTCATCGGGTTTAACTAAAAAATTTGCAAGATTTGGATCGGTTTGTACAAACTGAAATATGAAAACTTCATCTAACAAGAGTTCAATTAATTTTTCAGCAATTTTATTTTTTTCTGATTGTTTCAACATATTATCAGAAGATAATTCTTTGCCTTCTTCAAACGACATGGTTAAAATCTCATCTGTCGAAAATTTTTCGATAACTTGAGGAACTTGTAGGTACTCCGTGGCTCTACAAAACTCTTTATATTTGCAAATATTTTCTGCTTCTGATCTATAATCAGCCTCTGTAATTAACTGGTCTTCGCACAACTTAAAGTAATGTTCTAAATTGAAATCTGGGGGTAAAAAACCCGATTTATTAACCAAAAACCTTAATGATTTAAGATCGCTTTTGATAGTGGTACGAATATTTGGGAATTGAATTTTGATAGCGACCTTGGATCCATTTTTTAACGTAGCTTTATGAACTTGCCCTATGGACGCAGAGGCAAAAGGAGCCACCTCAAAATTATCAAAATTTTTCAACCACCCCTGTCCCCAATTTTTGTCTAAAAGTTTCTTAACTTGACGTGGTGGCATTGAGTATCCTGATGACCTCAGTTGCTGGATTATTTTAGAAAGTTCAGGTGTGAATATTAACTGATCATCTATAGAGATAAGTTGTCCAAATTTCATAGCTGCACCCCGCAGCTGTTTTAAGGTTTCAACTGTTGAGTACATATTTTTTGTTGAAAAAAGTGATTTGTTAAAATTTAAAGATTTACCCATTAAAAGATCGGAGATCATATCTCCCGATGTTTGTAGGCCAATTCTTAATAATAGGTTTGTTGTTTTAAGATTTCTTTCAAATAACGAACTTGGCAAGCGCTTTGGAAGATTTGATTTTTCAATATTATTTGTCATTTCGCTGTTGGTTCGATCCAGTTTTTTAAATTACTATTCAGTTTTTATTAGCTATAAGTTTAGATCTGCAGATTATCCTCTCAATACTTAGATAGTTTATGCTGAAACAAAAAAAACCTTCCGGGCGGAAGGTTTTTTTGCACAGAATGGGGGAGGAACCTTTCTGTGATTTTAATTCACGATGGGAGGATCATGAACAATTAAGTATGTAGGAGACGTTGTGCTACGGAACCACTATAACTTTTACATAGTCGTTATGCATTAAACGCATAACGAAGAAATTTCTTCTATGTCCACAGTTCATTGTTTTTTATCGAAGTTGTTTAAAACACTTTGGCTTCAATCGTAAGATTATGCCGCTAACATTTAATTTATTTTATATTTTTTCTTCAAAATTAAACGTTTATTTGTTTCCAAAATGCTTTAATCTCTAAACAATAAAAGGCCTTGTAAATATGTCTTCAAAGGCTAAATTTTGCATCACGTAAGGGAGAACTGATTTATGAAACGAAATTTTGGAAAATTTGTAGCCTTGGCACTTGGCTTAGGCTTAGCAACTGAGTCATTCGCGGAAGAATGGAATGTATCAACCTGGGGAAA
>CAJWNW010000126.1 GCA_913044085.1 uncultured Flavobacteriaceae bacterium | reverse complement strand
AATGCACAAAAGCACAAGTCAATATCAGAAAAATCAACATCTTTAACTTTTATTAAGGGCGGTAATTTTAACGATCTCAAATGGGGAAAAACTTTTTCCATTTCCAGCCCAGCTTTTGAATGAGCCGCTAAAACTGTGATTTCCATTTCAGGATGATTGGAAATTATTCTGATTAATTCAGCGCCCGTGTAACCAGAAGCGCCCAAAATAGCGATTTTATACATTAAATATTATTTACCTATGCTGATATAAATTCAACTGACCTTCTGAGAAATTGAGTTGCTCGCCTTGAGATAATAACCGGATCTCCAGTAGTTATAAATATATTTTTTAATTTGTTGGAACCAATCATTTTTGGATGCCTATTTAAATAATCTGATAAACTAGCGGCGACAATGTTAGCTTGTGAATAAACCTCCACATTTTCTCCCAAGGCGTCCTTAAAAACTTTTTCTAGAAGAGGATAGTGTGTGCAGCCCAAAATCGCGGCCTGCGGTTTTGGCATTTTTCTTTTCAAAGCATCGACATGCGACCGAACTAACGCCTCTGCTAAAATTAAATCTCCATCTTCAATAGCATCAACTAAGCCACCGCATGCTTGGCTCTCGACATCCACGCCAATGGCTCTAAATGCTAGTTCTCTCTGAAAAGCTCTACTTGCAACTGTTGATGGTGTAGCGAACAAAGCCACATTTTTAACATCAACCTCCCGTGGTGGAGAATTATCTCCCCAATTTCGCTTGGTTAAACTTTCAATTAATGGAACAAAAACACCCAATACTCGTTTATTTTTTGGGAGCCATTTCTCCTGAATTTGTTTAAGTGCAGCGGCCGAAGCAGTGTTACAAGCTAGTACAACTAAATCACAATCTTCCTCCCACATTCTCTCAATACACTTTGTGGTAAGATCAAAAATATTCGATGTACCGCGAACTCCATAGGGCGCATTTAAATTATCCCCCATATACACAAACGTTTGACTTGGCAGTCTGTTTGCAACAGCTTCTAAGACCGTAAGACCACCCAGACCACTATCAAAAATACCAACTGCCATCAATTTTCCTAAAGCTTATACCTATTCTCAAATTCGAACCCATAATCGTAATTTTTCAATGGATTTTGGGACAATCTATAGGTTTGTTCTCTAAGAAAATCCATGAGAATTCGCGGATTGCCAGCACGAGTTCTAATCTCTTTTTCGCACACTGGCTTTCCTATGCTTATTTTAACAGGGTTTCCAACTTTCGACTTAAATTCCCTAATTAATAAACCCATACGAAGATTATAGTGAATATGACTAGCCAATTGAAAAACTCGGCTATTATAACCTTCAAAAAAAATAGGGATAACCTTTGCCTCCGATTTAATTATCATCTTGGCTGTAAAATTGCGCCAGCTTGGATCCTTTGGCTCACTAAATGGCTTCAATGCCGTCGAAACTGTACCACCTGGAAATATTCCCACTGCACCGCCAGAATTTAAAAAATTTAATGCTGAAGTTCTAGTTTCGATATTTAATTTTGACGCTTCCTTAGTATAATCAAATGAAATAGGTAAAATAACCTCGTTAAGTTGCTCTGACTTTCGAAAAACCCTGTGAGCCAAAATCCTAAAGTCATTTCTCGCTTTTGACATTATATAACCAAGAATTAATCCGTCTAAGATACCAAAAGGATGGTTGGCTATAATTATCAATGGACCATGTTTGGGAATAGAATTAAGTGCTCCATCTAAAATTTCTAATGACAAGCCATACCTTTGGAACATAACCTCCCAGAAGTTTTTACCGCTAAGCAAATCAAATTCGTAACCTTGGGCTCTTTTGATTAAACTTACTCGTCCAGTTACATTTTCCAAAAACTTGATAAATGCTCTTCCACTAGAAGTTTGGGCAGAATAAGCATAACTTATTTCTCTAGCGGAATGCAGATTTTGTTTCATAATCGCCTGTAAGTTTCTAATTCAATCTAGTTATTAAAGTAAAAAAAATAATAACCCATTTAAAAATTTTCATTCTGCGGCATGATTTACTGCTTCGTCGGAAGCCTTTAATTTAATAAGTAAATTTTTTCTCTGAACTGATGCCACCTGGAAATTTTTTCGTTTTACAACACCAAATCCTTTAATCGACGATGGAATATTTAATAGCTCTAAAATTGTTTCTTTTCGTTTATCAAAATCAATCGTTTTTATGAATTTCAAATCATCCTGGTAGTCTTCAATTAGTTTTCTTTCTAGCTGCCGGTCTTTAAAATAGGAAAATAAATCAAATTTTGTTCCTCTAAGCCACTTGAGCCATGCTAGAAGTCTAAAAAGATAAATAACATAACTTCCAAATTCTATTTTTTTTGCCCTGCCATCTTTATTTTCTTTAGAAAAAATTGGTGGCGCCAAATGAAATTTTATTTTCCTAACATTTTCGAATTTATCAGCAACTTTCTTGTAAGTGCCAAGATGTAATCTAGCAATTTCATACTCATCTTTGTAAGCCAGCACTTTATGATAATTAACAGCGACGGCTTCTTTGATTTCTGGGTTTTCAAAGGAGTCAATCATGTCAATAAATTTCTTGGATAATGATTTTCCTTGAAAAGCCTCCAAATGTTTAGATCGAAAATCTATTCGGTCTGATAGTGATGGATCCATTTGAACTACAGAGTTTATAATTATTTTATTGGCGTCATCAGGAAAAAGCGCTGCCCATCGACCTATTTCAAAAGCTCGTAAATTTTGCTCGACAAAGGCTCCATTTAATTTGATTGCATGCAAAATAGCCTCATGACTCAAAGGCAAAAGCCCTTTTTGCCAGGAAGCACCAAGAATTAGTATGTTTGAGTAAATAGAATCTCCCATTAGCTTTGTTGCTAATTTACTTGAATTTAAAAGCGATAGCCCATCTTTTAACTTAGCCTCCATTGAGACAATTAACTGATCGTTTGGAATCTCAAAGTCAGTATTTCTAGTGAATTCACCAGTTACGATTTGATCCGAATTTACGACTGCCTTTGTACGTCCGTTTGCAGTTAAATTCATGCATTTTGATCCAGAACTAACGACTAAATCACCCCCAATTAGCGCGTCACATTCCCCCATTGTTACTCGAATAGCAGAAATATCATCTGGAGATTTTGATAAACGGCAGTGGATATGTACCGCCCCACCTTTTTGAGCTAATCCAGCCATTTCCATCATTCCCGCACCTAAACCATCAATTTGTGCAGCTTGTGCTATTAATGCACCGATTGTGACAACGCCTGATCCCCCTACACCTGTTACAATAACATTGTGGGTTCCATCTATGGTTGGGAGTTTTGGCTTCACCAAGGTAGGTAATTTAAAATCTTTTTTTTCTGACTTCCTCACTACCCCACCTTCTAGGGAAACAAATGAAGGGCAGAACCCGTTCAAACAGCTAAAATCCTTATTACAATTTGATTGGTCAATTTCACGCTTTCGTCCAAGCTCAGTTTCAACGGGAGTTACAGCAACACAATTTGATTGAACACCGCAATCACCACAACCTTCACAAATATCCGTATTGATAAAAAGCCTTTTGTCAGGATCTGGGAACAGTCCTCGCTTTCGCCTTCTTCTCTTTTCCGCCGCACAAGTTTGAACATAAACTATAGCGGTCACACCTTTGATTTGAGACAACTTTACCTGAATATCGTTAAGCTTTGACCTATCAACTTTTTCGACGACTGGTGGAAAAGAGGTCAAAGATAAATCTTCTTTATCATCGTACACTAATACAGTATTCTTTATACCGATTGCTAACAATTCATTGACAA
>CAJWNW010000125.1 GCA_913044085.1 uncultured Flavobacteriaceae bacterium | reverse complement strand
GAATAATAAAAGTATATAAAAAGTCTTCAGTGGTGTAATAATTATATAGGCTTGTGGGGTAAATTAAGGAAAAATAAAACTACTAAAAACTATTGTTAAATCCAATTATTCTAGCAGTTGCCAAATAGTTGCCTAGAATTAGTAACTTAGCTGTAAGGTCCTTGCTAAGGATAATAAACAAAAACCCCCTCAATTAAGAAGGGGTTTAAGGGTGGTCCCAACTGGGCTCGAACCAGTGACCCTCTGATTATGAGTCAGATGCTCTAACCAACTGAGCTATGGGACCTAAAGAGGGTGCAATATTACGACCATTTTTAAACATCTCAAAACCTGTAATAAATTTCATAAGTGGTCAAAGTTCAGAGCCACAATAACTTTTTCTAAATACTTAAGAACAACTCAAATCTACTAAAAACTGACAGACTTTTGATAGACATTGGCTTTTAGTTGTTTTACCAACACGCTAATGCTGCTGAGCTAATAAAAAGTTTTCTTATCTTTATTAAGTTAACTGATTAAAGCTAATTGTTATGAAGAAAATATTATTACTCTCCGCTTTATTGATCTTCGCTTGTAGTGGTGATGATTCAAATGATAATAATGATGACTACAATCAAAATTTTTTACAAAAATATGATGGCGTAACTTGGAAAGACGCATATTATGACCCCGACGATAGTTGGGAATATTATATTTCTTTTAGCCCTAATGGATTTAATGAATGTGAGGGATATCAGGGTGATTATAATGGCTATTCATATACTTGGGGTGAAGACGAAGATGGTTGGACTCACACTGTTATAGAAAATTCTGCTGAGAGATTTGTGACAGAAACAATTGATGTAGACGATGATGGTGAGGTTTATACTTATATAACCACAACTGAAGCAACTAATAATGGTAATAGTTTAGTGGTAACATACTCTGATGATGAAGGTTACATTGAGAACTTCGATAGAGTGTCAAGCAATCCTTGCAACTAAATGAAAAAGTTATTAAAAAGTATAAAAATGCTAAAATTAAGGCATTCTTAATTTCAGGGAATCTTTTTTCGATCGTGGTTACCACCTTATTGTTTTTATTCTTTATTGTTCTTGCAAATCTTTAAATTATTTTGAGCTTGGGTTGAAGTTAAAACAGAAGAATATTATCTTCTTTTGAATTCGGTTGTTTCTAAAACTCTTAGATAGATTAATATTACATTTATTATATTTGATTGGTAGAACCGATGAAATAAAGTCACGCATCATGAGCAGTAAATTTTTTGGAAATAAAACGGTAAAAAAAAGCGAGAACAAAAAGGGGGTTAAATCAAAATTTGCGAACCAAAACAGAAGAAAAATAACCGCAGTTAGAAAAACAGGACGCGGGAAATAAAGAGTTTCTTACCTTTTGTGATTAAACAAAGATGTAACGTAATTTTCCGAAAATGGATAAATTTTATGTGTTACAAATTTATAAAAAGTGTTACAATTTTTTGTTTATTATACTTTGTGATTTTTTATGTTTTATGATATTGTGCAAAGAATTTGTTTTTTTATTTAATCTTGCTGTTAATGATCAAAAAATTGTACTTAATAAAAATATTGCAAAAAGGCATCCGAAAAGATGCCTTTTAGGTTTGAGATAGTATTATTACTCCACTATTTTGTGGTCAATTCTTCAGGCTCAGCGCGTGCTGCTTCAAGATAATTCATCATGCCACCAAGATCAAACCAATCACCGCCACCAGAAATTTTACCATCCACAAACGCAAAAGAATGGTAAGCTGTGAGCTTTACAGATTTTCCGGTAGCAACATGATCCGCGGTCCAAGTACCGTAAGTTCTTGTACTGCCGTCAAATTTTCCTGTTTCAGGATCTACTCCTGGCAACCAATAATCGGCGGTAAAATTCATATTGTCAAAATCAGTTTGATAGTTAATAATTGCCGCTTTGAAAGTTTCTAAGTCAGCCATTTCAGAGCCATACACGGGCATGTGCCATTCCATTTCGCTGTGCAAAAGCTCAAACATAGCTTCTGGTTTTTCAGCTTGGTGAAGCTCAAAATATTTTTGTGCGGTGGCAGTGTTTACTTCATAGTCAGGATGGTTTCCCCTAGAACAAGATGTCATAAAGACACAAATTGCGAGTAATTTAATCGTTTTTATCATCGTTAAGTTTTTAATTAATACGATTACAATATAGCAAAATACTTGTTTTAAAAGATATATTGTTTTGGTAAATTAGATAATCTATTTTTTCTGAAAGTTGATGCGCTATTTTTTGTATTTTTAGCGAAAGTTTTGACCATGAAAAGAAAAGTAAATGCGGTTTGGAGTGGAGACGGTGCCGACGGTAAAGGTACTTTAAGCGCGCAAAGCGGTGCGTTCAAAAATATGCCTTACAGCTTTAAAAGTCGCTTTAAAAATAACAATGGTACATTGGGGACCAACCCAGAAGAATTAATCGCCGCAGCCTTAGCGGGGTGCTTCAATATGAAATTGAGTTTTGTTTTAAACGACGCGGGCTTTAGCCCTGAGACCCTAGAAACAGACGCGGTTTTAACGTTTGATGAAGGCGTTGTTACCAACATTGCTTTGAGCTTAAAAGCAAACGTGGGGAACATTGACCCGAAAAAATTTGAATTGTTGGCAAATGAGGCCAAAGATAATTGTCCAATTTCAGCAGTTTTAAATTGCAATATCACATTAGATGCTAGTTTAGGTTAAACCTATTCTATTCCTCTAAAAATGGGACAAATAAATCCATTTATATAGATAGTGGATTAGGAAAAAGAGGAAATTCATGATCGTAAGTAAAATATTTACACATGGAAATTTTTATTAATTTACAAAAAATTTAACACAGTTGTAGAAGATATAAGATAATATTGTTATTAAAATTATATCATATGCAACAATTTAAGACTTTCATTTCTAAATGGTATCCTGTTATTCTGGCTTTTTTCTGTCTTCTATATTCCGTAGGGCTAGGGCTTTGGGGACGTACAGACGAAGCGCTTTACACTGCGCATTGGCCGGGTACTATTTTGTTGTTTGCCCTAACCATTAGACAAAGAAGACAATAATGGGGTTAGCTATGTTTATTATCGGCTTTGTAATATTTATTATCTACGTCTATTTTTTGATCTGGAATGTGTTTTACAGTAGCAAAAAACAAAGAGAGGAGAATGCTTACGGCAATGAACACGACGTTTTAGACAGCGATGGCATGGGCGACTTTAGCCGCTTCCCAAAAAAATAACCATTTTACCCATTTAAAAACTTTTACATCAATCCCAGCTGAGTGTAAAAGTTTAATAGGTCCATAAAGTCTTGCTCTGCAGCAATTTTGCCTGCTTTCATTTTAACCAAAGTAACGCCAGAGACATCTACGCGCTTGCCGGTGGCTGGCACACCAAAAA
Organism: uncultured Flavobacteriaceae bacterium; assembly: GCA_913044085.1. Lineage (GTDB taxonomy): Bacteria > Bacteroidota > Bacteroidia > Flavobacteriales > Flavobacteriaceae > UBA3537. The sequence continues at coordinate 411 of CAJWNW010000125.1, read as the reverse complement.
AATCGCCATCGTGGGTTCCCTTAAAATTCCAATGCTTGACAATTTTATCTCCCTGTCCAAAGGCGTCGATGATTGTAAATTCTGCATCTGAGAAACCTGTAAGGTAATTGTTATAATAATTTTTAAAGTTTTCAAGCCCGACAACATCTCCTGCCGAAGTGGCAACTGCTGTGACATCTTGATCAAAATAGTCCGTATTAATCAACGCTATTTGACGGCTATTAATGACTTTGTCCCAAACGGTTTCATACATAAGAAGGTTCGCTTCCAGCTGAGCCTGACTGGACTCTAATTTCAGTTGTGTCTCAGAGGGCTTTTGATTGCAGCTCGCTAGGGTTAAAACCAATAATAAGCTAGCATATTTAATTGTGTTTTGTAAAAGTGTCATGATTTTTTAATTTCTTAAATTTA
>CAJWNW010000124.1 GCA_913044085.1 uncultured Flavobacteriaceae bacterium | reverse complement strand
GATTCCTGTACTGATTTCAACAACGGAATATAACGCTCTTTATTGCGTTTGCCTAATACTTTTAATTGATTCTGATCGAAATCCACATCACTAACTTTTAAATGGATTAGTTCTGTACGCCGCATTCCAGTAGAATACAGAAGTTCTACAATGAGGCTGTTGCGAGTAGCCTCAAAATGACCCCTTGGGTTGGTATTCAAAACAGCTGATATCTCATTTTCAGAAAATGGAATGTGAACTTTCTTTTGAATTTTTAGGGCTTTATGCTTCGCCAGTGGAGATGTTATTAATTGTTTTGTTTTAATTGAGAATTTATAGTAAGAGTTGAGCGAAGAGATTTTTCTATTAATTGAGCGGTTACTCAAGCCAATATCTACGAGAGTTGTTATCCAGCGCCGAATTTGGTTGTAGTGAACAGTTTTTAATTCTGATACGCCGTAATATTGTTCCAAAAAATTTTGAAATACCTCAATGTCCTTGCGATAAGCCAAAACCGTGTTGTAGGCATATTTTTTTTCTAAAGAAAGGTAATCTGTGAAGGATTTAATGGACATAATCCAGAAATTAATAATATCTAATTTACATAAAATTTCAATAGGCTTTACTATTTGAGGAACAGTTTTTGGATTTCAACCAGCCAAATGACTAGAAAATTTAGTTTTAATTAAATGTTAGGTTAAAATAAAAAAACACCTCAGTTGAGGTGTTTATATTTTTCTTGATTGAGCTGTTACAAATTCTCGGCGTCTCTTAAACCTTGAATATACTGCGCCTTTTGAATTTCAGCTCTTCTTTTTACAGAGGGTTTTGTGAACTGCTTCCGGGTCTGAAGTGAACGCTTGGTTCCTGTTTTATCAAACTTTCGTTTGAAACGTTTCAGTGCTCTGTCGATATTTTCTCCTTCTTTTATGGGTATTATTAACATAGTCTTAAACCTCCTCTCTTTAGAATTGACTGCAAATATAGTCTTAGTTATTAAACTGACAACAAATTATTTTAAAATATTTCTGGAAATTACCAGTTTTTGTATTTCAGTGGTTCCTTCCCCTATGGTGCAAAGTTTTGAGTCACGGTAAAATTTTTCTACTGGAAAGTCTTTAATGTATCCATAACCTCCATGGATTTGGACCGCATCATTAGAAATTTTAACACACGCTTCGCTAGCATACATCTTGGCCATGGCACTTGCGGTTGTGACTTTTTCACCATTGTCTTTCAAGGAGGCTGCTTTGTGGATTAGGAGTTCAGAAGCGGCTATTTCAGTAGCCATATCTGAGAGTTTAAAAGAAACCCCCTGAAAGCTAGAAATTGGTTTGCCAAATTGCACACGCTCTTTAGAATACTTAAGTGCTGATTCATAGGCTCCTTGGGATATCCCTAGCGAAAGGGCACCAATTGAAATACGCCCACCGTCCAAAAGTTTAAGCGATTGTACAAAACCATCACCTTCTTTTCCAATTAGATTGTCTTTGTGAATTTTACAATTATCAAAAATAAGCTCGGCTGTTTCGCTAGCACGCATCCCAAGTTTATCCTCTTTTTTGCCACCACTGAACCCAGGAGTACCTCTTTCTATAATAAAAGCCGACATCCCATGGGAGTCTCCTTTTTCACCTGTTCTTGCAATTACCACGGCAACATCTCCGCTAATGCCGTGAGTTATAAAGTTTTTAGTCCCATTTAAAATGTAATGGTCTCCATCTTTAACTGCTGTAGTATTCATACCACCCGCATCACTGCCAGTGTTGTGTTCGGTTAACCCCCAAGCGCCAATCCACTCGCCTGCAGCCAATTTGGGAAGCCATTTTTGTTTTTGGGTTTCATTGCCAAAATAAAATATATGGCCGGTGCAAAGAGAGTTATGAGCCGCTACGGAGAGCCCTATTGAAGGGTCTACTTTTGAAATTTCTTTAATAATTGAAACATATTCATGGTATCCGAGACCTGAACCGCCGTATTTTTCAGGGATGAAAATTCCCATAAATCCCATTTCACCTGCTTTCTCAAGCACTTCCCTAGGAAAGTGTTGACGCTGGTCCCAATCCATGATGTGTGGACGAATGTACTGCTCCGCAAAATCGCGTGCAGATAAAGATATCATTTTTAGTTCTTCAGAAAATTGAAAATTCATCTAGTATTATTTATGCAAATATAATTTAATTATATCTATTTTAATTTTAGGAATTCTTTAAGTTTTGTTAATTCCTGAAACCTACAGAAAGCTTGTTTTATTATTTGCATTTCAATAATTTGGTAGGCAACATGATTTATCATGGACTTTTTACAAATACTCTCGGTCGCTTTGTCAAGGCCAATTCAAAAAATATAGTTGCTACTGTTTAATAGCAGACAAATATTTGTGGAGTTCTTTTTTTACTTTAGGGGCTAGAATAATAATCCCGATCATGTTAGGAACCATCATGGCAAAAATCATAGCATCAGAAAATTCAATGACCGATCCCAGACTGGCAGCTGAACCAACGATTACAAAAAAGCAAAAGATAATTTTATATGCATATTCCATTTTCTTGGAGCGTCCAAATAAATAAACCCAGCCTTGAAACCCATAATACGACCATGATATCATGGTGCTGAAAGCGAAAAGGACTACAGCAATTGTTAACACGTATGGAAACCAAGAAATTACAGATTCAAAAGCACCGGAGGTCAGTAAAATAGCCTCAGCATTGTTCAAGCTAGCATTGGAAGGATCTACATAGCCCGTGATAATAAGCACTAAAGCAGTCATGGTGCAAACCACTACCGTATCAATAAAAGGTTCTAAAAGTGCCACCAATCCTTCTGAAGCCGCGTATTTTGTTTTAACTGCAGAATGCGCAATTGAAGCCGATCCGATCCCCGCCTCATTTGAGAATGCTGCGCGTCTGAATCCTTGAACCAAGACACCAATTACGCCACCAGCCACCCCTTGTGGACTAAAGGCGCCATCAAAGATTTGTGTGAAGGCATCACCTATCATCCCAACGTTAGAAAATATAACAAACAATGAGGCTGTAACGTATATAACTACCATAAATGGCACAATCTTATCTGTTACCTTAGCAATTTTTTTAATACCTCCAATGATAACAATTCCTACCAAAACGGCCATTATCAACCCAAAGAACCAGCCTCTATCATGAAGGAGGGATGTTTCACCTCCAGTGATATTTTCAACCAATTGAAAAGCTTGATTGACTTGAAACATATTGCCGCCACCAAAAGAACCGCCAACTACAAAAATTGCGAACAAAACTGCAAGTATTTTTCCGAGTTTTTCTAATCCACAGGACTTGAGCCCCTTGGTCAAGTAGTACATGGGGCCGCCATAGACCACCCCATTATCGTCTATATCTCTGTATTTTACACCCAAAGTACATTCAACAAATTTTGAAGCCATACCCAAAATTCCAGCGATAATCATCCAAAAGGTGGCACCAGCGCCTCCTATTGAGATAGCAATGGCTACACCGGCAATATTACCAAGACCAACAGTTGCAGAAAGGGCTGCAGTTAAAGCTTGAAAATGAGACACTTCCCCATCATGCCCTTCAACTGCAATGGTTTCAGTACTGTCAACTCGGGGGGTTGCATCACCCGCGGCTTCTAATGTTTCGTGATGGTCCAAACTGTCGTATTTCCCACGTACAATATTGATTGAAGTAAAAATGCCTCTAAAGTTGATGAATTTAAAATATATTGTAAAATAAGCAGCTCCAAAAATCAATGGAAACAAAACCCAAAAAACTTTTATGTCTTCTGAAAACTCAATTTGATAAAATATAAAGTTGACAAACCAACTTGTGGCATCTCCAAATTTTTCATCAATAATTTGATCAATCCCCATGTCCTGGGCAAATGAAAATAGC
>CAJWNW010000123.1 GCA_913044085.1 uncultured Flavobacteriaceae bacterium | reverse complement strand
CCAGTCGTATTTTGTTAGAGGGTCCCTTTGAAAAAGGAAAAGGATCTTTTTTATTTGGCGGTCGTTCTACCTACGCTCATTTGTTTTTACCGCTTTTTGATGTTGATAACATTGCCTATTTCTATGACTTAAATACTAAATTAAGTTATCGCCTAGATTTAGAAAATAAGATTTATTTATCAGGTTATTTTGGTCGTGATGTGTTCAATGTTTCTAATAGTTTTGAAAATACTTATGGAAATACGGTAGTTAATTTCCGTTGGAATCATTTATTTTCAGAGAAATTATTTTCAAATTTATCCTTGATCTACTCGGATTATTATTACGGTTTGGATTTAAATTTTGTAGGATTTGAATGGAACTCGGGCATACAAAATATGAATGTTAAATTCGATTTAAAACAATATCTTATTGACCGATTTAGTTTAGAATACGGATTGCACAGCACCTACTATAGTTTCAACCCAGGAATCATTCAACCCAATGGACCAACATCGGGCATAAACAGTGAAAAATTAACTCAAAAAAATGCTTTTGAAAATGCGGTTTATCTAGATATAAAGCAACAAGTTTCTGAAAAAATATCTCTGAGTTACGGCGCAAGACTTAGTAGTTTCTTGCGGCTTGGTCAAGATGAATTAAACCAATATGAAGACAACATCGCTTTGGCTTTTAATCCCAATTTACAAATTTATGAAGCTGTAGACCCTTCCGGTACAATTGACACTTCAAGTGGAAGTGTGGAAGCTTCATTTATGAACATCGAGCCAAGATTATCTATGTCTTATTTAACAAACGAAAATAGCTCCATAAAAGCTAGCTACAACCGAATGGCACAGTATTTACATTTGTTATCTAATACAACTGCTCCAACCCCTTTAGATGTTTGGGCCCCTAGTGGAAAATACATCCAACCACAACTTTTGGATCAAATTGCCGTAGGCTATTTTAAAAATTGGAACGATTTTAACTTTGAAATTGAAGCCTATTACAAAAAAACCAAAAACCGCATTGATTACATTGACGGAGCTAATTTAATTGCTAATAAAGCTATTGAACAAGTTTTACTGAATGGGCGTTCAAGAGCCTATGGTTTGGAATTTTTAGTTCGTAAGAACAATGGAAAACTTAAAGGGTGGCTGGCTTATACCCTCTCAAAATCCGAACAGCAAACTAAAGGTAGAAATCCTCTAGAACCTGGTATTAATAATGGTGAATGGTATAATACTCCATTCGATAAAACACATGATATTTCTATTACTTCTAGTTACGATATGAGCAAAAAGTGGACGTTAAATGCTAATTTCATTTACCAAACAGGTCAACCCACTACCTACCCAAATGGACAGTATGTTTACAATGGCTTAGTTATACCTACCTATGAAGCTCGAAATTCCAGCCGACTGCCTGCATATCACAGATTTGATATTTCTGCCAAATACATTCAAAAGCTTGAAAAGACCAAAGCATGGCAAGGCGAATGGGTTTTTAGTATCTACAATTTATACAACCGTAAAAATGCACAATCATTGAATTTTAGACAGAACACAGATACAGGGCAAAATGAAGCACTAAAGCTCTCTATTTTTGGAGCGATCGGTGCGATCACTTATAACTTTAAATTTTAGACAATGAAAAGATTTTTGATATTCTTAAACCTTATTTTTTTAGTAACTTCTTGTGAAGATGTGATCGTGCTAGATTTAAATACTGCAGAAGAACGATTAAGCATTGATGCACGCATAAAAATGAACCCTGAAAACACAGATACACAATTAATAGCGCTTAGCCTCACTGGTAGTTTTTATAATGAAGATATTCAATGGGTCACTGATGCGGAAGTCGAAATTTTAGAAATAGATAATAACATAACACATTCGTTTTTGCATGATAATATGAATCCAGGACACTATATTTTAGATTTTACTCCAAACTTCGGTGTGAATTATAAGCTTATAATCCTTTATAATGGTGAAACTTATGAGTCTTCTGTAGAACAACTGATTCCAGCTACTCCTATTGACTCCTTGTTGCAAGGAGATGAAACTTTATTTGAAGGAGATGAAATTGAAATCATAGTAACCTTTACAGATGATGGCAGCCGAGAGGATTTTTATGTCCTTGATTTTGGATACAATAAATTTTTGGCAACAAAAGACGAATTCTACCAAGGTAATGCCTTTACATTTTCCTATTTCTATGACGATCTAGAAATGGGAGACACAGCCTACATAACAATTTACGGTGCTGATGAGACTTATTTTAATTTCATGAGTGCTGTCATTGAACAAACTGAAGAAGGAGGTGATCCTTTTAAGACAACTCCGACCTCAATCCGTGGAAATGTATACAATAGTTCTGAAGCAAGCCATTATCCTATGGGTTATTTTAGCATTTCAGAAATATATAATGCAAGCTTGGTAATTGAATAATTAGAAAATTTAAAGTGTTTTAAAAATAGTATTTTTGTACATGGACTTTACAAAAACAACAGAGCAAGATTCTCACTACAATCATTTAGAAAAAAAGTCCATTTCAGATCTTTTAATTTCGATTAACAAAGAGGACGAAACGGTTCCTAAAGCTATCAAAAAAGCATTACCTGAATTAGAAAAATTAATTATTGAAGTAGTTACCCAATTAAAATCTGGGGGTAGACTGTTCTATATAGGCGCAGGAACCAGCGGGCGCTTGGGAATATTAGATGCCTCTGAGTGTCCGCCAACATTTGGGGTACCCCAAGGTCTGGTCGTGGGATTGATTGCAGGAGGTGATACAGCAATTCGAAAAGCAGTAGAGTTTGCTGAAGATGATTCAAAACAAGGATGGCAAGACCTTGAAAATTATGATGTCAACCAAAAAGATATTGTGATTGGTATTGCTGCTTCTGGCACAACTCCCTATGTAATTGGGGCCTTAAAAGCATGTCAATTGCAGCGAATTCCAACGGGATGTATCACCTGCAATGCTAAAAGTCCAATAACAAAAGTGTCAGATCATCCGATTGAAGTTGTTGTAGGTCCAGAAGTAGTAACTGGAAGTTCACGAATGAAAGCAGGAACCGCACAGAAACTTATTTTAAATATGATAACAACCACCGCAATGATTCAACTGGGACATGTAAAGGGTAATAAAATGGTAGACATGCAACTCAGTAATGACAAACTTGTGATCCGAGGTACCGAAATACTAATGAATGAACTACAAATTGAAGCTGGTAAAGCAAAAGCATTACTTATAAAACATCAAAGCGTACGCGCCGCCATCAATGCCTATGAAAATGGAAACTAAACGCACTAACAAACAAATGCTTGTAAAGGGGCTTAAAACTATGGTACTCACCTTGATTACACTCTTTTTGGGACCAGTTTTATTACATGCAGGATTATCTAATTCAGAAAAACCTCTTTACATACCGTTAGTAATTGCAGGGGGGGTAGTTTGTGTAACTGCGATTTACCTCGGGTTTAAAGGCATTAAAATCATCATGGACAGCATTTTTAAATAATTTAAATACAATTAAATCGAAGTAACAAAGATTTGAGTACACAAAAAAACCCCCACATTACTGTGAGGGTTTAAAAAAAGGCAGTGACCTACTCTTCCACAAGTGTAGTACCATCGGCGCTAATGGGCTTAACTTCTCTGTTCGGGATGGTAAGAGGTGAGCCCCATTGCAATAACCACCTTAGGGTTGTATGTTATAATAGATTTTATATCTAAAAAAACATATTTCAGCGTCAACTGAACAATAAGTTAACATATTGAAAAGATATACACAAAAAAGTAAAGTAAACTCATAAAAAAACAGCCGTACAATAAGCCTATGGATTATTAGTACTACTCAGCTATGACATTACTGCCTTTACACCTGTAGCCTATCAACGT
>CAJWNW010000122.1 GCA_913044085.1 uncultured Flavobacteriaceae bacterium | reverse complement strand
CCAATTGGTAATCTTTTTCAGCTTCTTCAATGATGACATCCACAATATCATCAATAGTGATACGACCTAGTAATGTTTTTTCATCGTCTACGACAGGAACGGCTTCTAAATCGTATTTTGCCATAAGTCTAGCCACATCTTCATCGTCATCGTTCACATGAACAGCATCTACTTTTGGAATATAAATGGCACTAATTTTGGTTTCATTTTTGGCAATCAAAAGATCTTTTAAAGAAAGGCGGCCAATTAATTTATCCGCTTTGTCCACGACGTATATTGAATGCACGCGTTTGACATTTTCGGCTTGAGTTCTAATTTTTCTTAGGCAACCGGCTACAGTCCATGTTTCATAAACTTTAACTAACTCCTTGGCCATCAAACCACCAGCGGAATTTTCATCGTATTCTAACAATTCATTTATATCAGCCACCAATTCTTTATCGTCTATCTGAGCAATTACCTTTTGCTTTCGCTCCGGAGGTAACTCAGAAATCAAATCGACAGCATCATCTGTATCTAGCTCTTTGACCTCTTCCGCTATTTCTTTAACAGATAAGTTTTGTAAAACCTTTTCTCGGACGTCTTCTTCCAATTCAGATAAAACATCGGAGGTTGTTTCACTGTCTAAAAGTTTGATGATATAGGTCGCTTGGTCTAAATTAAGCTCGTCTAGAATTTCGGCAATATCCGCATAGTGCAACGCATTGAGTTGCTTTTGAAGGGCAGCATCATTTTTATTTTTGATACCCGATTGAACTGTCTCCAATAAAGCCGCTGAGAATTCAAATGTGATATGTTCCTTAGGCGTTTCCACTGTTAAACTTTTTTTGATCGTTTTCTATGGTAGAAGCAAGTTTAATAAAAGCCGCTACCGATAACTGCTCAGGGCGTTTGTCAAAGATAGTATTTGCATTTAAATTATCCGACAAATTGAAGGTTTTTAAGCTATTTCGCAAGGTTTTACGCCGTTGTCGAAAGGCGATTTTAACCACCTTAAAAAAAAGTTTTTCTGAGCAAGGCAAGCTAAAATCATTTTTTCGCGTCAGACGCAGTACAGCTGAATCTACTTTTGGAGGTGGGTTAAAAACAGTAGGAGGGACTGTAAATAAATACTCTGCATCGTAAAAGGCTTGAACCAAAACTGATAAAATTCCATATGACTTTGTCCCTTCGTTTATACAGATTCGCTGAGCAACTTCTTTTTGAAACATGCCTGAAAATTCTAGAATTTGATGCCTATTTTCGAGCATTTTAAAAACAATTTGAGTCGATATATTGTATGGGAAGTTTCCAATGATGGCAAAAGGATCTTTACCAAAAATATTTGAAAAATCATATTTTAAAACATCAGCTTTAATGATACGGTTGGACAACTCAAGAAAATGTGCCTGCAAGTAGGCAATTGATTCAGAATCAATTTCAATGGCATAGGTGGTAACGGGTTTTTCTAAGAGATAAGAGGTTAACATTCCCATTCCTGGGCCAATCTCTAACACCTTATCATAACGTTTGAGCGAAAGAGTATCCGCAATTTTTTTTGCGACAGAAGCCTCTTTCAAAAAGTGTTGCCCAAGATGTTTTTTTGGTTTAACAGCCATTGTTGCTTGCTTTAATCTCATCAATAAATTCAAGCTCAGTTCGGAATACAAGCATTTTCTCCCCAAAGCGTTTTATGCCTTCGGACTGAATTTTTTGGGCATACTGCTTATGGTAGGCTTCAAGGGCGGCTTTGGAATAAGCGTAGTGTTGAAGAGAATAGCTTGTACCACCCATTTCCTCGGTGATTAAAACTTTGGAAAATACCAACTTGGAAAATAAGCCCGTTGCCAAAACATGAGGGATGTATTCTTGCATCCATTCCCGCCATTCTAGATGAATTGATTCGTCAATGTTGATGGTCTCATTGTAGATAATCATAAATTAGTGTTTAACGTATTTTCAGATTGACTTTTTAAACGTCGGTATTGTTTTTTAGAATCGACGGCATATATGCTGTCTTGGTATTCAAAAATGATTTTTTCATAATATAATTGGGCCTTTGATGAATCATTCAGTACAGTTCTGTAAAGTTCTGCCAAAGCGAAATAAGCATCATCGGCCAAAATCTCATTTGAAAAATCTTGAATTACGATATAGTACTTTGCTGCAGCGGCTTCATGTTCTTCTTGTGATTCTAAAATTTGGGCTTGTAACATCAAAGCTTGATCTACAATGGGATGCTTAGAGTGTACCATAATTAATGTGTCTAAAACTTCAAAGGATTCTTTTGGCTTATTTTGAAAATTTAGAAAATCAGCTTTGGCATATAATTTTAAAGGGGTCTGGAGGCTGTCTCCAAATTTATGGTCTGTAATTAAGAGTTGTAAATCAAGAGCATCATTAGCAATAAGTTGTGAAGTGGAAGATTTTAGAACCTTAAGTTGAGATTCTGCCCAATTAAAATCGCCTTTGTAAAAACTTGTTTTGGCCGCTTTAAAGCGGGCTTCTTGAGCCAGGGTGCTGTTCTTTATCTGACTGTGAACTTGCGTGTAAAAAACCAAGGCGCGATTGAACTGTTCTTGGGTTAGCAATATATCTGCCAACTTTAATTTGAGTCTGGCCAATGCGAATTTTGACATGTTTGCTTTAATGTTTTGTTTCAAAAACGAAATGGCAGTACCTTTTTTATTGTAATGAAATGCTAAAAATTCAACATATGACAATTGAAGTTCAATGCTATTGTCATTGACACCATAAAGCTCTAAAAGTGCCTTATAGTCGGAAGCTATACGCTTGTACTCAGGGGCTTCAAAGCGCATCACTTCCAACACCAACAATTGACGATTGGCTTCCAAAATAAGCTTTGGCTCTTGGGACTGTTCGATAATAAACTTAAAGGCCTCCGAGGTTATCTCATATGATTTTGCGCGTTTGGCCAATAAAGCCACTTCAGAGATTCCTTGCAAAGAATTTCTTTCTCTAAGGAAAATGGCCTTTTGCTGCAATAAAGCTTTCTTGTAATCTTTTTCTTGAACATACAACCAACTGAGCATCTGATTCCAATAAATGTCTGCGTTGGTTTGAGATTTTTTTAAAATTATTTTTTTTAAAAGGCGGTTATATTCAGCATTGGGATTATCTGAAATGTAATCGCTAAAAAGTTGCAAGGTTTGATTTTTATAATTTGGGTTATAGGCGGTGAAATTTAGATAACTCAAAAACATATTTTCAAGATCTTGCTTTATAGCGTATAGCCCTGCCAACCGATATTCATAACTGTTATTTTGAGTACTTTCGATAGCCAGTTTATAGACCTCTATGGCTTGGTCTACCAAAGAGCGCTCTTCAAATTTAATGGCAATAGAATAGCTGTTAGCGGGGGTTTCACGCGCCCGATTTAAAGCTTGAGTGTAGTAGTCCTGTGCAGCTTCAAACTGATTTTGAAGCTGGTAATTATACCCCATTTCTACTAATAATTGAGGGTTATTTGTGCGATTTAATTGGCTGCTAATCAAGGAATCTACCGCTTTGAATTGTTCTAGTTCTTGTAGAATTTTTATCAATCTAAAGGAATGCTTAGAATTGTTGGGTTGGGTGGATTGCAGTTTTTTGTATAAATGTAAAGCTTTTTTAAATTTACCTTTGTCATAATAGGATTCCGCCAAATCTAAATCGGTCTGGGCTTGAATGCTCAAGCAAAACAATCCAAAAAGGCTATAAATCCATAATTTCATTGCAATACTTTTGGTAAATATAATAATTGTCAAGCAAGAATCTCTTGTGTCAATCAATACGGTCAAAATCGGTGTAAGGAATTAAAACTTCAGGGATTTTAATACCCGTTTCTGTTTGGTAATTTTCAAGAATTCCAGCCAAGACGCGTGGCAGTGCCAAAGCACTTCCGTTGAGCGTATGCGC
>CAJWNW010000121.1 GCA_913044085.1 uncultured Flavobacteriaceae bacterium | reverse complement strand
CGGTGACTTTTGAGCTGACCAACGTTGATCACAAACTGAAAACCGCTTACGGCGCCATCACTACCGAATTGAAACAAATGGGTGTTTTAGCGCCCACAATTCAAGATGTTTCAAAAGCAGTTATTGCCATTCGACAATCCAAATTACCAGACCCTAAAAAACTGGGCAATAGCGGCAGCTTTTTTAAAAACCCTGTTGTTTCAAAAGAAAGTTTTGAAACACTCTTAAAACAATTTCCCAATATGCCGAACTATGCTATTTCGGAAATGGAAGTTAAAATACCTGCTGCTTGGCTCATTGAAACCGCCGGATTTAAAGGGAAAACTTTTGGAAATTACGGCGTACACAAGTATCAAGCATTAGTCTTGGTCAATTACGGGGGGGCTTCTGGACGTGATATTTTAGCCCTTTCTAAATTAATCCAAACCACCATAAAAACAATATTCGGCATTGAATTAGAAACAGAAGTCAATGTGCATTGATTAATGCTTTGAAATTTTCCGATAAAAATCAAGATATTTGACACTAATAATGTTTAAGGGTCACATTCTTATGGCAAAAAAATTATTTTATTTTAATTGTATCTTTGCATAAATCTTAACAGATTATGGAACTACTACTGATAACTTTTTTACTTTTGGGATTTGGTGTTGCAGGCATTTCCATTAAAATATGGGGTAAAAAGGACGGGGAATTTGCAGGCACATGTGCAAGTCAAAATCCCATGCTAAATACCAAGGATGAACCCTGTAGCTTTTGCGGCAAAACTCCAGAGCAGTTTAAAGATTGTGATAATTCACAAAATTAACTATTGAAGACAACTGGGTTCATACAACTTGTTCCACATTTTACTATATTTATGAGCATCTTAAATCAAAACTATTGTATTGACAGTTAACGAAGCAATTCTAAAAGCCAAAGAAAACAATCAAATGGCTTTCAATTTTTTACTAGAGACATTTTGGAACGATGTCTTTGGATTTATGCTCAAACGAACGCATAATGAGATTGATGCAGAAGATGTAACCATTGAGGCCTTTTTTAAAGCTTTTGATAAAATAAATTCATTTAATTCAGAATTTAAGTTTAAAACTTGGTTGATTACCATTGCAAAAAACACCCATTTAGACAGTCTAAGAAAGCAAAAAACAACCCTTACAAATCAAACAACAGAAGAAGACGAAAAACGGGTTTATTGGATTGTTGACGATACGCCGTCAGTAGAAGACCGGCTGATTACAGAACAAAATCTAGCCCAACTCCTAAAAGACATTAAAAAATTAAAACCGCACCACCAAGATATCATTCAACTGCGCTATTTCAAAGAACTGAGCTACCTTGAAATTTCCCAAAAAACAGGCATTCCCATAAACAATGTAAAAGTGAAGCTTCTGCGAGCAAAAAAGCTTTTAGCGGCTGTTATTCAGCATAAAAAATGATAAAATTTTTACAAAAATTAGGGCCTGGACTCTTGTTCGCTGGGGCAGCTATTGGAGTGTCACATTTGGTGCAGTCTACAAAAGCGGGTTCAAATTTTGGCTTTGGCTTGTTGTGGGCGCTTTTGCTTATCAATCTTATTAAATACCCATTTTTCCAATATGGCCCACGCTATGCAGCCGCTACTGGAGAAAACTTACTTTCGGGTTACAAAAAGCTTGGGAAATGGGCTTTAAGATTCTATGCCCTTCTCACATTAGCCACCATGTTCACCATCCAAACAGCCGTAACGATTGTGACAGCTGGGATTGCTTCATCGCTTTTAGGAAGTAGCCTAAGTTTGGAACTTTGGGCTGTGATTATTTTAGGCTTTTGTTTCATTTTACTCTTGCTAGGCAAATACAATTTATTGGATAAAATCATGAAAATCATTATTATTCTGCTGAGCATTTCAACCCTTTTAGCAGTTGGGATTGCGTTTAATAACAATAGTGGCGAACTGCCATGGACGCAAGTTTTTCCAGCATCAAATGTTGAGGTTGTTTTTCTCATTGCCTTTATGGGCTGGATGCCAGCGCCATTAGACGTATCCATTTGGCATTCTTTGTGGGCCGTAGAAAAACAAAAGACTACAGATGTTTTCAATAAAAAATCGGCCCTTTTAGATTTCAATATCGGCTATGTAAGCACCATAATTTTAGGTGTTTGCTTTTTGTTATTAGGGGGGCTCGTAATGTATGGCAACGGAAAATCCTTTAGCGATAGTGGTGGTGAATTCTCATTACAACTCATAGATATGTACACTGATAATTTAGGCGATTGGAGCTTTGCTATCATTGGAGTCGCAGCATTTACAACCATGTTTAGCACCACACTTACAACCTTGGATGCCTCACCAAGAGCCATGAATAAAACGATGGAACTCATTTTAGAGAAAAAAATTAAAAAGGGCTACAACGCATGGTTGATTTTATTGATCTTAGGAACTGTTATTATTTTTTTCTTATTTCTTTCCGAAATGGGAAGCTTGATAAAAATTGCCACAATTTTATCTTTTTTGACCGCCCCCTTTTATGCCTTGATGAATTATCTTGTTTTGTGCAGCAAGCACACTCCTAAGGCTTGGCAACCCTCCAAAACCATGCATATTCTGTCTATTTTTGGTATTTTATTTTTAGTTGGATTTAACATTTGGTATCTCAGTATTTTGTAATTTTTAGGGAATACTTTGTATCTTTGTAATTCAAAATAAATCTATGTCTTCAGAGACGCTCAATAAACTTGAAGGAATCAAAAATGAAGCTATACTTGTTAAACCACAAGAGGCCTCATCTGTAAACAGCCTTGTCAAGCTTGAGAACATCACTGCTTCATCCCCGCTTAGCAAACCGCAAAAACGCCAAGCAAAACCAAAATGGCTACGTGTAAAATTACCGACTGGTAAAAAATACACGGCGCTAAGAGGCTTGGTAGACAAATACAAATTGAATACCATTTGCACCTCAGGAAGCTGCCCAAATATGGGAGAGTGTTGGGGAGAAGGCACAGCTACTTTTATGATTCTTGGAAACATTTGTACCCGCTCTTGTGGTTTTTGTGGTGTAAAAACAGGCCGGCCAGAGACGGTGGATTGGGACGAGCCTGAAAAAGTAGCGCGGTCGATTAAAATAATGGGTATTAACCACGCGGTCCTAACCAGTGTTGATAGAGATGATTTAAAAGATATGGGGAGCATTTTGTGGTCTGAAACGGTCAAAGCAGTGCGCCGTATGAATCCCAATACCACACTTGAAACCCTAATTCCGGATTTTCAAGGGCTTGGAAAACACATTGATCGCATTATTGATGTCGCACCTGAAGTTGTTTCACACAATATGGAAACAGTCAGGCGTCTCACCAGAGAAGTTCGCATCCAAGCAAAATATGAGCGAAGCTTGGACGTACTAAAATATTTGAAAGACAACGGTCAGCGCCGCACCAAAACAGGACTGATGTTGGGGCTTGGAGAAACTCGTGAAGAAGTCATTGAGACCCTACACGATTTAAAAGATGCCAATGTGGATGTTGTAACCATCGGACAGTATTTACAACCCAGCAAGAAACATTTGCCTGTCAAACAGTTTATCGCCCCGGATCAATTTGAAGAGTATGAAGCCATTGGATTGGATCTTGGATTCCGTCACGTTGAAAGCAGCGCCTTGGTTCGATCTTCTTATAAAGCCCAAAAACACATTCATTAAATTATTCGTATTGTTTTAAATGGCTTCGGTCGCATTGGATGACATATCTTTGGCTTGTTGCAAAAAAAAGAGGACATTAAAGTCATTGCAATCAATGATTTGGCATGCCAAAACTTTGGACCATGTGCTAAAATACAACAGTATTCAGCTAAAACTAGAGTTCGTAAGTTTCATAAGACGCGTATAATTATAGGCTGGTACGACATTAAACAGGCTGTTTTTCTCGAATTATTAACCTGATTCGAATCTTAAACTAATCTAATTTTTTAATAAAATTTTGAAGCTCTGTCTCA
>CAJWNW010000120.1 GCA_913044085.1 uncultured Flavobacteriaceae bacterium | reverse complement strand
TGCTTGGTGGGACCCAACCTCTATATGTCCTGGATGGAATTCCAATAAATCCAGTTGCCGACGCCGAAGGCAATGGTAATTCGGCTGGGGCACAGAGTTCTTTAAGCTTTATCAATCCCAACGACATTGAAAAAATGGAGATTTTAAAAGATGCGGCTGCCACTGCCGTTTATGGTGCAAGAGGAGCCAATGGCGTGGTATTGATCACGACCAAGTCTGCCAATAAAAACAAAGGGAAAGATGAAATATCTTTTACATTTGACAGCTATCTCACCACGGTAAGAGAAAAATTAAATGTGTTAGATGGCCCAGGCTTTGAATCATATATGAATCAACGTTCTTTAAATCAAATCTACCAAGAAATAACAAACCCTGATAGGTCTGGTGGTGCCTTTGATGGTTCACAAACTTTAAACCTTGATAATTATCCCGAAATTGAAGATTATGCAGTTCCATATCCTGAGTCAACTGGAGTGAGTACCGACTGGCAAGATAAAACTTATCAATTGGCTCATACAAATTCTTATAATTTAAGTTACAGGGGTGGAGACTTCAAGAAAAATTACGCACTCAGTTTGGGGATATTTGATCAAGAAGGTGTGATTTTAAATACCACAAACAAACGTGTTTTTTTAAACTCAAGTGTAAAAAGAAAAGCATTCAACGACAAAATTGATATTTATGCCAGAACCAATGTTTCAAACAAGAAAGGTAATGCCTCTTCTGTGGGGAATGGACAGATATTTATGCAAAAAAGTGTAGTGTCTCAGCTGTTACAGTTTCAGCCGATTTATTCTTTGCTGGAAATGGGTGAAAACGATGATATTTATTCTGCTTTAAACGAGGGGGATTTAATTTCAAACCCCTACACTTTAGCAAAATATGTTGTGGATGAAAAAAAATCATTCACCTTTCGACAAGCCCTATCTCTGGTTGGTAAAATTACTCCAAAATTGACGGCAACTCTAAGAGGTGCTTTTGATTATCAGAAGAACACCCGTGACAATTATTACCCCACCAATACAACCAGGGGCTATGTAAATAATGGGGAGGCTTCTCAGTCTTATTCAGAAAACAGGAAAATTTATGCTGAAGGGAATCTTCGTTACAGAAATCGATTCAATGCGCACAGAATTGATGCGACCTTGGTGACAACATATGAGCAAAACGCGATTCGTTCTTTGTTTAATAAAGCGACAGGATTTGCCAATGACAACACCACTTTCTATAATTTTAATGTAGCAGATGAGATTTTTGTCCCCATATCTCAATATAGAGAAATTGGGTTGTTGTCTGCTCTAAGTAGGGTTGGGTATAATTACAATAGAAAATACTTTATTGATATCAATGCACGTATTGATGCCTCTTCTAAGTTTGCTGAAAATAAAAAAAGTGCTGTATTTCCCTCTGTCGCCATCTCTTGGGCACTATCAAAAGAACGCTTTATAAGAAGAATTAAGAAAATCAATAATTTAAAACTTCGTTTATCTTATGGTAAAACAGGCAGTAATCCAATTTCTCCATACCAGTCCTTGGCACTGATGAGCCCGATTCGCTATAATTTTGACGATGAATTGGTAATTGGATTTTATGAACAGAATCTTGAAAATGATAATTTAACTTGGGAAACGACCGATCAATTTAATGTTGGGTTAGATATTGGGATGTTTGATTCAAGGCTCAATATTACGCTGGATGCCTATCACAAATTAACCTATGATTTACTTCAAAATGTAAATTTACCAGCTTCAAATGGCTATGCTACCCGTGTTGATAATTTTGGCGAAATAGAAAACAAAGGATACGAAATTGGTTTGCAAGCTGAAATAGTTAGGAATGATAATTTTAGTTGGGACCTGAATTCAACTTTTAGTCTCAACAGAAACAAACTTGTTAAACTCAACTCTAATTTGGAATATCAATTAGGTCCTTCTATTGGATTTTCTGATGCACGCCCCATCATGTTTATGGTTGGTCAACCTTTGGGGATTTTTTGGGGTGCTGAGACTGATGGTATTTTTGAAAATTGGGAGCAGGCCAATGCCAGCGGTATTCCCAATGCCGCTCCTGGTGAGATTAATTATGTGAACCACCATGTTGATTACGATGCCTCTGGTAATCCTTCTGAGAATCAAGTCATTGATTTTGAAGATTACGTTAAACTTGGAGATCCAAATCCAGATTTTAATTTTTCTATCGGAAGTGAATTTAAATACAAAAATTGGGACCTTAATCTTTTATTTACAGGTCAACAAGGGGGTGACTTATTCTGGGTAGATTCTTGGCAATTAAGTGGTCTTTTTAGAACCCGAAATCATTTGACAGACTCATTTGAAAATTCTTGGAAGGCTCCATTAACGTATTCCAGCGGAACTTTAGTTTATGATCCTGCTGTCGGAAATACAACTGGCGCAGCCCATCCGGCGGCTATTGTCAACAATGGAAACCGCAACACCCCCTCTGACAGACAGGTATTCGATGCTTCATTTTTTAGACTCAAAAACATTAACCTTGGCTATAATTTTAATTTTAAAAATGGAAAATCGCTTCGACTTTATGTGTCTGGGCAGAATCTCGTGACTTGGACCCAATACCCTGGATATGACCCAGAGGTTCAGACTTACACAAAAAACCCTCAAAGAAGAGGTGTGGACTTTGGAACCTATCCTGGAACAAAGTCTTATATATTTGGATTAAGACTTAACTATTAACACAATAAATTATGAAAACTAAAACGTTGTTTAAAATCTATCTCTTGATTCTTTGTGTATTTGTTAGTTCATGCGAAGTGCTTGATGAAACCCCTTTCGTTCAAACTGATACAGTTAATTATTACCAAAACGCAGAAGATGCCCTTGACGGTTTAACTAGCGCCTACGCGCGTTTAAAAAGTGGTAATGGCTACTATAAACAAAAGTATTTATCTACACTTTTTGCAGCCTCAGATCAAGGATTATCAACATTTTTATTGAATAATTTTAAAAATGGTACAGTGACTTCAACAGATCCAAATACTGAGGGCATTTGGAAAGATATTTATGTTGCCATTCGGGATGCCAACAATGTGATTGCCAGGGTTCCTTCAATTGATATGGACGAGACTTTAAAACTAAGAATTTTAGGGGAGGCCAAATTTTTAAGAGCACTGCATTATTTTAATCTTGTACGTTGTTTTGGAGAAGTTCCTCTTAGGCTTGTTCCCGTCGAGTCAGGAGATGACGAAGGGCTTCCTGTTTCTCCGATTTCTGAAATATATGATGCTATTATCAGTGATTTAGTTGCAGCCAGCAGCGATTGTTGGAACAGAAATGAAATGGTAGGTACAGAAATAAACAATATCGGTCGTGTTACCAAAGCCGCTGCCAATGCGTTGTTGGCTAAAGTTTATTTACGGATGGCTTCTTGTAAGCGGACTGCCTTAGACGGAATACAAGGCAATGATAAGTATCTTGAGTTCTCTGAACCTCCCTCAGCCTATTACCAATTGACTGCTGATCATTGTAATGCTGCTCTATCAGACAGCGGGTTTATTCTCAGTGGAAATTTAAATCAGTATAATTCTATATTTGACGCCGATAATGGCAATAATCCTGAAATGTTATTTGATGTTCAGGGATCTGATGATATTGGCCAAGGCACCGCTGTTTCAAATCTTTTCACCCCAAGGAACTCAGGGCTAAGCGGCACAGGATTTGGTGGCAGTAATAAATTAAAACCAAGATTTATCAACTTTCATATAAATAAAAATGACCCAAGGTTTCAAAATACAATTCTTAAAGAATACCAAAATACAGTTCGTTTGTTTCAAATTAATAATGGCAGTACCGGCTATATTGGCACCCCAATAGACCCAACTTTAAATCCTTTCACCTTATGGCAGGTATGGACAGCAAAATATATTGATACAGGTGCTACTACTCCCTATACCAGTCGTCAAAATTGGCATATCATTAGGCTTGCAGATGTGTATTTAATGCGTGCGGAAGCTTTGGCGGAATTGAATCAAAATCCAGCTTTAGCTAATCAAGATATTAATGCATTAAGATCTCGTGTTGGTATGGCTAATTTT
>CAJWNW010000119.1 GCA_913044085.1 uncultured Flavobacteriaceae bacterium | reverse complement strand
ACTAGACACTCCGAACAATATAAGTAATGTCGCGTCACCTGGCCCGTGTGATGGAATGGTAGACATAACAGACTTAAAATCTGTGGCCTTCGGGCGTGGCGGTTCGAGTCCGCCCACGGGTACCAGGTTATGATATTATAATGTTTTTATACAATTTTGACTTGCATAATCTTAGATGTTCAATTTGTTAAAAGAGAAACTTAAAATTAAAATAATCCTCAGATATTAAGAAGTTATATTTAAGTCTCAATGGAGAAAAAATGAAGAATTCAAATACAGTTTTGATTGACAAAAACCCTGGTCGAAATTCTCAAACATACGGTATTGCACGAGAATTAGGTACTGATTTGGGACTTATTCACGAACCATCCGTTGGGGTAGTTGGAAATAAGGGCGATTCCCAGTGCTATATTGGTGTGGCACAAAAGGTCGGGATTATTCATGATGCTCTCAAAGATAGGGTTGGAAGTAAACCTGGCCAATTAAAAATGAGATTAATTCAACCAGAGTTTACGGTTGCCACCTCTGATGGAATTAGAAATGGCACAAAGGAGATGAGATATTCCTTGATTGGTAGAGAAGTTACCAACGATAGTTTATCAGAGCATCTTAGTGCAACCGGACTAGAAGGGGTGATTGCAGTTGTTGCATGTGACAAGCCGCCTGTTGGTACACTCGCTGCTATATTGGAACACAACAGGCCAGCAATTTTGATGTCTGATGGATCGATAAGACCTGGCACTGATTCAGAAACTGGGGAAAGCATTGACTTAATTACTGCCTATCAGATGGCTGGAAGTGATGATGAAAAATTAAAGAGTAGAATTGCACAAGAAGCCTGCCCAGGTTTTGGAAGTTGTGGTGGAATGTTTACATACAATACTATGCAAACGTTTATTGGTGTGGTTGGCATGCAACCATTGCATATGATTTCACCAGCATCTCAAGATGAAAGACGCCTTGAAGAATTTCCAGCTGAATTGGTTAATTACTTGGCTAACTTGATCGACAAAAATATAACTCCAAGAGATATAGTTACTAGAGACTCTCTGCGAAATGCAATAATTGTCGCTATGGCTGTTGGCGGTTCAACTAATGTTCTTCTGCACGCGCCTGAATTGGCAAGAGCTGCTGGGTACACAGACTTTGCAAATGAAATAATGAGCCCTGAAGAATTTAATAATTTGTCAAGAAATGTCATCCCGGTGGTTATAGATGCACGGCCTTTTGGGCAATATTCTATGGTGGATATAGATGCTAAAGGCGGCATGCAAGTAATAGTAAAGGAACTTATGGATGCTGGATTACTAAATGGAGAGACTTTGACATGCACAGGCGAGACCCTTTTTGAACAAGTCACCCGATTGAATCCACCTTCACCTGATGAAGATGTCATCTATTCTGTTCAAAAACCTTTTAAAGAAACAGGTGGGTTACGTGTTTTAGGTGGGAATCTATCACCAGAGTTCAGTGCAGTGCTAAAGCTAGCCGGGGTTGAAGGTGGCTTAGAAAATAACATGTTTAAAGGGACGGCCAAAGTTTTTGATGGAGAGCAGGAATTATTGAAAGCGTTAGACTCTCAGGCTGAGATGTTTGAAAACTTTGATATGATCGTGGTGCGTTATGAAGGACCGTTTGGCGCACCAGGTATGCCTGAAATGCTAGATTCGACGTCCCGGATTACTGCATTATGTCGTGAAAAAAATATAGTAGTTGGGCTAATGACCGATGGTAGGTTTTCTGGTGGGTCGGTCGGTTTGGTTATTGGTCACGTTGGCCCCGAAGCCGCAGCAGGAGGCGCCATTGCTTTAATTGAAACTGGTGATGAAATAGTTGTCGATTTGAACAAAAATGAGCTGAATTGTACGCAACTTCAACTGGAAGAAATAAGACTTGAACGTGAGACTCGTTGGAAAGACCTTGTTGCGGAAAATGACGGTATGCATCCATCTGTTGGAGACGCTGATACCCGGTTACTAAATCGAATGCGTAACTCGGCAGTTTCTGCAGTTTATGGAGCTGGTATGCATCCCAATAGGTCACTATGGGTTCGTGATCCACGCAAACCTCAGCAATCAAATTTTGAACCTTCTAACAAATTTAGATGATGCTTTTTAGTTTTGTAAAATCTGGTCGCTAAAGTCTTCAACAGACTTCCAATTTGTGAATTCAAAACTTCCTGAGGTATCGGTTGGCCCCTTTGTTATATACATTATGAGCCTAATCATATGCTTGTCTGTAAATTTATAAGACGGATAGTCAATTTTTCCAGCAAATACACCAAGCAAATTTGGCTGCCAGATTGATAGTTGGAGAAATTTTTTCATATAGGGATTTGTGTCTGGGGTATTTTTCCCCTCTTTTCTGGCAACTACATTGACTGTAAAAAATGCTGCGAATTTTGCCTTTAGTACATCAATATTTTCCTCAACGAATTTAAAAAGTTTTGGACTGTGCTTGCCGTATCTTATACTAGCGCCGACTATAATTTTGTCATAAAACTTGAGCTCTGTTTTATCTATTTCGTCGATGGAAAACACATCTATTTTCATTTTTTTTTCAAGTTTTTGCATTAAAAATTCACAAATCCGTTTCGTCTGCCCATCGGTTGTTGAATAAATTATTACAGCTTTTTGCATTTCTAATACCAATTTTATACTGGGTTGATTTTAGACAATTTTTGTTTGATGTAAAATCAATAAGTTTCGGTTACGATCTATTAGTATCATTTGCTGCATTTAAAACTACGTGCCGCGTAGTAACTGGACCACCAAAAATGCAACTGCCCAAAACAAAGAAAATTCTTAGCTACATTTTGAAATGTTAAATAGTTGTTTTTCTCACATAAAATAGCCTTGATATAAGCTTAAATAGTACCATTTCATTTATCAAAGGATTTGGAGTTGAAATGGAAAATAACACTTTTTTGTTACTTGGTAATCAGCTTTTTGACCCCAAAATATTAAAGGATCAGGGATGTAAAAGGGTGTTTATGGCTGAAGATTACGGGCTATGCACTTATGAGAAGCATCACAAACTTAAAATATATTTATATTTATGCGCTATGCGCGAATACAAAGACGAGTTACAACGAAACGGTATCCAAGTTGATTATTTCTCTCTAGAGTCTCGGACAGATAAGCAAACTTACATAGAGTTTTTGATCAATTTTTTGAATAGAGAAAAAATCGACCGTATTAATATTTTTGAAATTGAAAATAAATTTTTTGAAAAAAAAGTTTTAACTTCTTTAGAGGAGGCTGGAGTTGAATATGATCTTTCGGAAACTCCAATGTTTTTGTTTTCTCGCAAAGAATTTGACTCGCTCTATGGCAAAAATAAAACTTTTAGATTGGGTAATTTTTATAAAGTAGGTCGTAAGAAATTCAATATTCTAGTTGATAATGTGGGAAATCCTTTAGGTGAGCGTTGGTCATTTGATGAGGAAAATAGAAAAAAAATACCAGCAAACACCAAAATCCCCGAATTGCCAAAATTTAGTCTTTCAAAGTACCATGATGCGGTTGCGGCCACAGTTGAAAAACATTTTTTTGAGCATCCTGGGAGTACTAAAAATGTCTGGTTTCCGGTAACACGTTTAAAAGCTTTAGAGTTATTGGACGATTTTTTAATTCAACGATTAGAAAATTTTGGCGCATATGAAGATGCTATGCTAAAGGACCAAAACTTTTTATTTCATAGTTGTATATCTGCTATGTTAAACATCGGACTAATTACTCCAGATATAGTAATTGAAAAGGCATTAGACTTATTCAAGAAAAATAAAGCTCCCTTAAACTCAATAGAAGGTTTTGTAAGGCAAATATTGGGATGGCGGGAATTTGTGCGAGGTATCTATCAACTCAGAGGTGCGAAGCAGAAAAAATCAAATTTCTGGGGCCACCAAAGGAAACTAAGCCAAAGTTGGTACGATGGTTCAACTGGTTTGTTGCCACTTGATGATTGTATTAAATCTGCTCTTAAAGACGGATATAGCCATCATATACCAAGGCTTATGGTGATCTGTAATTTAATGAATATGTGTGAAATAGACCCAAAATATACCTATAAATGGTTTATGGAGATGTACATTGACGCGTCTGATTGGGTCAT
>CAJWNW010000118.1 GCA_913044085.1 uncultured Flavobacteriaceae bacterium | reverse complement strand
TATTTTATGAGAGTTTTTGATGAGTTTATTTTATGATATATAAACCTACAGCTTACAACTTATCTGACTAATTTTGTGTTTTTAATATAAAATACTAAAACGTTTGAAAAAATCAATATGAAAAAATATTTACTTATTATTTTATTTTTTGCATTTGCTTATGTTAATAGCCAAGAGACTGTGCATATCAACTTTGACGACATTAACCCCACCGCTAATTTTGAGAGTTGGAATAATTCAAGCACGTTTACGTTGACAACCAATCCAATACCCGATCCAGTAAATGCTTCACCAAATGTTGGTCTTTTTACCGCTGGAAACGACAATGGTATTGGAATCGGTGTTTCAAACCCTTCGTCTGTATTCGCTAACCCATTTGATTTCACACAATCTAATCTATTCAAAATCAAATTTTTAGCAGGTGAACCTGTTACAATAACTCTAAAAATTGAAAATCAACCAGACTGGGGAGCCCACAATTCCGAAGCTTCTGCAACTTACGATTCTACTCAACTTGGATCCTGGCAGGAACTTACATTTGATTTTACAGGGTTTTCAGACATTTTTATAAATAGTATTGTTATAAAAGTTGATGGAGAAAACTGGGAAGAGGGTGATTCACTTTATTTTGACGATATTGTGGGGCCTCCATTGTATTCTACTCCAGCTTTTGAATTTACTCCAGCAGATAGCAGCAATGATATTTCTGTAGGTGCAAACATGGTTATTGAAACCAATAATAAATTTTATGACCAGGGTGCTGCAACAATCAACGACTTTTCCAATAAAG
Source organism: uncultured Flavobacteriaceae bacterium (assembly GCA_913044085.1). Classification (GTDB taxonomy): domain Bacteria; phylum Bacteroidota; class Bacteroidia; order Flavobacteriales; family Flavobacteriaceae; genus UBA3537. The sequence continues at coordinate 3,330 of CAJWNW010000118.1, read as the reverse complement.
TTGCTCTGCGATTGGGAGATGAAAACGGTGCAGATGTTTCCTTTGAGGCTTACATTGAGTCTGATAGTAAAATTACAGTTATCCCCTCAACTGACTTAAATTTCCAAACTACCTATTGGTACGGAATTATAGAAAACAGTATGTATCATTCCAATGGATTACCAAATATTGGTGTCGGTGCAACTTTTACTACAAAAGACCCGGTTGATGGAGATGTTAATATTATGATGTTTGATTATGAAACTGAGACTACAGACACACCTTTTGTGTCTTGGGGTGCTGCAGGTTTTGCAGCGGTTCCTAATCCTGCACCAGACGATATCAATGATTCTTCAACAGTGGGTCAGTTTACACATCCGGGTGGGTCTTGGAGTTCAGGAATTGAGTCAGAGGGTACTTTTGACAATATTGATTTTGCTGAAACCCCGTTCTTTAGCATGAAGGTTTGGGTAGACAAACCGATGAATATTGTTTTCAAACTTCAAAACAATCCTAGCTATTGGCAAAATAATGAGATTTATTATGCGGTTACGGAATCAGAAGTTAATCAATGGATACAATTGACGTTTAATTTTTCAAACGTCACTGCATCAAATTACAATCGTGTCCAGTTATGGTTTGATGGTGATACTTCAGGAGGTTCTGTAGCGGGTGATGTTTACTACTTTGACGATATTGTAAAAAGTAATGTGCCGCCTCCAGCCGAATTAACATTAAACCCTTCCAATGGTGACTTCGATGTGCTTCCATATTCACAACTCAGTATCAGTTCAAATTTTGAGTTTGTTAATTTAGATGGTTCAGACATCAATAATCCTGTTAACAAACTTGAATTAAGAGAAAATGACAGCAACGGTCCAGCAGTCCCTTTTTCAGCTCTCATTTCCGAGGACAACAATACATTTACAATCGTTGCAAATGAACTTTTGACAGCTGGTGCTAGTTATTGGTATGGCATCAAGGACGGTGTGGTTAAATACGACGAAACTCAATCAACAGTCTCAGGAGTCAATGCTTTATTTACTGTCTCAAATAACGGTCTTCCCAACATGGTTGTTTACAATGATTTTGATGGTAATGACAGCTTAAGTATAGTGACACAATCGCTTGGAGATCCCGCTGGACCTTTTAACCCCCAAGCATTGGATCCGATAGATGGAAATAATTCAGTGATGGAATGGAATAAAGGGGAGAGCTGGAGCGGATGGGAAAGAATTCACCTTCAGTTAGAAATGCCTTTTGATATTTCGCAGGGAGACGTTTTTTCATTTAGAGTCTTTTCCCCTGTAAAAACTGGAATTAGATTCAAATTAGCAGATGCTACAGAAGACTGGGAACAAACTGGAAATTATGAAACTGGATCTGAAAGTTATCCAGATCAAAATATTCTCAACACCAACCAATGGAAAACTTACTATTTCAATGTTTCGGGCATGCCTGAGGGTTCTAATTATGACCATCTTTTTATTTTCCTTGGTCGTGGAGATGGTGAGCCAGGAGCGGATGAAATATTTTATGTTGATGACATAATGGGGCCTGCATTACAATCATCGGCTTCTTTGAATGATTTTAAAAATCGACAAGCTGTTTTATATCCAAACCCAGCTCAAAATGTTATTAACATCAAAAACCTAGTAGGGGAAAAAACGATAAGAATTTTTGATATCAATGGTCGATTGGTTTATCAAACAAAAACTGCATCCAACACATTATCAATAACGGAGCTTAGCCAAGGTTTTTATTTCTTAAAAATAAATGATCAAACAAAGAAATTTATTAAGAAGTGATTGCTTTTTTTGTAATGGAATAAAATCTGACTATAATTTTATCCCAGTTGTTTTTAATTATCAACCAATACTTGTATTTAAAATGTTTTCACAAAATAATTATTTCAGATTTTTAATATTAATTGCAATACTTTTTTTAAGTTTTAGCATTCATTCGCAAGTCACTATTGTCAAAGGAACTATTGTAGATGAGACAGGTATGCCACTGCTTGGCGCCACCATTATTGTTGAGGGTACATCCAATGGTGCTACTACAGATTTTGACGGTAATTATTTGCTCAATGTAAAAAAAGATAATGCGGTTCTTGTTTTTTCTTATTTGGGGTTTGAAACCCAAAAAATTCTGCTCGGCGCTCAAAAAGTAGTGAATGTAGTTTTGGTTGAAGATTTAAATGCTTTAGAGGAAGTTCAGGTTGTGGCTTTTTCCAAGCAAAAAAAGAGTTCTGTCATTGGCTCTGTATCGACCATTAATACCTCAGATCTCAAACTGCCATCAACCAATTTAACGTCTTCATTTGCTGGACAAATTGCAGGAATGATTTCCTATCAACGTTCTGGAGAGCCTGGTCAGGACAATGCCGAATTTTTCATCCGGGGTGTTACTACTTTTGGTTACAAAAACGATCCACTTATTTTGTTGGACGGGCTGCAGATTACAACTTCTGATTTGGCACGAATAGAACCCGATAATGTTGCATCTTTTTCCATCATGAAGGATGCGACTGCCACATCATTATATGGTGCTAGAGGGGCCAATGGTGTTATTTTGGTCACTACAAAAGAAGGAAAGGTTGGTAAGGCTAAAATTTCGGTTCGTTATGAATCCTCTTTTTCAAGCCCATCCAAAGTTAATGATTTTATTGGTGCGGTTGATTATATGAAACTATACAATAAGGCCTTGCGTGCTCGAGATCAATCTTCACCACTATTGTATTCAATACAACAAATATATGGTACTGAAAACGGAGGTGACCCCAACATTTACCCAGATGTTGATTGGTTTGATGAATTGTTTAACGATTATGCTCAAAATCAAAGGATTAATTTGAATATTTCTGGGGGTGGAGACGTGGCTCAATACTACCTTGCACTGTCTCACATTGACGAGTCTGGGCTACTAAAGGTAGATCCATTGAATAATTTCAATAACAACATTAACATCAAAAGGTCTAATTTACGTGCTAATGTCAATGTGAACTTGACCAAAACGACTAAAATAGCAACCAAATATTATTCATTATTTGAAAGATACAATGGTCCTACAGTGAGTGCCAATGATATTTTTGGTATGGTTGTACAAGCAAACCCTGCCAATTTCCCCAAAGTATATGAACCTGACGAAAATACTATGAATTTCAGTCACACACTTTTTGGAAACAAAGGTAACGGTGGGTTTCCCAATCCATATGCCGAAATGGTAAAAGGATACAAAGACCGTTTTTCAAATACCACACTTGCTCAATTTTCAGTTGAACAAAACTTAGATGCGATTACCGAAGGACTTCGACTTCGTGGGATGGCTTCTGTAAGGACTTTTCTTTCC
>CAJWNW010000117.1 GCA_913044085.1 uncultured Flavobacteriaceae bacterium | reverse complement strand
ACTTAGGATCTAGTGCCGCAAGGTGTGAGAGTTCGAGTCTCTCCGCCCGCACAAAAAAAGCTTCTCAAAATCGAGTGGCTTTTTTTATTTTTGAAAGATGGAAGCATACGATGTGTTAATAGTGGGTGGGGGTGCCGCAGGTTTTTTTGCAGCGGTTAATGCTGCAAAACAAAATCCAAAGCTAAATATTGGCATTCTTGAACGTGGGAATTCTGTACTTTCGAAGGTTAAGATTTCCGGTGGTGGACGCTGTAATGTTACCCATGCTGAATTTATTCCCAATGTACTCGCAACGCATTATCCACGAGGTGAAAAGGAACTAAAAGGCCCTTTTCACGCTTTTATGACAGGCGATACCATAGCGTGGTTCGAGTCTCGTGGTATTCCTTTGAAAATTGAAGATGACGGTCGAATTTTCCCAGTGTCCAATAGAGCTCAAACCATCATCGATTGCTTTTTAGATGAAATTCAAAAGTATGGGGTGACACTTATGAAAAATCACTCGGTACAATCCATAGCTCCACTTGAAAATGGCTGGCAATTAGAGACTTCAAAAGGGCTTTTTAGCTGTCAAAAACTTTTAATTGCCACCGGAAGTAATCCGAAAATATGGAATCTGTTAGCAGCTTTGGGGCTGCACATCATTTCGGCTGTTCCTTCTCTTTTTACCTTTGATATTGACGACGAACGGATTAAAGATATTCCAGGGGTGGTAGCCAAAAATGTTTATATTGAAGTGCTTGGAACGAATTTAGCGTCAGACGGTCCCCTGTTAATCACCCATTCTGGGTTGAGTGCTCCATCGATTTTAAAACTCTCTGCATTTGGTGCCATTGAATTGGCAGCGCTAAACTACTGCTTTGATGTAAAAATCAATTTTATCCAACAAAGTGAAGCATCTTGTATGCAAGCGTTGTTAAATTCTAAATCGGAATTGTCTAAAAAGCAAGTGCGTAACAGCACAATTTTCAACCTTCCTAAAAGACTTTGGTACAAATTGGTGGAAGCCTCGGGCATATCTAAAACCTTGCGTTGGGCCGAGGTCAATAAATCACAACTTCAAGCGCTTTCAAATCAACTCACGGCTGCGGTATTTAAAGTCCATGGAAAAAGTACATTTAAAGAGGAATTTGTGACCGCAGGCGGTATTGATTTAAAGGAAATTGACTTTAAGACTTTTGAAAGCAAACGCTTTAAAAATCTCTTTTTTGCTGGAGAAATTTTAAATATTGATGGGGTGACCGGAGGCTTTAATTTTCAGAATGCTTGGACCGGTGCTTATTTAGCCGCACAAGAATTAAGCAAATGACAGAAAAAAACAAATACAAGTTAGTATCTTTGTTTGAGAAGTAAACGGTTTATGCGCGTAGAAGAATTTATTCCAACCCAACAATTCAAAGCCATTGAAAATGGCACTGTATGTTGTACAGCGCCAAGTAATATTGCTCTTGTAAAATATTGGGGTAAAAAAACCCATCAAATTCCAGCCAATCCTTCTATCAGTTTTACGCTGAACAATTGCAAAACCACGACCATTTTAAAATATAAAGTAAAACCTTCCAAAGGACTGTCTTTTGAGGTGTTTTTAGAAGGCAAACCCAAAGAAGATTTTAAGCCCAAAATCCAACAATTTTTTGAACGAATTTTAATCTATGCGCCTTATTTGGAAACACATCATTTTCAAATTGAAACCAGCAACACTTTTCCTCACAGCTCTGGAATTGCTTCCTCAGCTTCTGGTATAAGTGCTTTGGCCATGTGCCTTGTGCAATTAGAACGCTTGCTGTACCCAGATTCAAAGGCTGCTTTTCTAAAACGCAAAGCGTCTTTTCTAGCGCGCTTAGGTTCGGGAAGTGCTTGCCGAAGCATTGAAGGTGGTTTGGTAGTTTGGGGGAAACACAAAGGGATTTCAGGGAGTTCCGATTTGCAAGGCCTTAAGTTTCCGTCAGAAGTGCATGATGTTTTTCAGGACTACCAAGACGCTATTTTATTGGTGGATAAGGGCGAGAAACAAGTCAGTAGCTCTGTGGGTCATAATTTGATGCATCAGCATCCCTTCGCTACACAACGTTTTGAGCAAGCCCATGCGCATTTAAACCAGCTAATTCCCATTTTAAAAAACGGGGATTTACCAAGTTTTATTAAAATTGTTGAACTCGAAGCCCTAACATTACATGCCATGATGATGTGCAGTGATCCCTATTTCATTTTAATGAAACCAAATACATTAGAAATAATTAATGCACTTTGGGCGTTTAGAAAGGCCAGCAAAATTCCAGTCTGTTTTACTTTGGATGCCGGTGCTAATGTCCATGTTTTGTACCCCAAAAAATACGCCTCAAAGGTCAATGAATTTATCAGCATTAAATTGGCCAATTATTGTCAAAACAAACATTATATCTTGGACAGCGCCGGTAAAGGTGCAGAAAGCATTGAATTTTAATGTATATTTGTAAGTATAAGCATCCCATCGGAAAATGAAAGGACCACTTTTTTATTCTAAAATTTTATTGTTTGGTGAATATGGTATCATAAAAGATTCCAAGGGCCTTTCCATTCCATATAATTTTTATAAAGGGGCTCTGAAACACAGCCAAAAGCATTCAGCCCTCTCAAAAGAGTCTAATACGGTATTACAAGATTATTTCAAGTATTTAAAAACTATTGACTCAAACTTGGTGCGCTTTAAGCTCGATCAAATGGCTTCGGATATTTCTGATGGTATGTATTTTGATTCATCCATTCCCCGAGGCTATGGAGTAGGCAGCAGTGGCGCCTTGGTTGCCGCAATTTACGATCGCTATGCGCTAGATAAAGTGACCGTTTTAGAAAATTTGACCAGAGATAAACTTTTAAAACTGAAAGTTATTTTTGCTGAAATGGAGTCTTTTTTCCATGGAAAGTCTTCTGGGCTGGACCCCCTTAATAGTTATTTGAGTTTACCTATATTGATTTCTTCACAAAATGATATCGAAGCCACAGGTATCCCTTCCCAAAACACATCAGGACAAGGGGCGGTTTTTTTATTGGACAGCGGAATGGTTGGTGAAACAGCCCCAATGGTTCAGCTTTTTATGCAGAAAATGAAAGAAGAGGGCTTCAGAGCCATGCTTAAAAATCAATTTATCAAACATACGGACGCTTGCGTTGAAGATTTCTTAAAAGGAGATATCAAATCGCTGTTTCGTAATACCAAACAACTTTCTAAAGTGGTTTTAAACCACTTCAAACCCATGATTCCAAAAAAGTTCCATCAGCTATGGGCTTCTGGAATTGAATCTAATGCTTATTACCTAAAACTCTGTGGTTCTGGCGGAGGGGGGTATATCCTCGGCTTTACCGAAAATATAGCCAAGGCTCAAAAAGCACTTTCAAGACACAAGCTCGAGGTTGTCTACACCTTTTAAGTCCGATTATAATGGCCGGAGATTCCAAATATACGTTGCTGAAAATTATTAGCATCTTCTCTGTTATACGCGGTTATAATATTGGACTGATTGTTTTGGCGCAATACCTAACCTCTGTTTTTATTCTGGCCCACGAAACACCCATTTTAGAGGTGCTTTTGGACCCTTCATTGTTCGCCCTTGTTTTTTCTACTGTTGCTGCCATTGCCTCAGGGTATATCATCAATAACTTTTACGATCAAGAAAAAGACTTGATCAATCGCCCTCAAAAATCTATTTTGGACCATATGGTTAGTCAAAAGACCAAATTGTCGCTTTATTTTGTAATTAATGTTCTAGCCTTGTTGTTTTCAAGTTTTATTTCTTTGCGTGCAGGCCTGTTTTTTGCAGGCTACATGTTTTTTATTTGGCTGTATTCCCACAAGATTAAAAAACAACCGGTTCTTGGTAATTTAACGTCGGCATTGCTGTCAATTACACCCTTTTTTGCCATTTTATTGTACTTTAAAAATTACAATCTTTTGATTTTTGTTTTTGGATTTTATTTGTTTTTAATTTTAGCTATACGTGAATTGGTTAAAGATCTGGAGAATATTAAAGGCGATTTGACCTTAAATTACAAGACTTTTCCGGTTGTTTATGGAGAGAGGGCTACCAAATTAATGATGAGTATTTTAATTGCCCTCAATTGTTTGGTTTCCTTTCTGTTGGTTTTTTAT
>CAJWNW010000116.1 GCA_913044085.1 uncultured Flavobacteriaceae bacterium | reverse complement strand
ACCAAGGTAAAATTGCTGAAATGCAAACAGGTGAAGGGAAAACATTAGTAGCGACACTTCCAGTGTATTTAAACGCATTGACGGGCAAAGGCGTTCACCTTGTAACGGTCAATGATTATTTGGCCAAAAGGGACAGTGCATGGATGGCCCCAATTTTTCAATTCCACGGAATGAGCGTTGATTGTATTGATTATTACAAACCAAATTCAGCAGAGAGAAAAAAAGCTTACAATGCCGATATCACCTATGGAACCAACAACGAATTTGGTTTCGACTACTTAAGGGATAATATGGCGCATTCCACAACCGATTTGGTACAGAAACCTCACCACTACGCCATAGTCGATGAAATTGACTCGGTATTGGTAGATGATGCCCGAACACCCTTAATTATTTCCGGACCGGTGCCTCAAGGCGACCGCCATGAGTTTATGGAACTCAAACCCAAAATTCAAGACATCGTAAGCGTGCAGAGAAAGCACTTAACAACCGTTTTGGCGGAGGCTAAAAAAAGCATTGCAGCAGGTGATACTAAAGAAGGTGGATTTCAATTGCTTCGCGTTTTCAGGGGAATGCCAAAAAACAAAGCCTTGATCAAGTTTTTAAGTGAAGAAGGCATCAAGCAACTATTGCAAAAAACCGAAAATTTTTACATGCAAGACAACAATAGAGAAATGCCTAAGGTTGATGCTGAACTCTATTATGTGATTGATGAAAAAAACAATCAAATTGAATTGTCTGACAAAGGCGTTGATTATCTTTCTGGCGCAGATGACCCCAACTTTTTTATCATGCCAGAAATGGGAATGGAAATTTCAAAAATTGAAGCAAAAAACCTTCCCAAAGAAAAAGAAGCCGCCTTAAAAGAGGCCTTATTTAAAGATTTTGGCATCAAGTCCGAACGTATTCACACCATGAGTCAGCTGCTCAAGGCCTATGCTCTGTTTGAAAAAGACATTCAATATGTTGTCATGGATAACAAAGTGATGATTGTTGACGAACAAACCGGCCGAATCATGGACGGAAGGCGTTACAGCGATGGTTTACATCAGGCCATTGAAGCCAAAGAAAATGTAAAAATCGAAGCGGCCACCCAAACATTTGCTACGGTTACTTTGCAGAATTACTTCCGAATGTACCGAAAATTATCAGGAATGACGGGTACTGCAGTGACAGAAGCAGGAGAATTTTGGGAGATCTACAAATTAGATGTTATTGAAATCCCTACCAACCGCCCGATAGCAAGAGACGACCGCGATGATTTGGTTTACAAAACAAAACGCGAAAAATACAATGCTGTAATTGAAGAAGTGACCAAGCTTTCAAAAGCCGGTAGACCTGTGCTTATTGGTACAACCAATGTTGAAATTAGTGAATTGCTTGGAAAAATGCTGAGCATTCGTAAGATTCCACACAATGTATTAAATGCCAAACTTCACAAAAAGGAGGCCGATATTGTAGCGGAAGCTGGAAAGCCTGGTCAGGTTACAATTGCCACTAATATGGCCGGCCGAGGTACCGACATAAAGCTATCTGAAGAAGTTAAAAATGCAGGAGGACTTGCCATCGTTGGAACTGAACGACACGACTCCAGACGTGTTGACCGCCAATTGAGAGGCCGTGCAGGACGCCAAGGAGATCCTGGAAGTTCACAATTCTATGTATCGCTTGAAGATAATTTAATGCGTTTATTTGGAAGTGAACGCATTGCTAAAATGATGGACCGCATGGGGCTTAAAGAAGGTGAGGTTATTCAATCCTCTTTGATTTCAAAGTCTATCGAAAGGGCTCAAAAAAAAGTGGAAGAAAACCAATTTGGAATTCGAAAGCGACTTTTGGAATATGACGATGTCATGAACGCCCAACGTGAAGTGGTATACAGAAGGCGGTTTAACGCACTAGATGGGGAGCGTTTGCGTGTCGATCTTGCCAATATGGTATACGATACTGCAGAGGTCATTACAGCCACCAACAAGGCTACTAACGACTTTAAAAACTTAGAATTCGAATTGATTCGGTATTTTTCAATGAGCGCACCAATGTCGAAATCAGAATTTGAAGACAAAACGGAGCAAGAACTCGCTAAAATTATTTACAAAGAAGCTTTTGCGCATTACGAGTCTAAAATGGAACGCAATGCAGACCTGGCTTTTCCCGTTATTAAAAATGTTTACGAAAACCAAGGGGATAAGTTTAAAAGAATTGTCGTGCCTTTTACAGATGGCAACAAAACCCTTCAAGTCATTACAGATCTTGAAAAATCTTACCAGACAGACGGAAAACAATTGGTAACCGATTTTGAAAAAAATATTTCACTGGCCATTATTGACGATGCATGGAAAACGCATTTAAGAAAAATGGATGAACTCAAACAATCTGTTCAGCTAGCGGTTCATGAACAAAAAGACCCGCTTTTGATTTATAAATTTGAATCGTTTGAATTGTTTAAGGAAATGATTGACCAAGTAAATAAAGATGTTATTTCTTTTTTGTTCAAAGGAGAAATTCCACAGGAAACTGCGAATACCATTCAAGAAGCAAAAACAAGAGGAAGAGAAAAAGTTCAAACCACAAAAGACGTCATTCCAAACATGGATGAACGTGCCGCCCAATCAAGAGCTGCTGGAAACACACAAAGGGCACCGCAAGTTGCGGAAACTATTGTTCGCGAACAACCTAAAATCGGTCGCAACGACAAAGTAACCATAAAAAATGTGATGAGTGGTGCGAGTAAAACGCTGAAGTATAAACAAGCTTTACCGCTGATTAAAAAAGGAGAATGGGTACTGATGAGAGAATAAAAAATTATTACAACTTCAATATAAAATTGGGGTCCGGACAATTATCTTTATAAAACTCAACTGCATTGGCATTACAAACTCCAGGATAATCGCCAAAATTTCCTTGTAAATCTTCAATAATTTGAAAATGTAAATGCGGCGGATAGTCTCCGTTTACCTTAGTAGCGCCTAAACGCCCAACAATAGCACCTGCTTGAATCTTTTGCCCTGTAGATAAGTTTGCAATGGAATCCAATGATAAATGCCCGTACAGTGTGAAAAACACAAAGTCTTGCAATTGGTGTTCCAAAATCAGCGTCGGTCCATAGTCTCCAAAAGCAGTGTTGTTCTTGAAGCTGTGAACCGTACCATCAAATGCAGCCAAAACAGGGGTTTTTTCAGCGCACCACAAGTCCAATCCTAAGTGGATGTTTCGTTGCTGTTCTATAGATTCATTTTGAAAATGAATGCTGCGATTGTAAATCAATCTTTTTTCCATATAACCGCCGTAGGCGATTGTTTTGGAATGGCTTTTCAGAAAATGATTGATAAAACTTAAAAATGATTCGGAAGCTGCAAAATCGATGCTTTCAAGTGCTATATTAGAATCTGATAAATCGATTGGTATATAAGAATTAAAATCAATCTCAGGAGCCATCAGTCTAACACTTTTCCCAACAGTATATTTTAAAAAATATGATAAGGTCATTTGTTAAAGTTAAGGATTGAAAAATCAAAAATCCGAGGCTTGTTTTGATTAAAAATACTACTGTAAATTGATAAATCTAGTTTTTAATTTACTAAAAAAGACATAAAATAAATAGCCAGAAATGACACCAAAACCCAAGCCACAAACAACATCTAGCGGGTAGTGTTTTCCAATGTAAATTCGGCTATACCCCACCATTAAACTCCAAGGAATCATAAAAAAAATGAATTTTTTATATTTTGATTTTAACATTAGAATAGTAAAAACAGCCGCTGCCATGGAATTTGAGGAGTGCCCAGAAAAGAATCCAAAACCATGACAATCACCCAATCTTAAAAACTCTACAACCCCTTCCTGTGCACAAGGTCTTAAACGCTCAAAACCATCTTTAAAAAGATTGGTAACTTGATCGGTGAAGGTAATCATAGCGGCCAGGCACAAAACTAGCAACACTACCCCTTTTTTGCCAAGACCTTTGGCCATTAAAAACAATAATAAAACATAGAGTGGAATGGAAGACCATTTGTTGGTAACAGCAAACCAAAATCCATCCCAGGGCTCCTGCCCTAAATTGTTCAGGTAAAGTAATAGCTCACGATCAAATTCTAAAATATAATCAAGCATGGCTTTTATTCTTTTTCATATTTCTCAACTTCTAAATCGTAAAAAACAGAGGCCTGGACAATCGCATTTTCTGCTTCAGATTGCAATTCTTTTTCATCTTGTTGGTCAAAATCTTCGAACCATTCAATTTCATCCGTTTCAAGATTTATTATGAATCTGGGAAATTCTGTATGGATAACAAATA
>CAJWNW010000115.1 GCA_913044085.1 uncultured Flavobacteriaceae bacterium | reverse complement strand
CGCAAGATTGACAATTTAGGTGAAAAACGGACAAAACCAACTCCGGATCAATAAGCTGAGATCGTCCACAACTTTCGAGTTGGATCGCAGTGAAAGGTAGAACTGACTTATTTTGCGTAAGCATGCTAAGTTTGGGTTGCGCCTAGTGAGGTTTTTAACTTCGGTTCAAATCGCACAGGGATGAGAAAGAGACAGTAGTTATCCGTGAAGGGGTAGATGTATGAGAAATCAAACATTTGCCCCTTCCGCTTTTAGCGAGCCATGATCTTTCTGGGTGGGGGGTATCTAAGAAGGACCATGGCTCGAGATCGTCCTGTATTTCATTAACATAAATATATTTTTAGACAATATCATGTATTAAAATTGATTGGTTCTACTAAATGTGGCAACATAAAAAATAAAATTTAATCAAGTTGAATTCTAATGCACCAATATACAATACTTATTATGGCGTTGATGATCATGTTGGTGATCTTTGCTTTCCAAATGTTTTCAACATATGGATTTATGGGTTTTGAATTTCAATAATTAGATAAACTAGGTCTTATAAATAATTGTTAAAAAAGCTTTTTATTACAGGGGCAGGGGTAAGTAAAGACAGTGGGATTCCAACATTTCGGGGTGCTGATGGGTTTTGGACAATAGGTAGTTCAAACTTCACACCTCAGGAAATGGCTACAAGAAAAATGTACTATGAAAACCCTGGTGAATTTCTGCTTTGGTATTATCGACGGTTCGCATCTTATCGTGATGTCCAACCAAACGAAGTCCATTATTGGCTAGCTAATAAAAATCTTATAACGCAAAATATAGATGGACTGGATGGAAAGGCTGGCAATACTCGATATATTTCTATTCATGGTCGCTTAGACAAGGTAACAGTGTTCAACAGCCAAGAAATTTTAACCCCACTAGAAGACGCCCCTTGGGACGTTGTAACTAATTCTAACATTGAGTTAGCGGATGATATTAAGTTAAAGAAGCTTTTACTGGACTTATTTAAAATAAGTAAGCATCCCGAACACGGTTTTTCGCTGAAGCCATTTGTTCTTTTATTTGACGAGTATTACACAGATTTATATCAAATGGGCTTAGCTGAACAAGAAATGCAGTCTGCAGACAGTGTTGTATTTATAGGGACATCTTTCAGTGTAAATATCACATCAATAGCCCTTCGATATGCCCTTTCCAATAATGCTAGAATTAAGATTGTTGATCCTGATCCTATCGATCTCAATATTGGAGGGATAGAATACCATAAAATGACCGCTAGCCAGTATATTTCAGAGCTTGATCGCGTGTAATTTATTAGCTTAAAAAATGAAAAACTTACGCTTAAAGCCTAAATAAATCCATCCTGGGCATTAAGCCCAAAAGGTGTTTGCTATATTCATGCTCTGGATAATCAAATAACTTATCTGTTTCAGCTATTTCACAAATTTTACCATTTTGCATCACAGCAACCCGATCACACATTTGCCTGATTACTGGTAAATCGTGTGAAATGAATAGCATGGTAAGACTTAATTCTTCCTGTAAATCTTTTAGTAAATTTAATATGTTGGCTTGAACTGAAACATCTAGTGCAGACGTTGGTTCATCACAAATGAGAATTTCAGGTCTTGATGCAAGTGCTCTGGCAATAGAAATTCTTTGTCGTTGACCACCAGAAAATTCATGTGGATATTTTTTTATTGAGCTAATAGGCATGCCAACGAATGAGATCAAATCCTTTACGACTTTGGATGTCTCATTTGAATTTGCAGTCGACCGGTGGAAGCGAATTGGTTCAGAAATTATATCTTCAACTGTCATTCTGGAATTTAAAGAAGAATAGGGGTCCTGGAAAATCATTTGCATTTTTCTTCTAATTAAAGAAGTCTTTGCTTTTTGGCTTTTCTGTAAAACATCGTGACCAAAGATATTTATTTCACCTGACTTTGGCGTGTATAATCCAGCAATTAAACGAGCGAGGGTACTTTTTCCAGATCCACTTTCTCCGACCAATCCAAAACTTTCGCCTGTTTGTATTTCAATTGAAACATTATCTACCGCTTTTAACGTCATTCGATTTTTACGTAATAATGCCTTCCTTAAAGAAAATTCTATTGATAAATTGTTTACGGTTATTGCCGCTTTATGGGTTTGCGAAGATTTATTTTGAGAAAGCCAATGCTCGCTTACGTTAGATAAGGTAACTTTTTCTTCCGACCCATCAATGTAATCAACAACAGTAAAGCGATCAAGTTTTTGATCTCCACTGGGAACAGCGGAGATTAAACTCTTTGTGTACTCATGTTTTGGTTTTTGAAGAACTTGTTCTACTTTTCCTTCTTCAACAAGTTGGCCGTTATACATTACCGCAACTCGATCAGCGATCTCCGCAATAACTCCAATATCGTGAGTCACGATAATTACACCCAAATTGCGCTGCTTACATAATGATTTTATAAGATCTAAAATTTGTTTCTGTATCGAAACATCTAGGGCAGTTGTAGGTTCATCAGCAATAACAAGATCTGGGTCGCCTGCTAGTGCTAGGGCGATAACTACCCGTTGACGCATCCCACCTGAAAATTGATGAGGGTAGGCATTTAAACGTTGAGCTGGATTAGGAATACCTACTGAGTCAAGAAGCTCGACAGATTTCTGACGAGCAGAGGATCCAGAAATTTGCAAAGTTTCAACTAATGTCTCTGACAACTGTTTCCCAATAGTCATTAGCGGGTTAAGCGAAGTTTGTGGGTCCTGAAAAATAGTGCCTATCTTTGCACCCCTAATTTTTCTCATTTCCTCGTTAGACATCTGATCTATCCGAGTTCCATCGAAAATAATTTCACCTCCAGAAATGTAACCTGGGGGTTCTAGAAGGTTAATGACAGAGTTACCTACAGTTGACTTTCCAGCGCCACTTTCGCCCACTAAACCTAGAACTTCACCTTTTGCAACCGAAATTGATACCTTATTAACTGCTGTTACTTGTCCTCTACGTGACGGGAAGTCGACACTCAGATTATTGATTTCAAGTAATTTATTCATCTCAATTTAGGATTGAGTGCATCTCGCATCCAATCTCCCAATAGATTTACTGAAAAGACTAGTATTATAAGCGCAATAGCTGGAAAAAAAGTAATCCACCAAAGCCCAGAGAAAAGGAATTCATTTCCAACTCTTATAAGAGTACCAAGAGAAGGAGTGGTAGGGGGTATGCCCTGACCAAGAAAGCTTAAGGTTGCTTCAGCAATAATTGCTAGTGCAAGCCCAATTGTTGCAATCACTAACACTGGCCGAAGTGTATTAGGCAAAATATGCCTTAAAATAATTGTAAATTTCGGTAAGCCAATGAGTTTTGCAGCTTGAACATACTCCTTTTCAGCTTCGACGAGGGTAGCCCCCCGCGCAACCCGAGCAAACTGAGGCCAATCAGTAAGTCCAATAGCTACAATAACGACATAAATTGCAAACTCTTCACGTAATTCAAGGGGTAGGGCGGCTCTACCAATTCCGTTAATGAGAATAGCTACTAATATTCCAGGAATAGTAAGCTGAACATCGGCAATTCGCATTATAATTGTATCTGTTAAGCCCCCAAAATATCCCGAGATTACGCCTAACGTCACACCTAATAACATACCTAAAAAAACAGCTGCTATGCCAACAAGAATCGAAATACGCCCGCCGTAAAGGATGGTCGAAAGCATATCACGTCCTTGATTATCTGTCCCTAGGAGGTAAGCCGAAGAACCTCCATCTGTCCACGCCGGAGGAAGTTTTCCATCCCATAATGAAATTTGAGCTGGGTCAAAAGGATTATATGGTGCAATTAACGGAGCAGCGAAGGTGGCTATTATAGCTATTAAAGTAATACTTGCAGCTATAATGGCTCCGGGCGTTGTAAAAAACGAGTAAACGATATCATTATCTAAAAAACGCTGCCAGCGAGATCTTGTTTGGTTAGATTTTACCATCCTATGATCCCCCACGCCGTATTCGAGGGTCGACAACAAAATAAAGAATATCAACGATCAGGTTTATCACAACGAAAAGCAACGCAACAAAAATTAGGTAGGCGGCCATAATAGGTACATCAACAAAATCTACGGCTTGAATAAACATTAAGCCTGTTCCAGGCCATTGAAAAACTGTTTCTGTAATTACAGAATAAGCTATAAGTCCCCCAATATTTAAGCCAATAATTGTTATAACAGGTACAAGAGTATTTCGAAGAGCGTGACCAAAATGGATAGCTCGGTTTGCAAGGCCTCTTGCTTTCGCAAATTTTATATAATCTGATCTCATTACTTCTAACATTTCCGCTCTGACTAGTCTTAAAATCATCGTCAATT
>CAJWNW010000114.1 GCA_913044085.1 uncultured Flavobacteriaceae bacterium | reverse complement strand
ACCTCATCGAGTCCAGGTTCGTATATAGGTAGTTTGGTCAAATCTTTATCGTTCCAATCGGCAATGCGCTGAGCATTGAGATCCACAACTGTGACTTTGATGCCAGAGTTTTTCTGTGCAATCACAGACATAGTGGGGCCGCCAACATAACCAGCACCTATACAACAAATAGACTTAATATTCATTTCTTATAACCTTTTAAATAGTTCCAAATCAGATTTCATCATTTCATTAACTAAAGCACTAAATTCATATTTTGGTACCCAACCCAATTTTTCTTTGGCTTTTGTTGGATCTCCTACTAAATAATCAACTTCTGAAGGCCTGTAATAGTTAGGATCAATTGAAAGTACTTCTTTTCCAATTTCTAACTTGTAGTGCTTGTCAGTACAAGCTTTCACAACTGCCTTTTCGTCTTTACCATTTCCATGAAATTCAAGTTCTATACCAACATAATCAAAAGCAGTAATAACCATTTCCCTAACAGATTTTGAAACTCCTGTGGCGATGACCCAATCTTCGGCTTTATCGGCTTGCAGAATCATCCACATCATACGCACATAATCTTTGGCATGCCCCCAGTCGCGCTTGGCATCAAGATTGCCAAGATAAAATTTTTCTTTTTGCCCCAATGCAATGCGGGCCACTGCTCTGGTGATTTTTCGTGTTACGAATGTCTCCCCCCTCCTGGGCGATTCGTGGTTAAATAAAATACCATTGCATGCAAACATATCATAGGCCTCGCGGTAGTTTTTGGTAATCCAAAACCCATAAATCTTGGCCACCCCGTAAGGAGATCTAGGGTAAAATGGGGAATACTCATCATAAAAACCGTTTTTATTTTTGTTCTCTGTCATACCACCATAGAGTTCAGAAGTTGAGGCTTGATATATTTTAGTTTTTTTCTCGAGACCTAACAAACGAACCGCTTCCAAAATGCGTAAAGGGCCCAAAGCATCGACCTGACCAACATACTCGGGAATATCAAAAGAAACCTTTACATGAGACATGGCCCCTAAATTATAAATCTCATCGGGCTGACATTCTTTGATGATTTTAGTGATATTTAATGAATCTGTTAGGTCGCCATAATGCAATTTAAAACGTGGCTTGGGGTGATGGGGGTCCTGGTAAATATGATCAATACGCTCGGTATTAAAAGACGAAGTACGGCGTTTAATGCCATGAACTTCATAGCCTTTGTCTAATAAAAGCTCGGCTAAATAAGAACCATCTTGGCCCGTAACCCCTGTAATGAGTGCTACTTTCATAATTTCACTTCTTTAAAGTTATTAATATTATCTAAAAACCAAACATAGGTTTTTTGGATACCCGCTTCTAATGCTGTGTTATATTGCCAACCCATGGCTTTCATCTTGGATACATCCAGAAGTTTTCTAGGGGTACCATCTGGCTTTGTAGCGTCCCAAATAATATCGCCTTTATGGCCTGTAATTTTTTGAATGATTTTTGCCAATTCTTTTATAGTAAGATCTTTTCCTGACCCTACATTATAAAGGTTTTCATCTAGTTTATTTTCCAAAGCGTAAACCACGGCCTGAGCCAAATCGTCAACAAATAAAAAATCTCGCATGGGTGTCCCAGACCCCCAAAGTGTGACGGGACTTTGACTATTTTGCTTTGCTTCGTGAAATTTACGAATCATAGCAGGTAAAACATGAGAAGATTTTAAATCAAAATTATCATTATAACCATATAAATTAGTAGGCATCAAACTTACATAATCTTTGTTGTATTGATTGCGAATGAATTCACAGGCCTTGATACCAGAAATTTTTGCAAGGGCATACGCCTCGTTAGTAGGTTCCAAAGAATCTGTTAGCAGATACGCTTCTTTTAGGGGCTGCTTGGCGAATTTTGGGTAAATACAAGAGCTACCTAAAAATATAAATTTTTCAACGCCATTTTTAAAGGCACCATCAATCAGATTATTTTGGATTTGCATATTTTCCATTAAAAATTGATATTGGAAATCATTGTTGGCTAATATGCCTCCAACTTTTGCAGCAGCATCAATAACCGCGTCGGGCTTTTCTATATTGTAAAAAGCATCAACGGCCGCTTGGTCTCTAAGGTCAAGTTCTTGGCTGGTTTTACCAAGCAGATTGCTGTAACCTTTGGCCTGCAAGGCCCGCCAAACCGCTGAACCAACCATACCGCGGTGTCCTGCAATGTATATTTTAGATGTTTTATCTATTGATTTTGCCACGAATAAATAATTGTTTATGCAAAAAAACGACTTTAATTTTAAATTTTAATACTTTCAAAAGCGAAACTCAGACTAGCTTTCCATGAGGGTATTTCTAAATCAAAACAGGTCTTTATTTTACTTTTGTCCAAAACGCTGTAGGTTGGCCGCTTAACAAGCGTCGGAAATTCTGAAGATTTGACTGCATTTACAAGAGTTTTGATATTTTTAATTCTAAAAACCTCCAAAGCAAAATCATACCAACTGCAGAGCCCAGCGTTGGAATAATGATATATTTCAACCGATTTATTTTTAATTTTTGGTAAAATTGTAAGAATAGTCACTGCCAAATCTACAGCACTAGTCGGCGACCCTATTTGATCTGATACTACAGAAATTTCATTTCTAGATTCAGACAGTTTTAGCAACGTATTCACAAAATTATTGCCAAATTTAGAATACAACCATGAAGTCCTAATAATAATAGAATTGGCTGGATTTATTTTTTGCATAGCCAATTCTCCATCCAATTTTGTCTGTCCATAAATAGATTGTGGATTAGGGGTATCGTTTTCCATATATGGTTTATTTTGAGTGCCATCAAAAACATAATCTGTAGAAATATGAACAAGCTTGATGTTTTTATCTTTTGCGATTTTTGAAAAATTGGCCACCGCCAAATGGTTGATAGCATCAGCCAATTCAGGCTCAGATGCAGCCGTGTCGACCGCTGTATAGGCAGCACAGTTGATAATCGCATTAATATTATTGCTTTCTACAAAGTCTTTAACAGCGCTATGGTCAGTAATGTCTAGGTTAATTCGATTTGTAAAGCATAAATTATGCTCAGGAAAATCAAAAGCAATATCTTTAAGTTCTGAGGCTAACTGACCCTCTAACCCTGTAACTAAAACATTATTCATCCATATTGTTTGAGGGTTCGAAATATTCAGCAGCTTTAAACAGTGGGAGTCCATTGTCTTTAATAGATAGCTTGACCTGCTCTGGTTTTATTCCCCAGTTAATTCCTAAACTTGGATCGTTGTGGGCAATACCTCTTTCAAACTCGGGGTGATAGTAACCATCCAATTTATAGGCTACAAAAGCAGATTTAGTTAAAACGACAAAGCCATGTGCAAATCCTTTTGGGATCAACAATAGTTTTTTATTATTGGCAGATAATTCCATGGCAATATGCTGGCCAAAAGTCGAGGAATCTTTTCTCAAATCTACTGCAACATCTAATATAGATCCATAAACAACCCTCACTAATTTGGTTTGCGCATAGGGTGCTAATTGATAGTGTAGACCTCTAAGGACTCCATAAGAAGATTTGGATTCGTTTTCCTGACAAAAATTGATTTTATATCCTAAAAATTCGTCTAATTTATCTTGTCTATAAAACTCTGTAAAATACCCACGGTCGTCTCTGTAGAGCTTGGGCTCACACAAAATAACATCTGGTATTTTTAGCCTTGTAAACTTCATTAAAATTCCTTTGCACGTTGTGTTAAATATTTGCCATACCCACTACTACCCAACGGCTTAGCAAGGGTTAAAAGCTGCTCTTTAGAAATATACCCCATTTGACAGGCAATAACTTCCAAACACGCTACTTTTAGGCCTTGTCTGGCCTCTACTGTTTTAATATAATTGGAAGCCTCAATTAAGGAGTCGTGGGTTCCCGTATCGAGCCAAGTGAATCCACGTCCCATAAGTTCAACCTCAAGTTTCCCACGATTTAAATATTCGTTATTAATTGAGGTAATTTCCAGCTCTCCACGTTCACTGGGGGTAACTTTTTTTGCGATGTCAACTACAGAATTCGGATAATAATACAAACCAACCACAGCATGATTCCCTTTAGGATTTTCTGGTTTTTCTTCAATTGACACCACTTCTCCATTGCTGCTAAATTCCACAACACCATAACGTTTTGCATCTCTCATATAGTATCCAAAAACTGTCGCTTTTCTATGTTTTTGAACATTAGATACAGCCCTTATGAGTAAATCAGAAAATCCATGACCATTGAAAATATTATCCCCTAAAACCATACAAACATCATCATCAGCAATAAATTCTTCTCCTATGACAAAAGCTTGGGCCAAACCATCTGGTGAAGGCTGCGCTTTATAAGAAAGTGAAATGCCAAAATCTTTTCCATTA
>CAJWNW010000113.1 GCA_913044085.1 uncultured Flavobacteriaceae bacterium | reverse complement strand
TTAAAACCGCTCCATACAGGTTTGCACTAAAGTCGAAAAAATGAACTTCAATTTTAGTTTGATTGCCGTATGAAACGGTAGGATTCTTGCCGATATTCATCATTCCAAAAACCTCTACCTCTTTAATTTGAGATTTCACCACATAAACCCCATGCTTCGGAATTAATTTATAGGCTGTTTCAATTTGAATATTGGCTGTTGGAAAATCCAATGATTTTCCCAAACCTTTTCCTTTAATGACAGTCCCGGTAAGCATGAAATTATAGCCCAAAAACTTATTGGCTTTTGGGATATTACCCTCTAAAATTGCGGTCCTTATTTTGGTAGAGCTGACCGCTACATCATCCACTTCTTGAGGTTCTATTTGGGTGACTTCAAAATCGTAAAAAGTACCGAATTCTTTTAATTCGTTGATATTAGCCGTTCTATTTCTTCCAAAGTGATGATCATATCCTACAATGATGTGTTTGACTTTTAGTTTGTTTACTAAGATGTCCCTAACATACTCTAAGGCCGTTAGACGCGAAAAAGATTTTGTGAATTTTTTGACCACCAAATGGTCAACGCCTAATTGCTCCAACTGGATTGCTTTTTCATCAATGGTATTAATTAGTTTTATATTAGCGTCATTTTGAATAACCATTCTGGGATGTGGAAAAAAGGTGAGCACCAAAGCCTGTAAATAATTTTTTCGAGCGGTATCTACAAGCCGATGGATAATTTGTTGATGCCCGATATGCACTCCATCAAAAGTACCAATGGTAATGACAGAGGACTTAATTTGTTTATAATCAGCCGCAGTTTTTATTTTCAAAACAGTTTTGTGAAATTAAATTACGAAGATAAAAATATGTAGGTTATTATACAATTTTAAATAAAGTCAAATGTTTAAAAAATAGTCTATTTAATTTATTAGATTTGCGAAAAATTAATTTAAACAAATGAAAAAAATCACAGTAATACTTGCTTTAAATTTCTTAATAATTAATTTTATTTCGGCACAAAATCGTTCTTGTGGTATGGTCGCTCACATGGAGGAACAAATGCAAGATCCTGAATTTGCCAAAGAGTGGTATGATAATCAAGATAAATTCAAGGCTCAAGTTCTAAAATCTGCAAATATTCAACTGCGTAATAATGCTTTAAATCCTGTAGTAATACCAGTAGCGGTTCATTTTCCCACTGGGTTAGAATCAGATAGATCTTGTTTAGAAGCCCTAGCTCAAACACAAATTGATATACTCAACGGAGATTACACAGCTACAAACCCTGATGCAAATTTGTGGAATTCAGCAAGTCAATTTTACCCGGGTGTGGTCCATGGAAGCGCTAACATAACATTTTGTCTTGCAACACAAAATCACCCTAACAATACAGATAACGACCTTGTCGAAGGGGGCCCAGCGGTAACTATTGGTTACAATTTCGGTAATGGGAATGACATTGATGGTAACTGGAGTGGCTATATGAATTTTTTAGTAAAAAATATAGGTGGTATTCTAGGTTACTCTCCTTTAGGTGGTAGCATCGCAGCTGGTCAGACTGTTGTCTTGAACGTTGGAGCATTTGGTTCTGGTGCTGGCTGTCCCAGCTCTGGTATTGTTCCAGGAGCACCATATAATTTAGGTCGAACGATAACCCACGAACTTGGACATTTCTATAACTTAAGTCATATTTGGGGTGATGGGGGCTGTGGAGTTGATGATGGAATCAGTGACACACCTTTGGCTAGTGGAGCAAATGGAGGCTGCCCAAGTCCAGGGTCAATTCCTGGATGTATTGCTGGAGAATATGAAATGTCTATGAATTATATGGATTACACCAATGATGCTTGTATGTATATGTTTACCCAAGGTCAAATAGATGTTGTTGATAATTATATTAACGTATTACAAAATCAATTTAAACCAAATACCGTCAGTTGTGGTTCCACTGACCCTAATTTTGTCATTGCAGCCATAACAGAAAATACCGTTTTCTCTTGCCCTGATGTTGGTGAAGATGCTGTCTTTGAATTTGATTTTACTACTTATAATGGCTTTAGTAGTTTAGTTGATTTTTCTGCCACCGGCCAACCTGCTGGATCTTCCGTTTCTTTTTCACCAGCCTCCACCAATGAGGACACAATTGTAACAATGACCTTGAGTGATATTGCAAATACAGTTCAAGGCAACTATAGCATCAACGTCACAGCAGCTGCTAGTGGTTTTGGAAGTTCAATTACCCAAACAATCACTTTTAATCTAAATAACAACTGTACCTCCATTCAGTGTTTTACCTTTAGTTCTGAGGAAAACTTAGCCATTCCTATCCCAGATGGAATAGATGCCAACAGTTATGGCGAAAGAATCCTAGTACCTCTAACAATTCCTGAATATGCTTCAATATCCAGTCTTTCGGTTAATGTTGATGTAAACCACACCTATATACAGGATTTATTAATTGCTCTGTTCCACCCAGACTTAATCACTTATTCAATTTTATGGGGCAGGGATTGTGATGGTGAAAATGGTTTAGACGTGACCTTTGCGGATGGTGCTGGAACAATTGTCTGCGCAGACCCAACTATTGGTACATTCTCACCCAATGAGCCCTTGAGCATTTTTAACGGAATGCCAACTTTTGTGACGGCAGATAACATTGCTGAAAATTGGACTACAAACGACTGGGCATTATATATAGCAGACGGCTACATTGATGACACTGGGGAGCTCAATGACTGGTCTATAGAAATTTGTGTCGAAGCAGCTCTAAGCACTGGAGAATATGATATTACAGCAAATGATATTAGCGTCTACCCAAACCCAAACAGTGGTGTCTTTAATGTAGAAATTAATTCACTTAACAGTTCAGATATTGAAATATCAATATATAGTCTTTTAGGGAGTGTTGTGTTTGAAAATAGTTTTGACAATAGCTTCAACTTTAATGAAACCATTGATTTGAGAAGTGTAAAATCTGGAGTTTATTTGATGAAGGTGATTATTGGAAATAAAGAGATGACAAAAAGAATTATTATAGATTAATTTAATAATTAACAAGAAAGGAGTTAAAAATAGCCTCTTTTTTTATTATGTGCCATTAAATTGATTCATAGTTTCCTTTACTCCTGACATGCCAAAACTAATTACTGATTGTGATACGCGATTTAGGCGTTCGTCCAATTTAGAAGATTCTTCGTCAGACCACTCTCCAAGAACGTAATCGACTTGATTACCCTTAGAAAATTCATCACTAATTCCAAAACGCAGTCGGCTGTATTGAGTGGTATTAAGGTTTTTCTGAATATCTTTAAGGCCATTGTGCCCACCATCACTGCCCTTGGTCTTCAAACGCAGGGTTCCGAAAGAGAGGTTTAAGTCGTCTGTAACAACCAATAAGTTGGCCATTGGAATTTTTTCTTTTTCAAGCCAGTATTTGACAGCTTTCCCGCTCAGATTCATAAAAGTATTGGGTTTTAACAATAAAAAAGTTCGGCCCTTGAACTTATAATTGGCTAAAGCCCCAAGTTTACGGGTTTCAAATTCGATGCTATGGGTATTTGCAAAATGATTCAAGACCTTGAAACCAATGTTGTGACGGGTGTTTATATAATCTGGACCAATATTCCCAAGGCCAACAATCAAATACTTTTTTGACATCGCTTCTAATTTTTGGGTTTCCTTTTTACGACTTAAAAACCAATTCAACATATTGTAAAAATAAAAAAAGCATTCCGATTCACATCAAAATGCTTTTGTAGATTTATAATTTGTGCTTTATTTAAGCCTCTGGAGGTGTATCACCTTCAGCTTTAGCTTCTCCAGAACCTCCATTACCTTCAGCAGCATCCGCTGTTCCTTCAGCACCTTCTTCATCTTCTTCTTCATCTTCATCAAGCTCTATTGTCACACGTGATTGTTTAACTTGACAAACCACGGTATTATCGGAGTGTAAAAAGTTATAGGCATCGTTTAAAAGTTCAGAAATACTGACTTTGTCACCGATTTTTAGGCCTGAAATGTCAATTTGAACATTATCGGGTAAATTTGTTGGTAAGGCTTTGATTCTTAATTTACGGCGGTTGCGTCTCAATACGCCGCCGGCACGTACACCTAGTGGAATTCCGTTTAATATAACTGGAATGTCCATGGCGATTTCTTTATCGTCAAACAATTGATAAAAGTCGATGTGTAAAATAGCGTCTGATACAGGGTGAAATTGTATGTCCTGTAATACTGCGTTGTAGGAGACGTCTCCTAAGGCAATCACAACTGTATGCGCATTGGGGGTGTATATAAGTTTAGAGAATGCCAGTTCTGCTGCTGAGAAATGTACTGGCTGATCTCCTCCGTATAATACGCAAGGAACCTGTCCAGCATTACGTAAGGCTTTTGTTGCTTTTTTGCC
>CAJWNW010000112.1 GCA_913044085.1 uncultured Flavobacteriaceae bacterium | reverse complement strand
AGCATTTATTTAGGAGAATTCAGTTCAGCTGCATTTCCAATGAGCGTTAAAATTGTCGAAGAAAATGGAGAACTTGTAGCTATCGCAGAAGGGCAACCAAAGATTACTCTCACCAATGACGGAGACGGCAATTTTCTCTTTGAAGAAGCAGATTTAGAAATCCAATTTAATTCTGAAAAATCGGGATTTGAAATGAGCATTGGTGGACAAGTTTTTGTATTTAGTAAAAAGTAAACACTAAAAACAAACTTTTAAATAAACGATTTAGTTTTTTTACTTTTTTTAACTTTAAAGTATATTTAACCATTAAAAAAAATAATGAAAAAGTTAATAATTATTTCTGCTTTTTTAATTTTTGGCTGTTCTGCTAATAGTGATATTAATGCCCAAGAAAATGACGAAATATTTACACTTTATTTGGTTAGACATTCCGAAAAAGATTTAACATCTGACAATCAATCAGACCCTCCGCTAACCGAATGTGGTGAAAAAAGATCAGAACATCTAAGCAATTTCCTAAAAGAAATTGACCTTGATGTCATTTACAGTACTAACTACACCAGAACAAAAAATACAGCCGTACCTACAGCCCTTTCAAAAAAACTTGAAGTAAGACAATACAACGCACAAAAGCTGAAAGATTTTTCTAAAGTATTAATAGAATCACAGCAAAATGCATTGGTTGTTGGACACAGTAACACAACAGCTGTTTTGGCAGGCCTTTTGGTAAATCAAACGCTTGGTGCTTTTGAATTAGATATTTACAATCGCATCTACAAGGTCGAGTTTAAAAAAAATAAGGGTGAGCTGGTTTTAATTCATTCCAATTTTAAGTGTCAATAAAAACAGCTGAAAAACATTTTAATATTGTGATTGTTTGCCAAAAGACATATTAAATTTCTTTTTTTAAACTAAACACAAAGATTCTTTTTTACACAGGACATTTGCATTCTAACCGTAATTTCACTCCATCGAATTATGAAGGTTAAATCTTGTTAATATTTATCTGGGCATGGATAAACATTTGTATATTAGTGCCGTTTAATTAATGTTACCCTTTTTATGAGTAAAAGATTTTTCCTATTACTACTTTGCTGTTTTTCTGTTAATAGTTTTTGTTTTGCTCAGCCTGTTCAAATTGACAATTACTCTGTCAATAATTTTGGTCAAGTGCAATTGTCTATTCAAGGCCAATCGGATAAATACTATATCCTTCACGCACAACATAGCGATGACTTTAATTGGGCAACATCAATGACAATGGGCGTTGATGGTACCATGATTATTAGTGAGGCAGCCGGTGCTTATACATTGGATAAATACACTATTACCGAGCATGATATTGACAATCCTGATGATTATGACCAAGACGGGATTGATGACATTACAGAGTTTAATAACATGCCTACGGATGCTCCATTTAACAAAGCCTATGCAATTGACATTGAAGACGGAGCCACTTCAATTCATGATACCGAAACTTTCAATGAACTGGCTACCATAAATAATGTTGGATGGGCACCATTTCTTGACGACCAATTATATGTAAAATTTGGAATATTAGACTTGGATACTGACGAACCAAAAGTATATTTTATAAATAGTAATACGTATACCATTCACGCAAGTTTTTGGAATGGTATTGATGCAACTGTTTCTGGGGATGACGGTTCTGGTGAAATTGTTTTTAATCCAAATGTTATTCTTCCAAGCGGCGTAATTGGAACTTATTCATTCAATTTTTCTTTTGGCAACGCATATGATTTTGAAAAAACACAGAGAGCTTATGAATTCTTAGTGGCGAATATGCCATTTCTGCAAAATAATATGAATCACTTTATTGGACAAAATGACGAAGATGATCATTTGGATAATTACGCAGATGAATTTGAGGGGTCAAGAATTGAAGTAGTCCTAGAAACCGATGTTTTTGCTGAAGTAAATTATATACCGCTTCACTTAGCCGAAGGTTATGGCTTTTTCAAACATATGCAAGATTTAAATGAAACCCCTGGAAGCAGAGATATTGTGCTCTATGATGCGCTACCAAACTCTTTACCAAGAGTTGGAGGAATCATCACCTCAGTTGTTCAAACGCCTTTGTCACACGTAAATTTAAGAGCCATACAAGACAATGTTCCAAACGCCTACATTGCCAATCCATTATCAAATGATGCAATCGCCAGCCTTTTAAATGGATATATTTATTACAAGGTAGAGAGTGACCAATACGAAATTAGAGAAGCAACGCTAGCCGAGGTTAATGATTGGTATGAAGATTTAAGACCTACAGAAACTCAATATCCAATTAGGAATTTAAGCATTACTGAAATTATACCACTGGATGATATAACATTTGAAATGTCCTCTTCATTTGGAGCAAAATGTTCAAATCTTGCAACAATGAGAAGTTTTGGATTTCCTGAAGGAACCATCCCAAATGGTTTCGGAATTCCATTTTACTTTTATGATGAATTCATGCAGTATAACAATTTTTATGAAGAAGCTCAGGTAATTATGGACAACCCAGCGTTTCAAAATGATATTAATTTCAGAAATGAGCGCCTAGAAGATTTTAGAAGGTCTATAAAAGATGCCCCTATGCCGCAATGGATGCTTGACGAATTACAAGCCATGCATGACGCCTTTCCTTCAGAAACACCAGTTCGTGTGAGGTCGAGTACTAATAATGAAGATTTACCAGGATTTAGTGGCGCTGGTTTGTATACATCTAAGACCCAATACCCTGATGAAGGACATATTTCAAAATCTGTAAAACAAGTTTATGCAAGTATGTGGAATTTTAGAGCCTATGAAGAAAGAGATTTTTACAGAATTGATCATTTCGGAGCTGCTATGGGACTGTTGTGTCACCCAAATTTTCAAGTAGAACAGTCCAACGGTGTGGGAATAAGTATCGATCCAATATATGAAACTGAAGATACATTTTATTTAAATACTCAGGTTGGAGAGTCATTGATTACAAATCCCGATCCAAATTCGGTGCCAGAAGAAATCCTTCTTTACAGAGATGCCAATCAAGGCGGTGGATATTTGGTTTTAAGACTATCAAATCTAGTAAATCCAGGAGAACTGGTAATGGACCAAGTATATCTTGACCAAATGAGAAATTTTTTGACTGTTATTCATGATGAGTTCGCAAGCCTATATGATGTTGTCGGAGCAGAAGGTTTTGGCATGGACATTGAATACAAGGTGACAGCAGAGGACCAATTAGCAATAAAACAAGCTAGACCATGGGTTTCATTTTGGGCTGATATCAATGGGGATTATGATCTCGGGGTTGAAGCTATTGTTGAACCCATTTCATCTGCAGATTTGGGAGCTTTTGAAATTGTAACTGTTTCAATTGTTAATGATGGTTTGTATGATATGAGTGATTTTGACCTTGAGCTAATAGTAAACAATCAGTCAATTGAAACCCTCAATATTAGTGATACAATACAACCATTTGAAGCATTGGATTATTCATTTACAATACCTCAAGATTTCTCAAATGTTGGTGATTATAATATCACTGTCATTGTTAGTCATCAAGATGATGAATACGAAAACAATAATTTATTAAGTATAGTTCTAAGTAAAACTTTAGAATTTGATGGATCTATCTCAATTGAAGAAGTAAATGTTGTTTGTAATGATGTCATTGAAATAAACGCCATAATTACTAATCATGGTGATACGACGCTTACTGAAGTTGAAATTGAAAAAACTGTAAATGGAACTTCAATCGGTTCGGAAAGTAAATCAGTAAATATTCCATACACAGGTCAGGAAATGGTTACTTTGAGTGTTGATCAAAATATTCAAGAATTTAATCAAATTAATCTAAATATTATTAGTGTAAATAATCAATCTGACGAAAATTCAACTAATAATTCTGATACGGCAAGCTCGAATTTAGATACCAGTTATGATATTATAACCCTTTTAATAAACGCAGACAATTACCCTCAAGAAACTTCCTGGAAACTATACGATAATCAAACTAATGTGATTATAAATACCGGATCTTTGAGCTCAGGAACTGATGTGTACAGTGAAGATATTTGTGTAAATTATGAATCTTGCCTCACTTTAGATGTATTTGATTCTTATGGAGATGGGATTTGTTGTGGATTTGGTCAAGGAAACTTCCAAGTTCTTGATTCCTCTGGCAACGTAATTGTATCAAATGATGGTAATTTTGACAATTTTGCTCAAGAAGTATTTTGCCTTAATGCAGAGCAATGTATTATTACTGCTGATGTAATCACAAATAATGCAACTACAGTCAGTGCAAACGATGGCAGTATTTCAATATATATCAGTTCAGGTATAAGCCCGTATCAGTATAGTATTGATGGTGGGCAAACATTTTCTGATGAAAATAATTTCAAAAATTTATCCCCGGGCATTTATGATATAGTTATTGAAGGCGCAGGCGGGCTTTGTACTTACGACGAATCTGTTTCAATACAA
>CAJWNW010000111.1 GCA_913044085.1 uncultured Flavobacteriaceae bacterium | reverse complement strand
TATCCCAACAAGATAGTTTGATGCAAATTCAGAATGTCATAAAAAATTGGGCTACAGCACAACTGCTGCAGGATGGTGCGAGAATTAACTTAGCGGCAGAGCAACAAAGTGAATTCGAAATTTTAGTGCAACAGTACAAAAGTGATTTGTATACATCTGCTTATCTTGAAGCCTTGGTCAAACAAAATCTAGATACTACCATTACCAATCAAGAACTTGAGGAAGTTTACAATCAAAATAAGGAATTGTTTGTTCTCAAGGAAGACTTGATCAAGCTTCGTTATATTAACCACGATAAAAAACTCCCCAATTCTAATGAAATTAAACGTCGTTTTAGAAGATACAACGCGGAGGACCGTGCTGTTTTAGATACTATTTCATTACAATTTAATTCGTTTTTCTTAAACGATTCTGTTTGGATCAAGTCCAGCCAAGTAATTTCTAAAATCAAGCCGCTCAAAAAAGGATTTAACAATGTTTTATTAAAAAAAATAAATTTTATACAACTCAAAGATTCATTAGGGTTATATTTGATGGAAATTAGGGATTTACTTGAAATTGGAAGCCAAGCGCCCATGGCTTATGCTTTACCCACTTTGAGGCAAATTATTATGAACAAGCGCAAATTAAAGCTTGTCACTCAATTAAAAAGTGAGATTGTTGATGACGCTATTAAAAATAAAAAATTTGAAATTTATGAATAAGTTCTTATCATCTTTTATCGCGTTAGGATTTTTAATTCTTGGCTCTGCATATGCACAAGAAATTATTGAAGACAAAAAAGAGGAAGTCATTGTTGAAATAATTAGAGATTCTACGGAGTTAGTAAAGGTTGATGGCGTAGCGGCCGTGGTTGGTGATTTTGTGATTTTAGAATCTGACATAGATAAACAATTCGCGCAATTAGAAGCCAGTGGGGTGTCTACACAGGATATTACTCGCTGTCAGCTCTTTGGAAAATTATTGGAAGATAAGCTTTACGTCCATCATGCAATTCAAGATAGCATTGAGGTTAATGATATCGAAATAAAATCTTATGTAGACCAGCAACTAGAGGGGTTTGCAGAACAAATTGGATCTATGGATAAGTTAATTGCTTATTACAACAAATCTTCAGAACAAGAACTTAGAGACGAAATGTATGAAATAAATAAAAATGGCCAGATGGCTTCAAAAATGCAACAAAAGGTTGTTGAGGAAATTGAAGTTACTCCTGAAGAAGTTCGGCAATTTTTTAATAGAATTCCTGAAAAAGAACGTCCATTTTTTGGGACAGAACTCAGAGTTGCTCAAATTATTGTAATCCCTAAGACCAGCAAAGAAGAAACGGATAAAGTCATTAATCGTCTGCGAGAATTTAAATCAGATGTTTTAGATAATGGAAGCAGCTTTACTACTAAAGCGGTGCTTTATAGTGAAGATCCTGGTTCCAAGCGGACAGGTGGTAAATACACACTCAACAAGAAGCGTCCTAGAATGACCAAGGAGTTTAGAGAAGTTGCCTTTTCATTGGAAGAAGGAGATATTTCAGAGCCCTTCAAAACAGATTTTGGATACCACATTATTTTACTAGAAAAAGTTAGAGGCCAAGAATATGATATTCGTCACATTTTATTGCGACCTAAATTGACAAATGATGCAATTAAGGCTGCAAAAGAAAAGCTTGAGAAAGTACGACAAAGCATTGTGGTGGGGGATATTACATTTGCCCAGGCAGCTGTTGAAGTCAGTGATGAGAATGAAACCAAATTTGACGGTGGCCAGTTACGCAACCCCGAAACGCAAGATTACAATTTTGAACTCACAAAAATGGATCCAGAGCTGTATACACAAATTGAAAAGTTGAAGAACAACGAGGTTAGCCCTGTTTATCAAGATGAAGACCGAGTGAACCCTATCAAGTTCAAAATTCTAACTGTAACCCAACGCACGGATGAGCACGAAGCTGAATTCGCCAAGGATTACCTCAAAATAAAGGCTCTTGCCCTACAAGAAAAACAGCTCAACACCATATCAAACTGGCAAGAAGAAAAAATTATGGATACTTACATTAAGATTAATGGAGATTTAAGAACTTGTGAATTTAATAGCAATTGGTTTAAGTTAAAAAATTAGAAATGTCTGACGTTAAATCTATAGAGAAATTTCTGGTTCAATACCAAGAACTAAGGAAAGAAATTACCAAAGTTATAGTTGGTCAAGAAGCGGTAATTGAACAAATTTTAATTTCTATTTTTTCAGGGGGTCATGTATTATTGATAGGTGTACCCGGCTTGGCAAAGACCCTTATGGTTAATACTGTTGCAAAAGTCTTGGGATTAGATTTTAAACGCATTCAATTCACACCTGATTTGATGCCTTCAGATATTCTTGGGAGCGAAATTCTAGATAACAATCGTAATTTTAAGTTTATCAAAGGTCCTGTTTTTTCAAATATTGTTTTAGCAGATGAAATTAATCGGACCCCTCCAAAAACTCAAGCAGCACTTTTAGAAGCCATGCAGGAACGCTCGGTCACAATTGCTGGAAACCACTATAAATTAGAGCAGCCTTATTTTGTTCTTGCCACACAAAATCCCATTGAACAAGAAGGTACTTATCCACTCCCTGAAGCCCAATTGGACCGTTTTATGTTTGCAATTAATTTAGAGTATCCTAAATTTGAAGAAGAAGTTTCGGTTGTGAAACAGACCACTTCCACCCAACCATCTTCAGTTGAGGCTGTCTTTGATGCTAAATCTGTTTTAGAGTTCCAAAGCCTAATTCGTAGAATCCCAGTGGCAGATAATGTGGTTGAATATGCCGTTCGAATGATTTCAAAAACAAGGCCTAATACTGCTTCTACTTCACAAAAGATTCAAGAATTTGTGTCTTGGGGTGCTGGCCCACGGGCATCTCAAAATTTAATATTGGCAGCTAAAACCCATGCAGTTATTTACGGTAAGTTTTCAGCTGATATTGAAGACGTTCAGGCGGTTTCCAAAAGTGTCCTTCGCCACAGGATTATAAAAAACTACAAAGCCGAAGCAGAAGGAATCACTGTTGATACTATCATTGAGAGCCTGTATTAAACTCTAAACAATCTAAAACATTTTATATTTTTTTCCTTCAGACCGAGTTACTTTATTTTTAAACCTAGAACACAGATATTCAAAGAAGTATAAATTCATCAAAATCATAGAATAGGCGTAGATACTATCTTCAACAGGTATGGTACCCATACGTATTCCTAAATTTTCCGCATTGTTGTACCAAACCACTTGATTGTTAATCCAACTACCTGTCAGTATACCATTAACAATAAAAAAGGGAATAAGCATGACCAAAAAAGTCAACAGAAAATGCTGTAGTAGTTGGGCGTTGTTTTTGTAAACAATCCACGTTAATATTATTGCCAAACTGAAATTTACTAATGTGTACCATTTGTTATAATTGGCCAGAGCTAAAATAAATAAAATTAAAACAAAATTTATGCTTATGGCTTTTGTGGCTACTTTATTTAGCTTTAAATTAGGAAAGTATTGTAATAATGCGTAATGTGTAAACACACAAGCAAAAGGGATGCATATAAAAAAGAGCCATTCCTCTAGAGGAAGGCTGAAAATTTCAAATCCTAAAAAGTAATCAGAATTAAAACCCCAGATACCATTGATTGTAAAAATCACATCCCAAGGTATAAAAACACTCATAGTTAGCATGAGGGACAACAATAACAAATGAAATTTTTTGTAAAGTTGTAATTTAGGATGGAAGCTGTACAAAAACGGAACAGTAATGGAGCCAATATTAAGCCATAAATAGAGAGAATTCATAGTCTATCTACTTCCTAAAATACTTAAAAGGAACAATCAACATTCCAAAACACTCCCCATCATTTTTATCACGGTGTTTGTGATGCATTTTGTGAGCTCTACGCACGCCTTTTGCATACCAATTATTGGCTTTTCGAAACATTTTAAAGCGTTGGTGTATAAAAATGTCATGCACTATAAAATAGGTCGCACCGTAAGCCATAATACCAAAGCCAATAGGTAGGCCGGCCCAAAAGCCTTCATAGCTCCAGAAGTAAAAGCAAATCATACTTACCACTGCATAAAAAATAAAAAAGGCATCATTGCGCTCAAACCAGCTGTCGTGATCTTTGTGGTGGTGGTCTTTGTGTAAGCTCCACAAAAAACCATGCATGATATATTTATGGGTGAACCATGCCATAAATTCCATGATAAAAAATGTTGATATAAAAACTGATATCCAAAGTATTGTGTTTATGATCATGACCTATAACAAATTGAGATGATATTTTACATAACTACGCGTCAACAATTCAATTTTTTTGTAGTTGGGTACTCGGATGCGTGTATTTTTTATTTCGAGTGCCGGCGTTTTTTTTAATTTTTTTAGCAATTGGGTGTAATAACGATAGGCCATAAAAACACCAAATTTGGCTTCTAATGGCAACATTTTAATTCCTTTAAGACCCTCAGAAAAATCATTTTCAATATCATCAATGATTTGCTGTTTGGCTTCTTCATTCAGATTTTCTAAGTCTGTATTTGGGAAATAGGTTCGGTTTAAACCTTCGTAATCTGCTTTGAGATCTCTAAGAAAGTTAACTTTTTGAAACGCTGAGCCTAGGGCCATCGCAAAATCTTTTAAGCCATTGTATTTTTCTTGATTTCCGTTGACAAAAACTTTTAGACACA
>CAJWNW010000110.1 GCA_913044085.1 uncultured Flavobacteriaceae bacterium | reverse complement strand
TATCGAGAAATCATGGGGCTGGATGTGGTTTGGTAAGGTAGAGGTATATAGTGGCGATGCGGCTACTACTGGTACATTAGTAGCAACTTTATCTGTTCCTGACGCTGTCGCTGAAGGCGTTACCCCCGCTGTTATGGGTGCAAGTTGGGTACCTGAAGGCTTCAAAGGAGTTACATTAGATGCTGGCGGTTCAGTATCTGGGACTTATGATGCTACTCAAGGTGGTCAGTACTTAGCTAGAGTATATTTTGCATCAGCAGGCGCTTCAGATATTGAAATGAAGGTTAACGGTGCGGTGGCAAGTACAATTGCTGTTTCAGACACTGGCGATGCTTTTTCTACATTCTTTGGATTTAACCAAGGAAGTAATACGCTTCAATTTTCTTCAACTGCTGGAGGCGTAACAATAGATAAGGTTCAATTTTTGTTGAACAATTCTGTTACTGCTAGTGTAGATAGCAAGCCAATAATAGCTGATGGTTTTGTTTTAAAAGATGCCTATCCAAATCCTTTTAACCCCTCTACTAAAATAGAGTTTAGGTTACCAGTAGATCATCGTGTTAGCTTAGCGGTTTATAATATTGCAGGACAACAAGTTAAGGTGCTAGCAGATTCAAAATTTTCTGCGGGAACCAACTATGTTAAGTGGAATGGTACAAATAGCGCTGGGCGCAAAGTTAGTAGTGGTCAGTATTTTTGTGTTATGGAATATGCAAAAACTGTAAAGGTCATTAAGCTTACATTAATGCAGTAACAGTTTTTACTTTTGAAATGCAAGGAGGATTGATTTCCTCCTTGCATTTATTTGTTTTTTAAAACAGTATTAGCTTCAATTAAAACTAACTATTTCATTAATATGAATTTCAAAGCCTATAAAAAATTTCTCTTAATAACTTCTTATTATTTTCTTTCATCTTTGCTTCATTCGCAAACTCTAGGTTATGCTGATAATTTTGAAGATGGCGTTATCACTGGATGGAATGTTAGTGAGGAGCATCAGAGGACTTATGAGTTGCAAGAGGCAGATGGTGTACTAAAAGTAAGCTACCATCGCACAACTTCTAGTTGGGAGTGGGATGTTATTATGTTGTTCTTGCCGCAAGATATTGATGTATCCGAAAATCCAACAATTACCATGGATATTAAATCAACTGAATCAACAATATTTTCAGTTAAACCTCATTACACAAACAATAATTCTGGTTGGATTGATGAGCAATTATATGGTGATAATCAATGGCGCTCTTACACCTTCAACCTTAACGAATCACATTATTCAACTGGTTTCCTTAGCCATTTAGCATTTTATTTTGACGGTGGTACAAACGATCCAGCTTTTGGAACAATTAGGTTCGACAATTTTGCAATTGCTGGCTACACAATTAATATAAGTGAGTTGGAATATTCAGTTGTTGATACATCGATAAGCCTAATGTGGAGTTGTGATAATGCTCAGGATGTCGACTTTTATAATATTTACCGTGGAGATGAGAGCGATTTCCCTGCTGATACTAACTCTTGGATAGGAGATTCTGATATATTACAATTTATAGATGATAGTGTAAGCAACAATACAACATACTATTACAAAATAACCGCAGTGGATAATTTTGGGAATGAATTCCCCCCTTCTCCTGAATTACGAGTAAGGATTTCATTTCCGGGCACTGTACCAAGTATAAGTAGTATTAATTCTAACAGCAGTGTTATAGGTAAATATGAAAAATTTGAACTGGTTCTTGAACTAGAAGAATTGACCTATCAAAACCCTTACGATCCGGAAGAGGCTGCAATTTCAGCTTATTTTTTATATGATGGTGAAGATACTTTGTGGGTAAATGGGTTTTATGATAATTATGAGGGCATTGATACTTGGAAAATAAGATTCTCACCAAACAAAATTGGTCAGTGGGAGTATAGAGTTTATGTGACTGATGTGGATGGCACTGTAATGAGTGAAATATTAAACTTCACTGTACAGGATTCTGAATATCATGGCTGGATAAAAACGTCATCTGAAAATCAACATTATTTTGTACATGATGATGGCAAGCCCTTTTATGGTGTTGGAGTTTATTATCCTTGGGGTATTACAGAAATAGGATTGGATAATTTAGTAGATAATGGAGCCAATTATTTTGCCTATTGGAATGGTAATTACGACTTTGATGGTGGAAGACATCAAATTGAATCTGCGCGCACAGGGATAGGGTATTATGATCAACCTAAATGTGGACGGATAGATCAGATCCTTGACTGGGCTGAAGCTAGAGATCTTAAAATGCAATTTGCTGTTTGGCCTCATGATGTTTTGGATGAAACTGTTTGGGGTTATAATGGATGGGCGGACAATGCATTTAAGTATGTTTGTGATGCAAAGGATTTTTATACTGACTCAACATCATGGGAATATCAAAAGAAACTCTATCGATATATAATTGCTAGGTGGGGGCACTCTAGAAGTATGGCAGTTTGGGAGTTGGTAAATGAGGTTCATGGGACTGATGGCTGGGTTCATGGTGATCAGGTTCTATTATTAAATTGGTTAGAAAACACACATAACTATTTCAAAGAATTGGATCCATACGATAGACCGACTACGATAGACAAGGGGAGGGTTTGGCCCGATGCTTTTGCAATAACGGATATGCCGAATGTCCATCTTTACGAACAAGCTTGGCCTGAATTATACCCGAATGATCATTTTAGAAGCAGTCTATACACATACGCAAATGTTTCAAAAGATTATTATACCAGCTATGAAAAACCTGGTATTATGGGAGAGGCTGGGGGTGGTTCCCATATGTTTTTTGGAAATATTCAGCTTGGGACTGATGATTACACGCAAATATATCATAATGCGTTATGGGCATCATGGTCAAATGGCTTAGCTGTTACTCCTGTTTGGTGGAGCGTATCGCAAGGCTGGATGGACACAGACGACTTGCAACAACTAAAAATTTTTTCAGATATAGCCAAAGACATTAATTATGCTGAGTTCGATTCTCTCAAACCATCTGACTTTATCGTTAACAATGCTGATGGTTTTTTTATGGAATCAGACACAATGGGGTTTGGTTGGGTTCGTGCAATTGAAAACGCACAGATTAATGGTGCTGATATGTCTATTTACGGACTTTATAATGGTACGTATAAATTAAGTTGGATGGACACCTGGACAGGAAATTTAATCAACGTAGATACAACTATTTCATATAGCGAGATTATGCCTGGAGTAATAACTGAACAATTACAAGAACAGGATGTAGCTCTTTTTGCAAATAGAATCGGTAATGGAAATAGTGCTCAAAAAATTAACCTGTTCCTTGAACAAAAATTAGTAACCTATTTGGGCGGACCTTACATTATTCCGGTTGAACTTGATTCCATGGATTATACGCTTGTTTGTTATGTGACGGACGAACAAAATCGATTGGTAACCTCCTTTGACCAAGAAATATCTTTTTCTCTTAATGGCTCTGGTCAACTAGAAAGTACTTCAGCTTTCGCTAATCAGGGGGGTGTTATTTTGAATTATTGGAATAATGATCCTAATTTTGGTGAAATTAGCATAACCGCAACTTCAGAAGGATTGGAACCTGTTTCTTATGTTGTTAATAGTATTTTGGGCGTGAACGAGAATGAATCCGAAAACAACATTTTGAATGAATTTAAATTATTTAGTAATTATCCTAATCCATTTAATAATAGTACTAGATTTCGATATAACATACCTAAAGCAAGTGATGTTAAAATTTCTGTTTATGATATAAACGGAAGATTAATTACTACACTGGTTGATCATTATCATCAAAGTGGGGAACATAAAATTACCTGGAACTCTGCAAATGAATCATCTGGTATATATTACTTTCGATTGAGTGCGGGTAACTTCATTGATGTGAAGAAGTGCACATTAATAAAATAGGTATCAATATAATTAACGATTACGGATTGATGAATTTTGATCTTTATCATCAATGTCTAACTGATCGCCAATATAATGGGTAAGAAATTTTATATTGGTATCGATATTGGTGGTACAAATTGTGCTGTAATTGCTGGTAATGAATCGATGGAAATTTTTGAAAGAATTGAGTTCCCAACTAAAACTAATCTTGGACCAGAATTTGCGATTAGTAACTTACTTAAGCATTCATCGGAAATTATAAAAAAAAACTCTGACGTTACAATTACAGCAATTGGAATTAGCTGCGGTGGCCCTCTAAATTCAAAAAAAGGAATTATTCTTTCTCCTCCTAATCTACCAGAATGGGATAACATCCATATCACCAAAATTTTTCAAGACCAATTCAAAGCTCCTGCATTTTTACAAAATGATGCAAATGCATGTGCATTAGCTGAGTGGCTCTATGGTGCAGGAAAAGGGACGATTAATATGGTTTTTTTGACTTTTGGTACTGGAATGGGAGCTGGGCTTATTATAGATGGTAAAATATATACTGGTACCAATGATAGCGCTGGTGAAATTGGACATGTAAGATTGGCTAAAAATGGACCTATGGGCTATAATAAAAATGGTTCTTTCGAGGGCTTTTGTAGTGGAGCTGGAATAAAACGACTTGCTGGACATATTATTAGTGAAAAAATGGATAATGGTAAGGAGGTGCCTTTTATTAAAAATAGGGATGAACTCCAAAATTTAACCGCGAAAGAAGTAGCAGAAGCAGCAAATGCTGGTGATAAAACCGCCTTAAAAATATTTCAAA
>CAJWNW010000109.1 GCA_913044085.1 uncultured Flavobacteriaceae bacterium | reverse complement strand
GTTTTTAGTTCTATGAGGGCTTTATTTTTATGTTCTATGGATAAGCCATAATGACGGTAATTTTTGACAAGGTCAATCAATTTTGAACTTTCAAATCCTGTAATATCTTTAAACGGCGCTACATTCGAATCCACAGCCGTTTCAAATTTATTTAGCCGTGATTTTACAAGTTTTGTTTTCAGGGGAATTAAAATGGCATCAATATCGATAAGAGCCCTGTCTTTTGTTGCTCTATTGGTTAAATAAATGCTAAATGGCAGCATTATAATTCCCCCAAGCCATGTTGCGACAACGGGATCTAAACTGTTGTCTTCAGAGCTATTTTTAGCAAAAATACTGATGAAATGATAGGTCAAAAAGATTAAAATTGCAATAACCATTGGCAATCCAATTCCGCCTTTTCGAATTAACGCTCCAAGAGGAGCTCCAACAAAAAACAATACTATACACATAAGTCCTAAGGCAAATTTATCGTGTAATGCCACGATGTGTTTGTTGATATTTATGGTAGATAATAACTTGGATTTTGATTTAACTTTGAAATCATTATTGATATTTTTGACAGAGTTAAGTGCATAATCCAAAACATTTACAGACTTATTATCTGGCAAAAGTGATAAAATGTCCTGAATCAATACCACACTGTCCAGCGGAACTGTCTTTTTCCAGTTATTTGATAAACGATTTTGTTTTGACTTTATGAGCATTGTTTTTGAAAACTCGGCATCAAATTTTTGCTGTAGTTTATAAAGTGAATCAATGGTTGTATTCAATTCTATTACGTCTAGCATGTTGTAACGTGATGCATCGTCTTTCCTACTGAAGTCAATATTATTGAATTTAGAAATATCAATATTAATCACATAGCGCTCAAATGTACTTTTTAATTGCGGCCTGTTTTTGGTTCTTTTTTGGTAATTGGCTGGTTGCAATTCATCATAATAATTTCCATCATATAAAATAAGCTGTAAAACATCAGAATCTTCATTGCTAAAGAATTCACCAGTTT
The DNA here is from genome assembly GCA_913044085.1 of uncultured Flavobacteriaceae bacterium. Classification (GTDB taxonomy): domain Bacteria; phylum Bacteroidota; class Bacteroidia; order Flavobacteriales; family Flavobacteriaceae; genus UBA3537. The sequence continues at coordinate 3,827 of CAJWNW010000109.1, read as the reverse complement.
TTGATTTTATAACAGTGAAATTTCCATAAGTATTCCCTTTTTTTTGATGAATGATTACATCTTCAAGAAATTGACCATTATCTCCAGATTTTTTGGCTACTTTAATATTAATGTCTTGTAGCTGGTTAAATTGACCTTCTGCTATGGCCATGGCCGGTTTAACTTTAGCAATGTTACGGCGTAGGTTGAAAAAGTTAACTTCCGCTAAGGGAATCACGTTGTTAGCAAAGAAAAAACTTACGATTCCTAAAAAAACAATAAAAATACTCAAGCTTTTCATGGCGCGACCCAATGAAATTCCTGTTGATTTCATGGCTGCAAATTCATAGTTTTCAGAAAAATTTCCAAATACCATTATGGACACGAGCAACACAGTAAGTGGTAAAACCAGAACAATCAGTCGGGGTGAAACATACAGCAAGAATTTTAATATCACATCAATTTCAAGGTCTTTTCCGGCCAATTCAGAAATATAAACCCAAACTGATTGTAGTAAAAATATAAACATCAGTATTAGAAAAACACTAAAAAAAGATTTTAGATAGGTAAATAATATGTAACGATCTAATAGTTTCAAATGGCAGCGCTTAATCTAAATTATTGATGTAATAATCATCATACTCAGAGGCATTAAATTTAAAAAACGATTTTGGGAGTGGCATGTTTGTTTTAAAAGCCAGAATCGTCAATGTTGTTTTTGTATCATTCTCTCCAATTTCTATAAGATTATAAATGTGCTTTGTTTTGGTATCTACTCCTAGAAGTGCATATTTTATTTCAGCTTCTGAGTCAATAGGGGTTAATTTTATATACTGAATTTTTCTTCCAAACTTAAGCTGTGAAATGTCCAATTTGTAATTATATCCGCTTTCATAAAATGTTAGTAGTGCACTTGGCGAAATGGTGTTGTCATCTTCAGAGTTGTCTTTTGAAATCGTAACTTCCTCATCCTCTTGACTTATAGTGTAGAGGGTTTCACCGTCAAAAAGGCGTTGAACCCCCAAAATATCTAAAGCGTATTTATCTCCTGATAAAGTGATTTTACCACGTGTTTCCTGGCGGATATTTTCCGAATCGTTTTCAAGAACATATTTAAAATCAATTTGTATGTTATTGTAGCTTTCAACTATATCGTTAACTTCTTGTAATAGCGCTTTGGCATCAGGATCATGAGTTTGTCCTTGAAGCATTCCAAAAGCAAATAAGAGTGTTAGCGTTGATTTAATTTTATCCAGAAGATTCATTGTCTAAAAATTGATTTAAAGCCATTAGATCCGTCATTAATACCTGCCGCGCCTTGCTGCCTTCAAAAGGCCCTACGATACCTGCAGCTTCCAGTTGATCAATGATGCGGCCTGCTCGGTTGTATCCTAATTTCAATTTTCGTTGTAATAAGGATGCGGAACCTTGTTGGGCTGTCACAATGACCTCGGCAGCTTCCCTAAAGAGCTTGTCGCGATCATTGATGTCAATATCAAGACTTGTGCCAGACTCTTCACTGATGTATTCTGGAAGTATATAGGCACTTGGGTAGGCTTTCTGTGAGCCTATAAATTCCGTGAGTCGCTCTATTTCAGGAGTGTCAACAAAAGCACACTGAATTCTCACCAAATCATTCCCTTGGGTATAGAGCATATCTCCACGGCCAATCAATTGATCGGCACCTGAACTGTCCAATATTGTTCTTGAATCTATTTTTGAAGTTACCCTAAAGGCAATACGTGCAGGGAAGTTTGCTTTGATGATTCCTGTAATGACATTAACGGAAGGGCGCTGGGTGGCAATAATTAAATGAATTCCAATTGCTCTTGCCAATTGCGCCAAGCGTGCAATTGGTGTTTCAACTTCTTTGCCTGCAGTCATGATGAGATCTGCAAACTCATCCACAACCAAAACAATATAAGGCAAGAACTTATGCCCCTCATTGGGGTTTAATTTTCGGGCTTTAAATTTTGTATTATATTCCTTTATGTTTCTACAAAAAGCAGATTTAAGCAAATCATAGCGGTTGTCCATTTCAATACAAAGCGAGTTCAAAGTGTTAATGACCTTTGTATTGTCTGTGATGATTGCATCTTCTGAGTCGGGAAGTTTTGCTAGGTAGTGCCGTTCAATTTTATTAAAAAGTGTCAGTTCTACTTTTTTTGGGTCAACCAAAACAAATTTAACTTCCGCCGGATGTTTTTTATAAAGCAAAGAGGTTAAAACTGCATTTAATCCAACTGATTTTCCTTGACCTGTAGCCCCAGCCATGAGCAAGTGAGGCATTCTTGAGAGATCAACAACAAAGGTTTCATTACTAATGGTTTTTCCAATCGCGACGGGCAATTCCATCTCCGTTGTTTGAAATTTCTTGGAGGCAATGACTGAATTCATTGAAACAACTGTAGCGTTTTTGTTGGGCACTTCAATCCCTATGGTTCCGCGACCTGGTATTGGAGCAATGATGCGAATTCCGAGTGCCGAAAGTGATAGTGCAATATCGTCCTCTAAATTTTTAATTTTTGAAATACGAATGCCTGCATCGGGGATAATTTCATAGAGTGTAACCGTTGGTCCAACCGTAGCTTTAATATTACTGATGCCAATTTTATAATTATTGAGCGTTTCAACAATTTTATTTTTATTGTCTTCTAGTTCTTCTTCGTCAATTGTGATGCCTTCACTGTTGTATTTTTTTAGTAATTCTAAGTGTGGAAAGACGAATTTTGACAATTCTAAAGTGGGGTCAACTTCACCAAAATCATCTACTAATTTCGCTGCTAAATTATCTGTTTCTGATGCTTCCTCTTCCACAACAGTAACTTCCATTTTCAAATCCTGAATTTCTTTATTACCATTTGAACTTTCATTGAAAACCTTGTTTTTGTTTATATTGGAATGGTTTTGTATTGTGGGTTCTAAATTGTCTAAAGGAACCTCAAAAGCAGAAGTGTTATCTTCATTTTCAGAAGATTCAGATTCATTATTAATTTCAACAGTTGCTTGTTTACCTATTTGTTCAACAGCTTTAGTAACTTTTTTAGTAGTTTTAAATATTGATTTAAAAAGTTGCCCAATTTGTTGGGGACTCACTTTGAGTCGAATTCCTAAATATGAAATGACACCCAATAGTAAAAGTGCAGAAGTACCAATTTTTCCAATATAATCCTGAAAAAATAAATTTAATTCATAACCTATAGTTCCACCCAAATTTGGATAAGATTTAAAAATAAATCCAAACCCGATTGAAAGCCATATGATTATAAATGTACCCCATACCCAGTGTCGGTAAAGCCGTTGTTTAGGGGTATTTGCTAAGACACTGAAGCCAGATAAGCCCAAAAGACCTGCAAATAATACTGAGGCAACTCCAAATCCTTTAAAAACAAGTAAATGGCTGAGCCATGCCCCTAATTTACTGAGCCAGTTTTTTGTTGGCACTGTTCTGTTGCCAAAATCAACAAGGGTACTTTGGTCGCTCTCACCGCTAAAAAAATAGGATACTATCGAAAAAAATAAAACAACCCCCAATAATACCAAGAAGCTGCCATATACAAGCCGTTGAGAATTATTCAGAGTCAGTTTTGCACTTTTTTTAATGCCTTTTGATTTAATCATGCACTTTTTGATGGTTTAAACAAAAATACAAATTAATAAACTTTATTGAATTCTGATTATTAAATTGTTTTAAACATAAAGACCCAGTAATTAACCGGGTCTTTAAAATAGAATCACAAGATTTATATTACATTAGATCAAAACGGTCTGCATTGATGACTTTATTCCAGGCGGCAATAAAATCTTGTACAAATTTATCTTTGTTATCATCGCTTGCATAAACTTCA
>CAJWNW010000108.1 GCA_913044085.1 uncultured Flavobacteriaceae bacterium | reverse complement strand
TTTAAACCATTTTTTTGAAGACCTAAAATCATGTGGGTAATTTGGTTTTTTTGGCAATTCACCACAATTATTGCTGAAATTCTTTTCAACGTAGGCTAACGCTTCTTCAAAATAAGTACTTTCTTCAGGGCGCTTTATTTTTGGTGTTTGCTTTCCTTTTGGGTATTTTTCTCTGTTGTATTTGTCATAAGTCCATTCACCGCCTTCTGGAGAACCATTCTGCATCAGAAGATTCATTTGCTGACGTTGGTTCTTATAAAAAGCGGTTTGGAAGAATTTTTTCTTTTCTGTTCTAAAAAATGGATTCAAATCTGTTTTGTCAAGCAGAAATAACGGATTATTAAAAATCGCAAGCTCAATATTTTTTTTGCTGCAAGCAGATTTAATCCGCTTTTGAAGCCAATTGTCATTGGGATCATATATGTAGATTTTTTGGATATCAACGCTCAAATTCTTTATAAGTATTCTAACATCGCTCTCCTTTTGAGTTGAATCAATATACTCAATATTGAACCGTGCTTTTAGATAGTTTTCGTAAGATTTCATACTCATTCTATGAAATAGAATTTTCTGCTTGTGAAAATTAAAATGTTTAAAAAACAGAAATTCTTCTATCAACATGACTTTTTTGGAAGCTTGAAGTAGCTCTGAATTTTCAAAAAGTTGGTTGGGAAAGATTAGTGTGAGTTCCATATTCGTTGTTATTTAAGCCAATGGTTTCTAAAACTCTTGTCATGATCATATATTTCTGCTTGTCTTTTAAGGTCAAAGATGCGATCTCTTGGATCGTTACCAACCCCAGAAACGTACATCCAATTGCCATAATTGCTATGTACATCATAGTCCAACAACATACTTTCAAAATAGGCTGCTCCGATACGCCAGTCAAGCTTTAGAGTTTTTGCAAAATAAGAAGCGACATTTTGCCGTCCTCGGTTGCTCATCCATCCTGTATTTTTCAATTCAATCATATTTGCATTGACAAAATCATCCGCTGTTCTCCCGTCTGTCCATTCCTTTATGAATTTTGAATTTTTAGACCAACCATAAACAGTGTTTAGAATTCCATCAAGTTTAAAAATGGCATTTCCATTTTTTAAAGAAATGTATTTAAAAAAATCACGCCAAATCAATTCGAAAATTAACCAATAAGTAGATTGATTGGCGTAAAATTGCTCTTCAAACGCCTTGATTTTCCAATAAATTTGTCTAGCGGACAAACTCCCATTCGCCAGCCATGGTGAAAATTTAGAACTGTAATTTTCGCCCAAAAGACCGTTTCGTGTTTTTTTATATACACCAAGTGATTGCGTTTTGAAGAAATAATGGTCCAAGCGTTGCTCGGCTGCTTTAGATCCGCCTTTAAATGAGAATGCAGTCCGCGAATCTATTTCGAAATCCTCAAATCCCAATTGCTCCAATGTTGGCAATTTAAAATCCGTTTCAACTTTAGAGGATACCTCTTGAGGCTGCACAGAAAACAATGATCTGACCAAAGCTTTTTTTTCTAGTTGTTTTCTAAACTGTGTAAAAACCTTTGGAGTTTCGCTATAATGAAATGTTACGTCATCAGGGTGAAATAAAAATTGATCATAATATTCGTGAACGCTTACATTGGCTGGCAAAGTCTTCTTCAAAAAATCAATTTTTCTGACTTCCTCATCGGTCCACTCCTTTTGGTGATAGACTGCTTTCACATCATATATTTTGACCAATTCACGCATTTGTTTTTCTGTAGCATTATTAAACACCAATAGGCTTATGTTTAGCGCATCAAGTTCTAATTTTAAATCGTTAAGTGTTTGAAGAAGAAATTTAGCTCTAAATTTTTCAGTTTTTTTAAAACCAAATTGAGTTTCGTTGAACTTCTCTGGAGTTAAAAAATAAACCCCTATGACTCGTTTTGAAGCTTTCATAGCAGTACTGAGCACATAGTTGTCTCTCACTCTTAAATTGTCTGTGAACCAGACGATGGATGTCTTTTGTTTATGCTGCATTTTTTACTACAATATTTTACAAACTTCCAATCTCTTTCCCATTTTTTTCTCCATGAAAATGGGCGATGACAAACCATACAAATTTTGACAGGGAGATTAGATTTTTTCAAAATGTCAAATTTTAGAATTCATGTCTTTTTTGGACGTTGGTATTGCAATCGGGCTTTGAGTTTGGGCAGCGTATATCCGTCCAAACCATTAATGGCTACAATATTTCCTTTGGAGAGATTGATGAATCCGTCACCTTCTAGCAAATCTTCGCGAATGAATAAATCTTTTATTTCTCCAATGAGTTGGATGCAATTATTACTCTTAATAAGATATTCTTCGCAATAGGTGAGCGCAATCTGTATGGGCGCATCTTTAACAAAAGGGGCGTGCCAAGCATTTTTAAATTCTTCTTCTAATTGAGTGAGCTCAAATTCCGAAACTTCCTTGCTGTATTTTGCCGAAGTGTGATGGGCATCTTTAATAATTGGTGCATGGATATGATTAATGGTAAATTGACCGGTTTCTTTTATGTTTTCATAAGTGTTTCTTGGGACATCTGTTACCGGTCTGAAAACCACCCCCAGCAGTGGCGGATTGGATCCTAAGTGCGTTACAGAACTAAAGACTGCAACATTTGAGGTACCAGTATTGGACTTGGTACCAATCAAATTTGCAGATTTAAACCCTGAACAGCTATTTATTAAATTTATTCTGAAGACATGATTGAATTTGTCAAAATCATTACGTTTTAAATGTATCATTTGTAGTGTTGAAATTGGTTAATTCTAACCGAATTGGCTTTAAGGTCAAACATTAGATTGTAAAGGCCAAAAAAGGTTCTGTTCATGTAGATAAAGTGTTTTGATCCACGAGTGTTGTTAAGTTTCCTGAGCTCAGTGTTTTGACTGTAACGCTCTGAAATATCTCCAATTTTCCCAAAAAAATCAGGATCTGAAAAATCAAACACTTTGCTTTGAAAAGGCAATGTAAAAACACTCAGGAGTTCATTAAACATCTCCTTAAAAAAACTAGTTTCTTCGTGAGAATCCTCAGCTGTTAAAATTTCTAATTCATAGAGTTTTTCAGTGAATAATTTTGGGTTATCCATCACTGATCTGTCAGCCAATTCAAAATAGGGAACGTAAAAATCGTTCGGAATCGTTTTCATGCAACCAAAATCCAAAGCAATAAGTTGAGATTCATCATTGATTAGAAAGTTACCAGGGTGTGGGTCTGCATGGACTTTACGCAAGTTGTGAATTTGGTGCATATAAAAGTCCCAAAGCGCCTGTCCCAGCTTATTCGACTTTTTAGAATTTTTATTATTTTTTACGAATTCAGACAGATGTACCCCATTCATGAAATCCATTGTAAGGATTCTATCAGAGGATAGATTTGCATAATAGGTGGGAAATAAAATATTTGGAATGTGTGCACAGGCCTTAGCGATTTCTTGGCTTTGTTCAATTTCTAGGCAGTAATCTGTTTCTTCATTCAATTTGTCTTCTACTTCTTTAAAATACTTTTCAGCCCCTTTGGGTTTGATGTTGAAAATCCTTAAGGCAATGGGTTTTACAATTGCCAAATCTGATTTAATACTGTCTGCTACGCCTGGATATTGTATTTTGACAGCCAATGCTTTACCGTTTTTTTTTGCTTTGTGAACTTGGCCAATACTCGCAGCATTGACTGAATTGGCATCAAACTGGTCAAAAATAGCTTCTGGTGCTTTACCAAAATATTTTTTGAAAGTTTTTACTACCAGGGGGGGGGAGAGCGGCGGCACCGAAAATTGAGCAAGAGAAAATTTTTCAACATAAGCACGCGGAAGAAGGTTTTTTTCCATGCTCAACATTTGAGCAACTTTCAAAGCACTGCCTTTGAGTTGTTTTAGGCCACCATAAATATCCTTTGCATTATTTTTATTCAGGTTTTCCTTGGCAATTTCTTTTGTTTTACTGATTTTTTCTCCATAATATTTGATATAGTTCACACCAACTTTGGCGCCAGTAGATACCAATTTAGAAGCACGTTGTAGTTTTGAGGTCGGGATTCTATCAATAGATTTCATTAACGCATGCTGATTTTTTCTTTAAACAAGAATTTACCAAAATCAACAACACTCTTGAGGGGTTTGGTATTTGCTAGTTCGAAACTAGCAGCGATAGATTTTTCAATAAAAAGATCTGTTTTTTCAAAATCTGCTGAATCGTCGTCCAACCAAAATTTAAGGGTTACCAGCATTTGAATCCAATAGGATTCATTGACCACGCTGTCTTTGATGTCATCCAATCGCTTATTTTTGATATCAATTACTCCTAAATCCAGCTCATCAATGAAGTTTAAAAACTTTTTTCGGAGTGCTTTAAGTTTTTTCATATGATTGAGCCCGCCCATTTTCAAATAAAGAGATTTGGAAACATAGCTGCGATTGGCGGTTAAATTGCCAAAAAATGTGAAATAAAAACTCAGCAATTGATTCATTGCGTCATAATCCTTATATTCTTTGCTTTTCTCAAGTGTTTTCATTGTATTTTCAAAAAACAACTCGTAAATGGCAGCTTCTAAAGCTTCAAAAGAACCGAAAAAGCGGTAAAATTCAGATTCTTCAAAATTGTTCATTTTCGCAAATGAATAAACGCTTTTGGGAACTTCATTGTGTTTAAGTACAACGTCCATGAACAAAGCGATAAGATTTTCTTTATTTATTTTAGTTTTTTTGGCCATACTATTAATAGTTTTAACAAAAATAAAATTTGTCTTAGATATAATTTCAATAATTAAACAAACATTAACATTTCGTCTTTATTATATAAATTTACAGCGGGTACGTTGTTTAAGCTTAATTACGTAACAAGCGGGCGCACTTATGTCATGAACGGCCCCTTTTATGCTATAAACGGGAAATTTTGTGTCGA
>CAJWNW010000107.1 GCA_913044085.1 uncultured Flavobacteriaceae bacterium | reverse complement strand
TTTGGGCGGAAGCGCTTTCAAACCAAGAAGAAGATTTAGAACTCAAATTGGCCTTTAAAAAGATTTATGATCAACTCAAATCAAATGAGGATAAAATAATCGAAGAACTTATTTCAGTTCAGGGGCAATCCGTCGATATTGGAGGCTACTACTTACCCAATGAAGATAAAATACAAAAAGCCATGCGTCCAAGTGAAACTTTTAATGCCATTTTAGATCAATAAATAATCATCAAAGTTATGTTAAAGGCGTCTTAGAAAACTCCTTTTTTGTTTAATTTTACGGCGTAAAAATTTTCTATGTCTACGCGCTTAATTCCCTTATTATTTCTTTTTTCATTCTTTGGGTTCTCTCAAAATCAATTTACATTAAGTGGTTCTATTTACGAAAGTGAAGGACAAGAAACTTTAATCGGTGCCAATGTGATTTTCCCAGAACTAAACACTGGAACCATTACCAACGAATATGGTTTTTATTCTATTACATTGCCAAAAGGAACTTATAGCCTTACGATCAGCTACCTTGGATATAACACAGTTACTGAAATTATCATTTTAAATCAAAATCTGACTCTAGATTTCAGCTTGGGTGCTGCTGCAGATACACTTGATGAAATTGTATTAGAAACGGATGTCGAGCGTATAAACATCAAAACACCTCAAATGAGTGTCAATGCCCTAAATGCCAACACCATCAAACAAATTCCAGTAGTTTTTGGCGAAGCCGATGTGGTTAAAGCCATTACTTTACTTCCTGGGGTTTCCAATGGTGGTGAAGGAACTGGAGGCTTTAATGTTCGTGGGGGTTCTAACGATCAAAACTTGATTTTATTAGACGAAGCAACTTTATTTAATTCCTCTCATTTGTTTGGTTTTTTCTCGGTGTTCAATCCCGATGCCATTAAAAGCTTGAAACTCTACAAAGGCGGTATTCCTGCAAAATACGGGGGACGGGTGGCTTCTGTCTTAGACATCTATCAAAAAGAAGGCAATAAAAACGAATTCCACGGCAATGGTGGGATTGGTTTGATAGCCAGTCGTATTTTGTTGGAAGGGCCCTTAGAAAAAGAAAAAGGATCCTTTTTATTTGGCGGGCGCTCTACCTACGCCCATTTGTTTCTACCGCTTTTTGATGTAGATAATATTGCCTATTTCTATGACTTAAATACCAAATTAAGCTATCGCTTAGATGCGGATAATAAGATTTATTTGTCAGGTTATTTTGGTCGGGATGTATTTAATGTGTCCAATAGTTTTGAAAATACCTATGGTAATACGGTAGTTAATTTCCGTTGGAATCATTTATTTTCAGAGCAATTATTTTCAAATTTATCCTTGATTTATTCCGATTATTATTACGGTTTGGATTTAAATTTTGTAGGATTTGAATGGAACTCGGGCATACAAAATATGAATGTCAAATTCGATTTGAAACAATACCTTAATGACCGTTACAGCTTAGAATATGGCGTACACAGCACCTACTATGGTTTCAACCCAGGAATCATTCAACCCAATGGACCAACCTCGGGAATCAACAGAGAAAAATTAACCAAAAAAAATGCTTTTGAAAATGCGGTATATCTGGATGTAAAGCAACAAGTATCAGAAAAAATATCGCTGAATTATGGTGCAAGACTTAGTAGTTTTTTGCGGCTTGGTCAGGATGAGTTGAACCGCTATGAAAATGACATCGCTTTGGCCTTTAACCCCGATTTACAAATTTATGAAGCTGTGGACCCTTCTGGTACGATTGACACATCAAGCGGAAGTGTGGAAGCTTCATTTATGAATATTGAGCCTAGAGTGGCTTTGTCTTATTTACTAGACGAAAATAGTTCTGTAAAAGCCAGCTACAACCGAATGGCACAGTACTTACATTTGTTGTCAAACACAACAGCACCAACCCCACTAGATGTTTGGGCCCCCAGTGGAAAATACATCCAACCACAACTTTTGGATCAAATTGCCTTAGGCTATTTTAAAAATTACAATGATTACAGTTTCGAAATTGAAGCCTATTACAAAAAAACTAAAAATCGCATCGATTACATTGATGGGGCTAATTTAATTGCCAACAAAGCCATTGAACAAGTTTTACTCAATGGGCGTTCTAGAGCCTATGGTTTGGAAATTTTACTTCGCAAAAACAATGGTAGACTTAAAGGATGGATGGCCTATACCCTCTCAAAATCCGAACAGCAAACTAAAGGCCGCAATCCCTCGGAACCTGGCATTAATAATGGAAACTGGTACAATACCCCATTCGATAAAACTCATGATATTTCTATAACCTCAAGTTATGATCTCAATGAAAAATGGACGTTAAATGCTAATTTCCTTTACCAAACAGGGCAACCCACCACCTACCCCAATGGACAGTATGTTTACAATGGCTTGGTTATACCTACCTATGAAGCTCGAAATTCCAGCCGATTGCCTGCTTATCACAGATTTGATGTTTCTGCTAAATACATCCCAAAGCCAGAGAAAACCAAAGGTTGGCGCGGCGAATGGGTTTTCAGCATTTACAATTTGTACAACCGTAAAAATGCTCAATCATTGAATTTTAGACAGAATACAGATACAGGACAAAATGAAGCGCTCAAGCTCTCCATTTTTGGAGCGATTGGTGCGGTCACTTATAACTTTAAATTTTAAACCATGAAACGATTTTTGATATTCTTAAGTATTGGTTTTTTAGGAACTTCTTGTGAAGATGTGATTGTGCTGGATTTAAACACTGCAGAAGAACGATTAAGCATTGATGCCCGCATAAAAATGAACCCTGAAAACACAGATCCTCAAGTCATAGCATTGAGCTTGACAGGTGGATTTTATGATGAAAACATTCCGTGGGTCACAGATGCAGAAGTCGAAATTTTAGAAGTAGACAATAACATAACGCATCAATTCTTGTATGATGCTGTGAATCCAGGACATTATATATCGAATTTTACACCCATTTTTGACGTGAATTACAAACTTATCATCCTCTACAATGGAGAAACTTATGAATCATCTGTAGAGCAACTGATTCCAGCCACTCCTATTGACACACTATTGCAAGGAGATGAAACTTTGTTTGAAGGAGATGAAATTGAAGTCATTGTAACTTTTACAGATGATGGCAGCCGAGAGGATTTTTACGTCCTTGATTTTGGATACAATAATTTTTTAGCAACCAAAGACGAATTCTACCAAGGCAATGCCTTTACATTCTCCTATTTCTATGAGAATCTAGAACCCGAAGACACCGCTTACATAACGCTTTATGGTGCTGATGAAAGCTATTTTAATTTCATGAATGCAGTTATTGAACAAACCGAAGAAGGGGGTGATCCTTTTAAGACCACACCAACATCAGTCCGCGGAAATGTCTACAACAGTTCTGAAGCAAGCCATTATCCGATGGGATATTTTAGCATTTCAGAAACCTACGAGGCAAGCTTGGTGATTGAATAGTTTAAAAGTTGAAAGTGTTTTAAAAATAGTATTTTTGTACATGGACTTTACAAAAACAACAGAGCAAGATTCTCACTACAATCATTTAGAGAAAAAGTCCATTTCAAATCTTTTAACGGCGATTAACAGCGAAGACGAAACGGTTCCTAAAGCTATCAAAAAAGCAATACCTGAATTAGAAAACTTAATTACTAAAGTTGTTGGCCAATTAAAATCTGGAGGCCGACTGTTCTATATAGGCGCAGGTACTAGCGGACGCTTGGGGATTTTAGATGCCTCTGAGTGTCCCCCAACATTTGGGGTACCCCACGGTCTGGTTGTGGGGTTGATTGCAGGTGGTGATACCGCAATTCGAAAAGCAGTAGAGTTTGCTGAAGACAATCCAAAACAGGGATGGAAAGACCTTGAAAATTATGACATCAACCCTAAGGATATTGTGATAGGTATTGCTGCCTCTGGTACAACCCCCTATGTAATTGGCGCCTTAAAAGCTTGTCAAATGCAGGAAATTCCAACGGGATGCATCACCTGCAATGCCAAAAGTCCACTGACAAAAGTGTCAGATTATCCGATTGAAGTCGTGGTAGGTCCAGAAGTTGTAACCGGAAGTTCACGGATGAAAGCGGGAACGGCACAAAAACTTGTTTTAAATATGATAACGACCACCGCTATGATTCAACTGGGACATGTAAAGGGCAATAAAATGGTAGACATGCAACTTAGCAATGATAAACTTGTGATTCGTGGTACGAAAATGCTAATGAATGAATTGCAAATTAAAGAAGTCCAAGCCAAAGCATTGCTTTTGAAACATCAAAGCGTTCGCGCCGCCATTAATGCCTATGAAAATGGAAACTAAACGCACCAACAAACCACAACTTGTAAAAGGCCTTAAAACCATGGGAATCACCTTGGTTACACTCTTTTTGGGACCAGTTTTATTGCATGCAGGACTGTCCAATCCCGAAAAACCTCTTTACATACCGCTAGTAATTGCAGGTATTGTAGTTTGTGGAGCTGCAATTTACTTAGGTTTTAAAGGCATTAAAATCATCATGGATAGTATTTTCAAATAGCCGTTTCTTTACAAAAATACTTGATAATGTACTTTTTTTTACCTGTGAATAAACATAAGAACAATTAAATCGAAGTAGCAAAGTTGAATTCAAAAAAAACCCCCACAGTACTGTGAGGGTTTCAAAAAAAGGCGGTGACCTACTCTTCCACAAGTGTAGTACCATCGGCGCTAATGGGCTTAACTTCTCTGTTCGGGATGGTAAGAGGTGAGCCCCATTGCAATAACCACCTTAGGGTTATCTGTTGTCTAAAATTTTCTAGAAAACATATTTCAGCTTAAGCTGAACAATAAGTTAACATATTAAAAAAATATACATGTAAAAGTAAGTTGTACTTCATTAAAAAAAACAGCCGTACAATAAGCCTATGGATGATTAGTACTACTCGGCTATGACATTACTGCCTTTACACCTGTAGCCTATCAACG
>CAJWNW010000106.1 GCA_913044085.1 uncultured Flavobacteriaceae bacterium | reverse complement strand
CATTGTGTAAAATACAAAGAATCTAAATAAGCACTATCTGGAGTTCCAGCAAAACCAGCTACTCCAACTACAGTGCTATCCATTGCAGGAAGACCCATATACTTCATTTTTGCAGCTTTAAAAATATTATTACCTAATGGGTCACTAGCACCAAATGCATAACCCCACATTGTTATTTGAAGCTCAATACCGATCGGATCAGCCCCGTACAGACTCGGTGCGGTGTTATTCGTATCTAAAGGAGCACCAGAATCATCCACAATCAATGGCACATCATTTGCGACTGTCCAAAGTGTTTGATCAGCACCTGGATATCCAGGGATATCAATTGTAGGATCATATTGTCCATCTTGGTTTACATCTTCAAATGGAGCTCCCCATGCCGCAGGCCAATTTTCCCAATCATACTCATACTGATCCTTAACAATTTTAATTTGAGCGTCCGTAACACTAGCAACTGATGTTGCATTAAAGTTAGCAGCGTCAACAGATAAATCGGCAGTAGCATAATCTGTTCTAACTCTCCAAACATGATTTTTCGCCGGATCGTCGGATCCTAATACGTTACCATCATTATCTGTTATAATTCTACCAGCTTTCAAACCATGGTAATAGGTAGATCCGCCCACACGAACTTCACCCTTAGCTGAAGTTCCACCTAATCCATCATTTTTTACCTTAGCGCCCCAAAGCATACCCTCAGCGAATATTAAACCTCCTGTAAAAATAGGATAATCAGCTTGTGTTCCGTTTGCACTACCGCCAGTTGTGTATGCACCATCTTTCATTATCCAATAAGCTATATTGTTAATATTAAGTACAGATATATTGGGGTTCTGATTCCTATCATCAAGCTGTTTTGATGCAGATCTATTTGAAACCGGACCTTTTGCTAAAAGAACGGAGACAATCAGAACAGAACAGACAGTTATTAGTTTTAGATTATTTTTTATCATGGTTTTTATACCCTCTTCTTTTTTTAATTTTTCTTAATTAGGCTAATATTTTAGAAATTTACCGCAACACCCATTTTAACAATCTGAGGAGTCGCAAACACATCTAAACCAAAATCACTCATGTAATGCTGTCTGTTTTCAAGATTAACATTACGATAAAGATCCACATAAGTTTGACCATTAGCAGCAACAATTTCTGAACTTAAAGCAGGATCCGTTAAAAATCCATCATCATAAGCGTTACCAGACCTTGAGTAGACATTAATTACATTCTTACGATCAAAAAGATTAGTAACGTAAGCAAATAGTGTAACACCTACACCACCCAAGGACATGTTATAATCAACCTTTAAATTAGCATAATACTGCCACGGAGTAGTTGAACTGCCTATTGACTCTTGCGGCTCACGAGAACGCGCATCAGCTAAAAGTGCTCCAGCATCTGCAGAACGTTGACCCATGCCTCCATCACTGTAAGTAAATGGATGACCACTATTAAACTTATATTCAAAATTAAAACCTAACCCACTCAATAAACCATCGTCTTGACCGTATCTATAATCTAAGGCAACAGCACCACGATGTTTGTTATGATAGTAGAGTGGTGAAATCATTAGCGGCGGCGGGCTCAGTAAATCTTGAGCTATATTACCAGCTCCAGTATTTGGGTCAGAATTAATTCCCCTAGCATCAGACCACGAGTAAGAAGCAAAACTTTGGAGCCTGCTTACTCTTCTAGTTCTAAGCGTGAATTCAAACCCATTCACAGTAGTAAAATCACCATTTTTGTAATAAAAAGCATCTCGGGCAACATTGTTCGTATTAGTGATTCCCACTTCCTCATTTTTACCAACAACAACTTGACCAGTTGTATTCTTGGCAAACGCTGTAATGTCAATTGCAGCAGAAGGAAGCACCTGATAACTCATTCCCACTTCGTATTGAGTAGTTTCAATTGGGTCAAGATCAAAACCCATTGGGTCAGGAGTATAATTTTGACCACCCCAAACCAAATTCATATATCTAGTTGAAGCATATGGTAGATCCAATTCAGGCATTTGAGCAAATTTCCCATATTGTAAATGAAATACTACTTCATCGGAAACAGGAAATGCGAGTCCAAGACGCGGCTGAATAATACTTTTTGTTTCAGACTCTAAAAATTCTGATTCTATGATACCTTGATTTGATTGATCCCAACCTGGATTAGCAGGATCTTTCATCCTCCAATCATCCATCATAAAATTATCAAATCGAACACCAGCACTAATAACTAAATCACCAGCTTCAAATTTATCATTAACATAAAATGAAGTTACGGAAGGCTCTCTAGGACCATCCCAGTCATCATCAATTTCTTTACCATAATCATCATATCCAATTTGACCAAATCTATTAAAAACAGATAGATCATTAGTTACAAGAACACTCTCCCCGCTAACAACCTCATCAAAGGTGTATTTATCATCAGCAATGTTAGCGTTAAGATTATACATAGCTGATGTACTCAAATTATACGATCGGTATGTATATTTTTTATAATCGATCCCCGCTCTAATTTCATGGTCACCTCTTTGCCATGTAACACCTAGATCAAACCCAAATGAGTTTCTTTGACTCATCCCCCAACCTGTGGTAGGCGAGCCAGGTCTAGCAAAAGCAAATGTGTTGGCTACATAATATGGTGATGGGTTTTGATATGTATTACCTGCAATTGCAAAATCAGTATTGCCACCAGCCCAATAGGAGGCATCAACTCCTTGTGCAGCGATAGTGGTTGAATCAAAATATCCTACAGCTTTTGCAAAATCACCACTCCCAAAAGCTCCATCATAATATTCGTATTTTCTATTTAAAGTATAAACACCAGCTGATACTAACATTGTCGGATTAACAAAATAATTAGCACGAAGATTCATCATACTCAACTTTCGATTAGATTCTCCCAATCTATCGGTATTGAACATGTTGTAGATTGGTAAACCATTGAACTCTCGAGTTTGATTATCAACTACCCCAGAAACCCTTAAATTTAGAGGCCCTAAATCAACCACCGCTGTTGCATTAATTTTTAAATCGTCTTTGGCTCTGTGTGTAATCCCATCTTTTCCTCCTGAATTAAAATTGACAGCAATTGAATCACCGTCTGGCGTTGAACCAGAGACTGTACTTTCTAAAAGAGCTCCATTGTTAATAGAAAAATCTTTATAATATGTAGGATCCCAATCATCTACATGCCTACTGCTTAGAGCTAAAAAAGTTTTTATATTATTACCAATAGGTACGTTTACAGTAGCAGTAAGATCAGTTAGACCAAAATCTCCAGTCTCAAATCTAACATCTCCACCAACCTCATTTGAACCTGTTCTAAGAGTCTGTCTAATTACACCAGAATTTGCACCCCCAATGTGCGCACCGTAACCACCAGCTTCAACAGATATTTCAGCTAATGCTTCTGGAATAGCAGAAAATTCAAAACCAGTATTTATTACATCTGTTATTGATGCTCCATCAAGTGTATATGCAACCTCTTCAGACCTACTACCACGAACAGATATCCTTCCGTTTGTTATGTTTACACCTGGCTGCAGATCCAAAACACCGACTACACTTCTAGAAGCAGAGTTTCTGATTTCTTGATCACCAATACTACGAACTGAGTTTGTAGCACTTTTTTCAATTAATCTTTTTTGTCCGATAATTGTAACAGCCTCACCTTCAATAGCAGAAGCTTGCATTGAAAAATTTAATGGAGTAGTTAGGTCTACTTTTATAGATACATTTGAAGAAGTACTGCTTTGATAACCAATGTATGATGCAGTTACGCTATATGTTCCAGCTTCAACATTTAATATTGTATATTTACCATCACCATCAGTAGCGGCACCTTTTGCTGTACCGTCAACAATGACATTCGCACCGGCAAGCGGTTGACCATCTGCTGAGGTTACTGTTCCTCTTATTTTACCTGTCGTCTGCGATAAAGCAAATGACATTAACAAAGTGAGTGCGACTAATTTTGAGATTTTTCCCATTTTTCTGCCTCCAGTTTACATTAATCAAATTTTTTTAAAATTCTTGCTCGCCGAGTAAAAAAACACCAATTTAATTTGTTTTTTTCTCCTTTGGACGGATAGATAGCAAAGTCCTACCCGCATCACCCCAAGAACGTATATAACAAACCTAACCGCTGAAAACGATGTGTGTCAAGTTTAATTTTATATTTTTTTTTGACTTATTATACACGTTATATATACTAAAATAAAACTCTAAAGATTTAGTATTTCTAATACCTTTTCTGGAGGCCTACCTATAACAGCTTTATTCCCAAAAATAACAATTGGCCTTTCGATAATTTTAGGGAATTTGACCATTTCATTAATTAGAGCAACATCGTTTTCAATAATATTTTTAATATTGTTTTCTTTAAAATCAACCTCGTTTTTTCTTATAAAATCCTTAGGCCTTTTATTTAATAGTCTAGAAATATTATCTAGTTCAGATTTCTTTAAAGGCACTTTTAAATACTCCACCACTAATGGCTGCATACCGTTATTTTTAATTATTTGTAAGGTTTCCCTGCTCTTGCTACACCTTGGATTATGATAAATTGTTAATTTATTCATTTTATTTCCTCAAAAATTCCTGTTGCTCTATTTTTAATTACTTTATTATGTAAAAACACTCTGCCATTCATCGTAATGTATACACCATGTGGCATTGTCTGAACATAAGCCAAAGCACTAGCGATATTAAAAAGACCATCTGAGGTACCAAACTTATATGGTATCATTGCCCCTGTTATTACAATTGTTTTTTTAAGGTACCTGGCGCCAAGAACTTTGGCTGTATTAGTCATTGTATCTGTGCCATGAGTAATTACAATTTGCTTTTCAGTAGCGGTCGTGCATTTTTTCACGATCAATTTTCTATCTTTTTCTTTCATATCTAAACTGTCAAGCATCATAAGTGTTTCAATACAAACTTCAACTTTAGACCTGCCTAATGCTAAAATCTCATTCATATGAGTTTCTTTG
>CAJWNW010000105.1 GCA_913044085.1 uncultured Flavobacteriaceae bacterium | reverse complement strand
CCTTGGGCACAACAGCAAATGTGGGCGCCTGATGCCAATGAAAAAGATGGAAAATTTTATCTTTTCTTTCCAGCTAAGGATTATAAAGGTATTTTTCGAATTGGTGTAGCTATTAGCGACTCTCCAACAGGCCCATTCAAAGCAGAGCCAAAAGCGATAAAGGGCAGTTTTTCTATAGACCCCGCCGTTTTTAAAGATGAAGACGGTGCCTATTATATGTATTTTGGAGGCATTTGGGGTGGCCAATTACAACGTTGGAGAACCGGTGTCTTTAACAACAATCAACCAGAAAGCCCTACCGCATTCCTTCCGGCAGATGATGAACCAGCTTTGTTGCCATTGGTTGCTAAAATGACAGATGATTTATTGGAATTTGACGAAACGCCCAAGGCATTAGAAATTCTTGATATAAACGGAAATCTTCTGCTCTCAGGAGATAATGAACGCCGCTTTTTTGAAGCCGCATGGTTACACAAACACAATGGGAAATATTATTTTTCGTACTCCACTGGAGACACTCATTTTATATGTTACGGTATCGGAGAAAGTCCTTATGGGCCATTCACCTACAAGGGTCGAATTCTAAACCCTGTTGTAGGTTGGACTTCCCACCACTCTGTATGTGAGATTGAGGGAAAAACTTATTTGTTTTACCATGATTCTTCGCTCTCAAAAGGCGTTACTCATTTAAGGTGTGTAAAAGTAGCCGAAATAAAATACCGCGAGGATGGCACCATTATTACATTAGATCCTTATTAATTGTATTGGTCATTTTTAGTTTTTATAATTTAAGCTTATATTGGGGAATACTTATCATAATTTATTTTGATTTTTAAATAATGAAAGATAGACATCTTATACATTTACACTGGCGCAGCGGATTTGGAATTACACCATTTTTTTTAAAATCTGCTAAACTTTTGAATAAGACAAAGAATGTCAATTCAATTTTTGAAATTTCAAAACAAATTGAACCCATTCAACTCGATTTATCAGAATTTGATAAATTTCTTAAAACGCCCTATAAAAAGTATAAAGAAATACACGGAGATGAAGCTGCCACAAAGTTGAGACAAAAGAGCCAAAGAATGGTGCGTCAATTGAACTTTGAATGGTTAAAAAAAATTGCCAGCACCGAATGTGTTTTAAGAGAAAAAATGACCCTTTTTTGGGCCAATGTCTTTGTCTGTAGAGACAACCACATTCTTCATGCTATTCAATTTAACAATACCCTACGTACCCATGCTTTGGGTGATTTTGGAGCCTTCGTGAAAGCTGTTGCAAGAACGCCATCTATGCTTAAATATCTCAACAATAACCGCAATGTAAAGCTCAAGCCCAATGAGAATTTTGCGCGTGAGTTGTTAGAGCTTTTCACTTTGGGCTTGGGAAATTATTCAGAGCAAGACATCAAGGAAGCTGCAAGGGCCTTTACTGGGTGGAATTTCAAAGCCAATGGGGATTTTATTTTAAGGGCCAATAAACACGATCAAAACTCCAAAACATTTTTAGGTATTACCGGTAATTTAGATGGTGATGATGTTGTCGATATCATTCTTAAACAGCGCCAATGTGCCGAGTTTATTTGTAGAAAAATATACACCTATTTTGTTAATCCAAACATAGATGCTTCTCATTTGGAAGAACTCACAGATTTGTTTTACAAAGATTACAACATTAAAAAACTGATGCGACATCTTTTTATGTCCGATTGGTTTTACAACGAAAATAATATTGGCGTTAAAATTAAATCCCCAGTAGAATTGATGGTGGGCATTCATAAAATTGTCCCCTCTGTTTTTAGAAAACAGCGTCAAGTCACCTACCTTCAAAAAATGATGGGACAAATTCTTTTGTACCCTGTCAATGTTTCTGGCTGGAAAGGGGACCGTTATTGGATTGACTCAAACTCCTTAATGTTTAGATTGAAACTTCCCTCAGTACTTTTGAATAATGCCAATATAAGCCTTAACTCCAAGGGAGAATTTGAAGATGATTTCAGTGATTTCTACAATCAAAAGAATCAAAATTTTAAAGTCTCAGATCAAGCCCGTACTTATTTTGAAACCCATTATTCTAAAATTACCAAACAAGAATTGAAAGCTGTTCTGGTACTTCCAAAGCTAGATCAAGATACCAAAGAGATGCTAAAAATTTACCAAAATCAAAACGCCTATCAATATTGTATTCAATTGATGTCCATTCCGGAATATCAATTGTGTTAAATCGTAGATTATGAAAAGAAGAGATTTTTTAACTAAAAGTTCCCTTGCCAGTAGCTTGCTAATGGTTCCTAATTTCATGAAAGCTTTTGAAGGTTTGGATCCGGTATCACTTGGCCATAAGAAATTAGTACTCATCCAATTATCAGGTGGTAATGACGGCTTGAATACCATTATTCCATACAGAAATGATTTGTACTACAAACACAGACCCAGCATTTCAATTCCTAAAAATAAATTGATTGATGTCAATGGGGAATTGGGTTTCAATGAAAATTTGGGCCCTTTAAAATTGCTTTACGACAAAGGCTATTTATCAATCATCAATAATGTTGGATATCCCAATCCAAACAGATCCCATTTTAGGTCAACAGATATTTGGCAAACAGCCAGTAGTTCTTCCGAGTATTTGGACACTGGATGGATGGGCAGATACATCGACCAATGCGGTAAAAATCCGCACAGTGGTATTGAGGTAGATGACTCTCTGTCGCTAATTATGAAAGGTGAAACAATGAATGGTATCGCGACAAGAGACGCTAAAAAAATGTTTAACAATACCAAAACGCCTTTCTTTGGTAAAGTTTTAGAGACGCAAACGCCATCGCATTTGAGTGAACACAACTTAGGCTATTTGTACAAAACAATGGTGAGTGCAAAATCTTCTGCCAAGTATATTTATGAAACCTCTAAAACTTCAAAAAGTATAAAGACATACCCAAATAATGCTTTTGCAAAACAATTAAAAACCACTGCGGAGTTTATTAACTCGGGCCTAGAGACCAAGGTTTATTATGTTTCAATGGGAGGTTTCGATACCCATGCTTACCAATCTAACAGACAGGCACGATTGCTAAAAACCTATGCCCAGGGCATGGATGTATTTGTAAATGATCTAGAGGCCTCAGATAGTTTTAAAGATACCCTAGTTGTTACATTTTCAGAATTTGGAAGGCGTGTTCAGCAAAATGCAGCCGCTGGCACAGACCACGGGGCTGCAAGCAACCTTTTTATTATAGGTAAAAATCTCAGAAAACCTGGTTTTTACAATTCCAGCCCCGATTTAAGTAACTTAGATGGGAATGGCGATTTGAAGTATACGGTTGATTTCAGATCTGTTTATGCGACGCTCCTAGATCAATGGTTGGATGCCAGTCATTCAAAAATATTGGGAAAATCTTTTAAAACTTTAAATTTCATCTAATTATCTATCGATGTTTGGTGACGATATATATTGGCTTCAATTCTATTAGCATTTGCTTCATATGTATCACCTGCCAACTCATATTTAGAATATTTTTGAATTCCAGATAGCACCAATTTATGCATACAAAATATTACATAGGATTTGATTTGGGAAGTTCTTCCGTTAAAGTGGCTTTAGTGGATGCAGCTAGCGGTGAAAATATTTTAAGTCTTCACGAGCCCAAAAACGAAATGTCTATTCTTTCTGAGCAAATTGATTGGGCCGAACAAGACCCTAACGATTGGTGGAAATTTGTGTGTAAAGGTACAAAGCGCATCTTACAAGAATCAAAGATCGATTCTTCAAATATTGAAGCTGTTGGGATTTCTTATCAAATGCACGGTTTGGTGGTTGTCGATGCCAATGGCGAACCGCTGAGGAATTCCATCATTTGGTGTGACAGTCGCGCTGTGGATATTGGTAAACAAGCCTTTAAAGATTTGACCAAAGAACGCTGTGCTTCCCTTTTAAATTCCCCCGCCAATTTTACGGCCTCCAAGCTCAAATGGGTCAAAGACAATGAGCCTGACTTGTATCAAAAGATTCATAAGTTTATGCTGCCAGGGGATTTTATAGCTCTAAAATTAACAGGAACCATTTCAACTACAAACAACGGCTTGTCAGAAGGTATTTTCTGGGATTATGAATCGGATTCCGTAGCCAGTTGGTTGCTGGATTATTTTGAATTTTCTCAAGATTTGGTGCCTGATGTTGTAGAAAATTTTACACCTCAAGCTTACATCTCAAAACAAGCAGCAGTAGAAACTGGACTACCTGAAGGCATTCCCATAACCTACCGCGCAGGCGATCAGCCCAATAACGCTCTATCATTAAACGTATTTAATAGTGGAGAAGTTGCTGCAACTGGCGGAACCTCAGGCGTAATATATGCGGTGACTGATAATAAAAATTCTAATGAAGCAAGTCGTATCAACCATTTTGCGCATGTGAATTATTCAGCTGAAAATCCAACCATCGGAAAGCTGTTGTGCATCAATGGGGCAGGAATCATGTACCGCTGGCTGCGCAATCAAAGTTCTGCAGAATCATATGAGACCATGAATCGAAAAGCTTCCAAAATTGCCATTGGTTCTGAAGGTTTGGTGATTTTACCCTTTGGTAATGGCGCCGAACGCATGTTGGACAATACCAATGTTGGTACGCAATTTTGTAATATCAATTTAAATCAACATTCAAAAGCCCATCTATATAGAGCCGCTTTAGAGGGGATTGCCTTTTCATTTGTTTACGGGATGGAAATTCTTAAAAATGACAATGCAACCATTAAAGTCATCCGGGCGGGTAATGACAATCTTTTTAGATCCGAGATTTTCGCTAAAACTTTAGCTACGCTTATTGGTTATGAAATTGAAATTTACAATACCACAGGTGCCATTGGTGCTGCAAGAGCTGCAGGACTGACCGATAAAGATTTTGAACGTTTTGGGAAAAATATTACCAAAAATGACCACGTGATGACGTTTAAACCTATCGAAAATAAGACCCCGTATCTCAAAGCTTACCAAAACTGGAAAACAGAATTAGAAAAACAAATCAAAAATTAAATAATGATACTTACA
>CAJWNW010000104.1 GCA_913044085.1 uncultured Flavobacteriaceae bacterium | reverse complement strand
TTTTCAAATTTATTGGCTTTTCCTTCAAAGCTAAACCAAGAGCAAACTGTGGGTGTATTTTCTATTATAAAAGAATTTCCTTACTTCCAAGCGGCTAGAGCCCTCTACTTAAAAGGGCTTAAAAATAAAGAAAGTTTTAAATATAATAAAACCCTAAAAACAACTGCCGCCTACACTTCAGATCGCAGCATTTTGTTTGATTTTATTACCTCTGAGGCTTTTTCACAAAATAATGTTTCAGAACAACTAAAGCATAATCACGAAGGCTTAAAAACCATTAAAGTGACAGCCTTTGAGGACATTTCAAACCCACCAACAACAAAAATCGTAGCCATTGAAGTTGAAAATAAGAACGATGCCCTTGAAACCACACTTAATATAGGAACACCATTAGAGTTTAGAAAGGGAGAAACTTACTCTTTTTCAAAATGGCTTCAGCTCACCAACATTTCTCCGATTGACAGATCCGATAATGTTACTAAAAAAACAATCAGAAAACAGCAAACAAAACAAAAACTCATCGATGACTTTATTGAAAAAAGTCCAAAAATTAAACCACTGAAAACATTGGAACCTACAGAGAATTTGGCCGAAAAGCCAATTCTTGAATCAGATTCCCTTATGACCGAAACCCTGGCAAGAATTTACCTCGAACAAAAAAACTATGAAAAAGCCCTTCAATCCTACAAGATTTTAAGTTTGAAATATCCAGAAAAAAGTAGTTTATTTGCAGACCAAATAATAGCAATAAAAAAATTACAAGAAAAAAATAAAAACTCATGAGTACTTTCTCAATATTTTTAATATTAATAGTCATTGTAGCCTTTTTGTTAGTGGTGGTAATAATGGTTCAAAACCCGAAAGGGGGCGGACTCTCCTCTTCTTTTGGAGGCGGTGGCGCTCAACAACTGGGTGGGGTCAAAAAAACGACTGACTTTTTAGACAAAAGTACTTGGGCCCTTGCCATACTTCTGTTGGCGCTTATACTATTATCTAATGTAGCCATCGGAAGCTCTGATTCAAATCTTGAATCCAAAGCATTAGATTTAGATAGCAATGCAACAGCACCAGCACCAGAAGCTGCTGCAGAAGAAATTCCATTGAACGATGCTACTGAATAGCAGAGCCTAATAAACCGCAAAACATGTCAAGCAAATATTGACATTTTTTATAACTGTAAATTTGTCAGTTTATATATAATGGCACAATTTTAGAAAAAAATTTATTTTAATAATTAAATTAAACTTTGATATGGCTTTAAAAATCAAACCCTTAGCAGACAGAGTTCTCATTGAACCTATGGCTGCAGAAACCAAAACTGCTTCTGGGATTATCATCCCTGATAATGCAAAAGAAAAACCCCAAAAAGGAAAAGTTATTGCTCTAGGCAATGGCACTAAAGACGAAAAAATGACCGTAAGTGAAGGAGATACTGTATTGTATGGTAAATATGCTGGTACAGAACTCAAACTGGAGGGTCAAGATTATTTAATCATGCGAGAAAGCGATATCCTCGCAATTGTATAATATAAAATAAACAAAATGGCAAAAGATATTAAATTTGATATAGATGCAAGAGACGGCCTAAAACGTGGTGTGGATGCATTAGCTAATGCTGTAAAAGTTACACTCGGTCCCAAAGGTCGTAATGTTATCATAAGCAAAAGCTTTGGCGCTCCTCAAGTTACTAAAGATGGGGTTTCTGTTGCTAAAGAAGTTGAACTTGAAGATGCGCTAGAAAACATGGGCGCACAAATGGTTAAAGAAGTGGCTTCAAAAACAAATGATTTGGCAGGAGATGGCACCACTACGGCTACCGTTTTAGCTCAGGCTATCGTGAAAGAAGGATTAAAAAACGTTGCTGCTGGTGCCAATCCAATGGACCTAAAGCGCGGGATTGACAAGGCCGTTGAGTCAATTGTAGTTGACTTAGAAAAACAAGCAAAAAAAGTAGGCAATTCATCTGAAAAAATTAGGCAAATTGCTTCCATTTCAGCCAATAATGATGAAACAATTGGTGAGCTTATTTCGGAAGCCTTCGGAAAAGTTGGTAAGGAGGGTGTAATCACTGTTGAAGAAGCCAAGGGAACTGATACTTATGTGGACGTTGTTGAGGGAATGCAATTTGATCGCGGTTATTTAAGTCCTTACTTTGTTACTGATTCTGACAAAATGATTGCTGATTTGGAAAATCCTTACATCCTTCTATTTGACAAGAAAATATCAAACTTACAAGAAATACTGCCAATATTAGAACCTGTAGCCCAATCTGGAAGACCGCTTTTAATTATTGCCGAAGACGTTGAAGGTCAGGCCCTTGCAACACTTGTAGTTAACAAACTTAGAGGCGGGCTTAAAATTGCAGCCGTTAAAGCTCCTGGGTTTGGAGACAGACGCAAAGCCATGCTAGAAGATATTTCTATTCTAACTGGCGGAACTGTCATTTCTGAAGAGCGTGGGTTTTCTCTTGAAAATGTAGATTTAGAGATGTTGGGAACCGCAGAAACAGTCACTATTGATAAAGACAACACAACCATTGTAAATGGATCTGGAAAAGGATCTGACATCAAGACGCGTGTCAATCAAATTAAAAATCAAATTGAAAATACGACAAGCGATTACGACAGAGAAAAACTTCAAGAGCGCCTGGCTAAATTAGCAGGTGGTGTTGCAGTGCTTTACGTTGGAGCAGCCAGTGAAATTGAAATGAAAGAAAAGAAAGACCGTGTCGATGATGCTTTAAATGCAACGCGTGCTGCGGTAGAGGAAGGTATAGTTGCTGGGGGGGGAGTTGCGTTAGTTCGCGCTCAAAAAACACTTGGCAAAATAAGTGATGTAAATCTTGACGAAGTGACCGGTATTCAAATTGTTGCAAAGGCCATTGAAGCGCCATTAAGAACAATCGTGGATAATGCTGGTGGTGAAGGGAGTGTAGTTATAAATAAAGTCACAGAAGGAAAAGGAGATTTTGGTTATGATGCAAAAAGCGATGTTTTCGTGGACATGCTGAAAGCGGGAATTATAGATCCGAAAAAAGTAACCCGGGTCGCTTTAGAAAATGCAGCTTCAGTCGCTGGAATGATTCTTACCACTGAATGTGCACTGATAGACATCAAAGAAGACGCACCAGCCATGCCTCCAATGGGTGGCGGTGGAATGCCAGGAATGATGTAACACTTTTGATTTTACAACTAAAAAAAGCGCTTCTAAATTGAAGCGCTTTTTTTATAAATTGTATTTACTTAATCGTTGTGGTCTTCAACAACTTTGGGATCGCGGTACTTGCAACAGGCGTCCAATTGCACATAAACTTCTTCAGGTGCTTTCAATGTATTTGTGTCGTGCCCAACCGCTGCTATATTTGCTTTTATAGCCTCTAAATCGACTTTATTTGGGTTGTAAATAAGATTTAATTCATGTGTTTTTACATTCCAAACAGCGAATTTAACACCTTTAGTTTTTAAACAGGCTTTCTCAATGCGTTTTTTACACATCTTACATACACCATCAACTTCAATGGTTGTTTTGTAAGAATTATTTTGAGAAAATCCAATTGACGATACTATCAGCAACAATAGTGTAATTCTTATAAGTCTCATATTTATTATATTTTATTGTTAATTCAATTTAAATCGCAATCCAGCATAATACATACTTCCAAAAATTGGACCGTATACAAAAGTACTATCAAAATTTGATCCAAACGGATTTTGCGCTCCTAAAATAGGATTGTTTTGTCTTTCATTTGTTATATTCTCTCCTCCAATATAAATCTCAAATTGATCTGAAAATACTTTTGTTATTTGGGCATTTAAGGTTGAAAATGTGGGTGAATTCGCAGGTAATTGAAAATTTTCAGAACTTTGTAGTGTCGATGAAAATCGCTGCTGGCCTGTCCAATTGTATGTACTGTCAAATTTCCACATTCCCCCTTTATTATTTGAAACAGTTTCATAGGAAACATTGCTAAAGAAACGGTGTTTTGGGGTGAGCGGCTTTTGCAATTCACCACTATTGTATTGTGTTTTTACATCATAATGCTTGTAAGCAGATTTAAGGTCCAATCGCTCCAAGGGCGTGTAATTAAATTCTATTTGAAGGCTGTTGGCAAAACTCTCACCATTGAGGTTATAAAAATTTATTTCTGTGGGTGTTTCATAGTCAACTACCACTTGATTTTGAAAATCCGTTCTGTAAAAATCGATGGTTATATCGGCTTTTCTTTCAAAAAGTGTAAAGCCCTGAAGTATTGAAAGTCCATAATTCCATGCAATTTCAGGATCCAACCCATAAATAACACCATTGCTGTTTTGAATATTAATGGCCCTGTTAGAGGCAAAAAACCGCTGATTTTCAGCAAAAATATTGGCCGATCGCTTTCCTCTACCTATTGAAAAACGCAAAGCAGACTTTCCCCAAGGCGTGTAACGAACGTGCAAGCGCGGGGTTAAAAATGTTCCTAGTAAGTTGTGATGGTCCAGGCGCATTCCTGCGGTTAAATTAAGGTTCTCTAAATTATCATATGCGTATTCAAAAAAACCTCCTATTGAATTTTCATTTCTAGCAAAGGCATTATTTTCAACTTGCTCTTCATAAGCATCGTGTGAAAAGGTAATGCCTGTTTTTATTTTGTGACGGGAATTACTTATAATAGAGTTGTACACCAAATTTGTATAGACACTTTTATGATCAATATCATAAATGCGATTGCCAAAATAAGCCGCTTGCTCGTGTTGACTGTAAGCCAACTGAAATCCCAAACTCTGGTAGGGAATTTCAGGATTAATATAACCAAACTTGCCTGAAAAATCAAAGCGTTTGGTGTCGACTTCGCTGCCCCAGACCGTACCGCCAAATTTATGAATTGAGGGGTTGTAATTTGCTTGCCCTGTTTGTTTTTGATCATCTAAAAATCGAAAATTTATTAAAGTTACAAGCCCTTTTTCAAGATTTGTATATTGCCATTTGTTCATCACATTAATTTGCTTTCCCAAAGGCATATCCAAGAAAGAATCTTTGTTTTTATCAAAAGTCTGGTTACGGGTGTCAGCGTGAATGTAAAAACCAGTACCCCAATTGGAATTAAGACTTGAATTTAAATGGGTATTGAGTTCCAATCGCCCATTGATTGACCCGTAAATATTCACAAATAATTTGGGGTCCGTCAATGGCTTTACAAGCTCTGCAT
>CAJWNW010000103.1 GCA_913044085.1 uncultured Flavobacteriaceae bacterium | reverse complement strand
AACACTCTTGATGAAGAGGAAAAGGCATTTTTAAATTCTGATAAAAACTACTATGAGCTACAGTTTTCAAATATTGGAGGGCTTGTGATGCCCATCATTCTGGAATTTACTTACACAGACGGAACCCAAGAAATTGTGAGAATCCCAGCAGAAATATGGAAAAGAAACAACGAAAAAATCAAAAAAGTATTTATTCTGGACAAGGAATTAGTCAATGTCAAACTGGATCCATTCTTAGAAACTGCAGATGTTGATTTGAATAATAATTATTGGCCTCCGAGAACTGAACCAACGCGTTTCCAACTCTATAAGCGCGATGAAGAAACGCTTGAAAATCCCATGCAAAGAGCCGAAAGAGCCAATGAACAATAAGCTTAGAAAATGAATAAGAAATTGTTATGACAAAGTCTTTGATCTTATTAATTTTATACTCGTTGCTTCCATTTCACGATTTTCATGTGTCTCATACGACTTTACATTACAATAAAGGCCAAAAGTCAATAGAAATAACTGTAAGAGTTGCAATCGATGATTTAGAAAAAACCCTAGAGACAAAAAATTCTGGTAAATTAAAACTAGGGAGTTCAAAAGAAAATAAATCATCCGATAAATACATCAAAAATTATTTCAATCATCATTTTAAAATTTCTATCAA
The DNA here is from genome assembly GCA_913044085.1 of uncultured Flavobacteriaceae bacterium. Classification (GTDB taxonomy): domain Bacteria; phylum Bacteroidota; class Bacteroidia; order Flavobacteriales; family Flavobacteriaceae; genus UBA3537. The sequence goes on along the minus strand of CAJWNW010000103.1, from coordinate 4,654 downwards.
CGAAAAAATGGTATCATACAATTGGATTGGAAAAGAAATTGCAAAGGACTTACACGATATTTATTTGTACTTTGAAATTCCTGATTGTAACCCAAGCGGAAAAATAGAATCCATTACTGTCGAAAATACACTTTTCTTAGAAAGGACACACAAACAAACCAATATCGTATTAGTTGAATTAGGGGATCTAAACTTCAATCTCACCTTTAATAAAGATTATTACAAGGAGACGGTCGTATTTTAAGTTGATAAAACCGTTTAAAAATACGTCAGAGAGAATCCAATAGGGTTTCTAAAGCCATACCCCTAGACCCTTTTATCAAAATCAATGCTTCCTTAAAAACTAAGGATTGGAGCTGATTTCGAAACGATTCCTTAGTTCTAAAAAAGCTGGATTTTGAAGAATTGGTAGCCAATTCAAAAAAGTGAGAACCTAAATAATATGCAGATGAGAAATTTAAAGAATTTACCTTATCAATAACAGCTTGATGCTCTGACTTACTGTAAATACCCAGTTCATACATATCTCCTAAAATTATAATCTTCAAAGGACTTTTCATGGAATTAAAATTATCCAAGGCCACCTCCATACTGCTTGGGTTGGCATTGTAAGCGTCTAAAACAATGGTATTGGAGCCTTTTTGGATAATTTGAGAACGGTTATTATTTGGGGTGTAAGATTCAATACCTTTTTTAATATTTTTGAGACTGACCTGGAAAAAGAAACTTATAGCAATGGCTGCAGCAGCATTGGAAAAATTATAAATTCCAACAAGCTGACTTTCCATTATGCACCCCTGTGATTCAAAGCTTAAAAAAGGGGTTTGAGAGGTCATAGATACTTGAATATTGGAACTATTATCCTCGGAAAAAATATTCACACTCTTATAGTCTCCAATCTGTTGAACTTGCTTCTTGTCATCACCATTTATGAAAACAACACCCTTATTTCTCATTAAATAATCGTACAATTCACATTTCCCTTTGACCACGCCTGCAGCACTACCGAAACCCTCCAAATGGGCCATGCCAAAATTAGTGATGTAGCCGTAGTTAGGGGCCGAAATTTGACAAAGATTTGCGATTTCTCCAACGTGGTTGGCTCCCATTTCAACGATTCCAATATCTACTGACGCATCCATTTGAAGTAAGGTCAGTGGAACTCCAATATGATTGTTGAAATTTCCTTGTGTAGCATATGTTTTATAGCGCTGGCCCAAAACCGAATTGATTAGTTCTTTCGTGGTTGTTTTCCCGTTGCTACCAGTAACAGCAATGATTGGAATATTTAAATGTTTTCGATGAAAATTAGCAAGTTCTTGCAACGTTTTTAAAACATTTGGGACTAAAATAAAACGCGCATTATTTTGGGGTTGTTGTTCATCAATTATACAATAAGACGCTCCCGAATCCAATGCCTTTTTGGCAAAATTATTGCCGTTAAAATTTTTTCCCTTTAGGGCGAAAAAAAGGGCTCCATGAGCTATTGAACGAGTGTCTGTAGAAACCCCATTGAATTTTAAAAATAAATGATGAAGTTTCTCAATTTTCATAACTTAAATGTACAAAAAAGTCCTAAATATAGATTTAGGACTTTTAAAAAACAGAAAGTATTTTTAATTTTTTCTTTTCTTTTTATCCATAGACTTAGATCCAACTCTAGACATGGCACATCTAAAACCGATAAAATCAGTTGCCATATCTTCGGGGTAGAAACGCCTTTGCGCAGGGTCTATCCAAAATTCTCTGTCTTTCCAAGACCCACCTTTGTAAACTCGAGCTTGGTCATTCACCAGAGAAGTTCTTGTGTTAGATTTATCATATTCTCTGTTAAGTGTACCATCAGGGTTGGTTCCTACTTTATGCTTAGGAGAATCGTACATCTTCCTGGTTATATCAGCAAATTCAACCTCACCCTCTTCAAAATCATCAAAATATCTTGACGATTGTTTATCTCCATCTCTAAAATTTCGATTGTCGCTCTTATCAAAATTTGCTCGTAAGTATGTTTCGTTTTCATCAACCGGGACTTTGGAAAGCTGACCAGGAAGATTTTTTACAATAACCTTGCCATTTGTTAGTGTATCATATTCAAAATCATTGATTCCAATTACCTTTACAGACCCATCTTCAGCAAGCACGTTCTTAGTGTAAATGTTTCCTCTGTAATATGCAAAATCATTGAATTCATCGTCTACAATTGGGCGGTAGATATCTGCAACCCATTCTGCTACGTTACCGGCCATATCATAAATACCGAAATCATTTGGATCATAAGACATTACTTCATTGGTAATGTCTGCACCATCGTCAGACCATCCTGCAATACCTCCGTAATCGCCATCTCCTTGTTTGAAGTTTGCCAACTGATCTCCTTTTATTTTTCTTTCTCCAGCTCTGGTATACTGGCCATCCCAAGGGTACTTTTTTCTACCGCGATAGATGTTGTATTCTCTAAGCTCCGTTAGACCAAGTGCTGCGTATTCCCATTCCGCTTCTGTTGGAAGCCTATACCTGATTTGAATTAAGCCTGTTTCTCTTGATGCAAAGCCAACTAAAGTGTCATTTCGTCGGTTGCCTTTACCACCTAAATGAGTACCAAGACTGTCTTTGAATGTTTGATTAGGGATATTCACATATGTGTCAATGTTGAAATTGTTAGAAGCAGTTACAGATTCAGTGGGAATGTGTGTTCCTCTTTCTAAATATCCTTCTTTTTGAAGAACCATTTCACCTACACGGTCTGTTCTCCACTTGGAATATTCATTTGCTTGAAGCCAGCTCACTCCGACAACAGGATAATTGCGATAGGCAGGATGGCGAAGGTAATTTTCAACCAAAATCTCTGCAGAACCCAATCTGTTTCTCCAAACTAATGTGTCAGGAAGTAGCCCATTGTAAATGTCCTTAAATTCAGGATTTTTGGGCGGATACACTCGTTTAATCCAGTCTAAATACTCTAAATACATAAGGTTGGTAACCTCTGTCTCATCGATATAAAAAGATTGAATGTGCTGTTGGTTCGGAGCATTGTTCCAATCGTGCATAACATCATCCTGAACTTTTCCCATTGTAAAGGTACCGCCTTCAACAAAGACGAGTCCGGGGGCAGTCTCTTGTTCTTTAAATCTTGTATTGTACTGAAAACCACCTTCTTTGGCATTGATTTGCCATCCAGTACCCCGTGAGGAGTTACCGTATTTTGAGGAAGATTTACTACAGCCCAGCATAGATAATGTAAAGAGTGCCATAAAGGACCATAAATGTATTTTCTTGTGTTTCATACTTAATTTCTATTTTAAAAAGTATTTAAAAAAATTGGAATTGCAATATACTAAATATGATTTGGTTTGCAATAAAATATTAAATCGTTTGTATAATATTTAAGCTTAAATAAATCACCTTTTAAAAAATAACGGTTTTTATCACGTTTTATTATTGTAATTTTGAAAATCAAGTTAGTACTTGAATACTAATTTTGACGAACATCCGTTTGGTTTTCATGAATAAAATTTCCTTTTCTTTAACGCTTTGGTGCATTGTAATGCTAGGTCATTCCCAAGATCAGCGCTTTGAAATTGACTGGAACAGGTCAAAAATTTTTTATATGGGGACAAATCAGATTGAGCTCCCCTATTTTAATGCAAAAAATTTTAATTTTTCTTTTGAAAAAGGCATCACCTTTATCGCGCAGTTGGATACCAAAACTCCTATCAATAAAAAAAGTGTCAAAATCACAAACCTAATTACGAGTGTTGTTTCAGAATCAGACTTAAAAGATTTAAAATTAAGTTGGATTCCTAACGATGTTCAATTGAGAACTTTCAATTCAAATGCAAGAGGCAAAGCCTCTAATACAATTGAAATAAATCCTATTTTCAAAGATAATGGTATTTTAAAAAAAGTAGTGAATTTTACACTTTCCTACACTTCATTATCAAACAATAAATTATCAAGTTCAAACACTTCCCTACAAAGTTCTGCATTGAAAACAGGCCAATGGTATCGCTTTGCTGTTGATACAACAGGAGTTCATAAATTAGATAAGGGATTTTTTAATGCACTCGGAATCAATACAGATGTTATAAACCCAAGAAAAATCAAACTTTATGGACATGGTGGGCAATCATTGCCTTTGACAAATAATCAAACCCAATCTTATGACTTGATTCAAAATGCGGTACAATTTTTTGGTGAAGAAGACGGAGTCTTTAATAACGAAGATTTTTTACTTTTTTATGCTACTGGCCCAAAGTATTACAATGCTGAAAACAACTCACATATCAACCCTTACAGCGATGTTTGTTACTATTACATTGAAATTAGTAGTGAAAATGGCTTGCGCATGAACGCTGCTGACCAACCTTCAGAGAACCCAAGCATCTCATTTAACTCATTTCACGATTATAAATTTTTTGAAAAAGACGAATATAATGTTGGACAAATAGGTCGTCGTTGGTTTGGCCATCGCTTTTATTTCGAAAATACACGCAGCTTCAATTTTGACTTTCCAAACCTCATAACAAGCAGTCCTCTAAACCTTAAAGTTTATGTTGCTGCCAGTGCAGAATCTGCTACAAATATGGAAATCAAAGCAAATAACTCTGACGTGACCAATCTTTCTCTCGCTTCAGTAGAATATGGTATTCTCGGA
>CAJWNW010000102.1 GCA_913044085.1 uncultured Flavobacteriaceae bacterium | reverse complement strand
CACTGAAAGCGTAGATTGCTTGGCGGGCATTTTTAGCGTTGAAAGGAAGGCTCCAAGCTTGGTTGCGTTCATAATTTAGATTACTAAGTTTTGGGGAAATATGCATGAGCTCAGAAAGTGCCTTGGGAGATTTTTCCTTTAAAAGTGAATTGAGTTGTTGGGCTTCCTTTAAAAAACGGCCTTCTGAACTGAATCCTGTCGGCAATTCACTCTCAAAATTTAGTGACTTGGCGGGTGAAATAACAAGTTTCATAACATTTTATATTTACATTCAAAAGTACCAACAAATTTCAAAATTAAAAAAAGTTAGCACTCAATAATTTTGATACAACCATTAGAAAAATCAATACAATCCTAATGCGTATGCTTGGAATAACCACGCCATTTTTCAATGCAATGGCTCATGTCTTCTGGAATATCACAAGAAAATGAAAGCCATTCATTGTTTGTTGGATGTACAAAACCCAATGTCTTAGCGTGCAAGGCTTGCCTTGAAAGTATTTTAAAGCAATTGTCTACAAACTGCTTATATTTTGTAAAAGTCGTTCCTTTTAAAATCATATCACCGCCGTAGCGCTCGTCATTAAAAAGGGTGTGCCCAATGTGTTTCATGTGGACGCGAATTTGGTGGGTACGGCCTGTTTCAAGTGTGCATCCCACCATAGTTACATACCCAAAGCGTTCTAAAACTTCGAAATGCGTAATTGCTGGCTTTCCTTTATGGGCATCTTCGTTTAAAAATACGCTGTTTTGAAGCCTATTTTTTGGATGTCTTCCTATGTTTCCTACAATCGATCCTGTGTCGTTTTCAATGTTTCCCCAAACCAAGGCAACATAAGAACGTTCACTAGTTTTGGCTTTAAATTGAGCCGACAGATGGGCCATGGCATGTTCGTTTTTAGCAACCACCAAAAGCCCGCTGGTATCTTTATCAATGCGGTGAACCAAACCTGGACGGTTGCTACTATTGTTGGGTAAATTATCGAAATGATAAAGCAAGGCGTTGATTAAGGTTCCTGAATAATTGCCATGTCCGGGATGGACGACCATTCCCGCTGGTTTATTAACGACAAGTAAGGCATCATCTTCATAAATCACAACTATTGGAATATTTTCGGCTACCAAAAGGTTTTCGTGAGGGGGATGTGCAAACATAACACGAATTTGATCTACTGGTTTGACTTTATAGTTGGATTTAACTGGGACTTCATTTACAAAAATGTGACCTGATTTTGCAGCCGCTTGAATTTTATTTCTCGTTGCATTTTCTACAAAATTCATCAAATATTTATCGATACGTAGGGGTTGTTGGCCTTTGTCAACTACAAACGAAAAATGCTCGTAGAGATCGTTTTGCAGATCTAAATAATCATGAGAATATTCCATCAATTTAACTTACGAATTCCATTGCCTAAAACAAGGTCTATTACAGATGTTTTTTTTAGCAAATCACCTGGATTAACTTTTTTGCCTATATAACGCATTTCCAAGACCTGATCTTTACCCAAATCATCCTCGTAGATGAGATTACCAATTTTAAAACCCAATAACTCCAGAGTGGGTTTTGTTTGTCGTAAAGTACTGCGAATGACATCAGGTAGTCGAATATTCTTGTAATCTGAAGGGTTTAAAATCAGGTAAATTTTCCTAGTCTCTTTGACTTTAGAGCCAGCGATGGGCTCTTGTTCAATTACTGCCCCAGGGGGATATTTTGGATTGTAATTAGAGGAATCTTGTACCTGAGAGACCAATTCAAAACTTTTAAGGGTTTTATCGGCATCATCCATAGATAAACCTAAAAGGCTCGGGACTTCAACAAATGTACCATGATTGGTGTAATATTTCAAACATTTCAAGGTCAAAAAGGAAACCAATACAACGGCTACTAAAGCCAGAACAAGCTGTATTATTAAAGATCTACTAAACAAAAAACGAATAAAATTCATGGGCACAATTTTAACAAAGCTAAACATTTTTTTGAGAGAAATGAAGCCGATTATTTGGGTCCTACAAGGATTAATATTTGAAAATCAAAAACAAGGTATACAAAAAAGTGATATTTTTACAAAATAAATCATAAGCATGAAACAAAACATTGCAATCATTATGGGTGGGTTTTCAAGTGAATATGGGATTTCACTTAAAAGTGGACAGGTTGTTTTCGAACAGCTACCCAAAGATTTATACAATGCTTATTGTATCCACATCACGAAAGATAAATGGGTTCATGTGGATACTAAAAATAAAGAATTCAATGTAAATATGAGCGATTTTTCTGTACAAAAGGAAAATCAAATCATTCATTTTGACTGTGTATTTAATGCCATTCACGGGGCCCCTGGAGAAGATGGGTTTATGCAGGCTTACTTTGATCTTTTGAAACTTCCGCATACAAGTTGTGACATGTATCAAGCGGCATTGACCTTTAATAAACGAGACTGCCTCAATGTGCTGAAAGCTTATGAAATACCAACGGCTGTTTCCTATCCACTAAACAAAAAAGATAAGGTTTACCATAAAGAAATTATTAATCTTGTAGGTTTACCTTGTTTTGTCAAAGCCAACCGATCAGGCAGCAGTTTTGGCGTTTCCAAGGTTGATAAAATAGAAAATCTGCAGGCGGCCATTGACACCGCTTTTGAACAAGACGACGAACTTATTATTGAAGCATTTTTAGAAGGTACTGAAGTCACTGTTGGGGTTTTAAATTATAAGGGGAAGGTAATCGTTTTGCCAATCACTGAAATTATTTCTGAAAATGATTTCTTTGATTACGAGGCAAAATACCTTGGAAAATCTGATGAAATTACGCCAGCGCGTATTTCTAAAGTTCAAGAAAAAAATGTGAGTGAGATGGCAAAATCCATCTATAAACTATTAAATATGAAAGGCTTTTCGAGAAGTGAATTTATTTTTATAGGAGATGTGCCTTATTTTATAGAAATGAATACAGTTCCAGGATTGACCAAAGAGAGTATTCTTCCAAAACAAGCGGCTTGTGCAGGTATTAGTCTTTCCGAACTTTTTACCAATGCCATTGAAATGGCAGTTGCTAAAAATGATTAACTTTACAACATGAAACGTGCTATATTTCCTGGATCTTTCGACCCAATTACTTTAGGGCATTGCGACATTATCAACAGAGGGGTAACGCTTTTTGACGAAGTCATTGTTGCGATTGGAGAAAATTCTTCTAAAAATTACATGTTTTCTATAGAAGAACGCAAGGTTTTTGTTGAAACGACTTTCAAAAATTATCCCAAGATAAAAGTTATGACTTATTCGGGTCTAACAACCGATTTCTGCAAAGAAATTAAGGCCGAATTTATTTTGAGAGGTCTTAGAAATCCTGTTGACTTTGAATTTGAAAAAGCCATAGCCCATACCAATCGAAAAATCGGTGAAATTGAAACTATTTTCTTACCAAGTTCTATGGAAACTTCTTTTATTTCGTCCTCAATTGTAAGAGAAATCATACAATACAAAGGGGCTTACAAAAATTTAGTGCCTGCTGCTGTCAAGACATTTTTTTTATAAACTATACTCTGAAAGCCCTTTTTCAAAGGCCTCAGGATCTTCAGCTAAATGATATCTAGGGTCGTCAATGGCTTCAATAATAACATCTTTAAATAATGGACTTGATTTGTATAGTAATACTTTACAGTCTTGGCTTAAATGTTTTAGTTTGATGGTCTTTCCTGCCTTGTTGTACTTATTCACTAAAACAAAAATGGCTTCAATCGCAGAGTGATCACTGATTCTTGATTCAACAAAATCAATTTCAATTGCTTCAGGATCATTTTTAACATCAAATTTTTGATTGAATACCGAAATGCTGCCAAAAAATAGCGGACCCCATATCTCGTAAACTTTGACACCATCTGCATTGATGCGTTTTCGAGCACGAATGCGTTTGGCATTCTCCCAAGAAAATACCAAAGCACTCACAATGACGCCTGAAATTACAGCAATGGCCAAATCAAAAAATACAGTTATAACAGAAACTAAAATCAAAACAAAGACATCTGTGATTGGAATTTTATTCATAATTCTGAAACTAGACCATGCAAAAGTTCCAATCACCACCATAAACATCACACCAACGAGTGCTGCAATGGGAACTTGTTCAATTAATTTGGAAGCAAATAAAATAAAGGCCAACAGGGCAAGTGCTGCAACAATTCCAGATAATCGGCCTCTGCCCCCTCCTTTGATATTTATAATAGATTGCCCAATCATGGCACAGCCCCCCATGCCTCCAAAAAATCCGGTCACAATATTGGCGCTACCTTGAGCAATGCATTCTCTATTTGAGTTTCCTCTTGTTTCTGTAAGCTCATCAATAAGATTTAAAGTCATCAAAGACTCAATAAGACCAATTGCTGCTAAAATTAGAGCATAAGGTCCAATAAATCTTAGCGTTTCCATGTCAAGCGGAATTTTATCAAATAAAGCCCATTGAATTTGCGGAAGTCCTCCTTTTAAACCTTCTCCGCCTCCATCTCTAATAAAACTACCAACCGTAGCCACTTCCAAATTCCCAAAAATAACTAAGGCTGAGACCAGTAAGATAGCAATCAGGGCCTCTGGTAATTTTTTTGTCAACTTTGGCAAGCCAAACATAATAGCCATGGTGAGTGCTACCAGTCCGATCATGGTCCAAAACGTAGGCCCTTGCATCCAAACTTGCCCCCCTTGCTTAGATATCTTAAACATTCCCAACTGAGAAATAAAAATAACGATGGCCAGACCATTAACAAACCCCATCATGACTGGATGCGGAATCAGACGTACAAATTTCCCCAACTTAAAAACACCAGCTAATATTTGCATAGCTCCCATTAATATTACGGTAAGAAACAAATAATAAAGTCCTAGTTCCTCAGAAGGAGCCCCCATTGCGTTACCTTGGGCCACCAAACTCACCATAACTACAGCCAATGCACCGGTTGCACCACTTATCATTCCAGGACGACCTCCAAAAATTGAAGTAATCAATCCAATCATAAAAGCAGCGTACAATCCCACTAAAGGATCCACTCCTGCTACAAAGGCAAAAGCCACTGCCTCAGGTACCAGGGCCAAAGCAACAGTCAAGCCACTTAAAATGTCATTTTTTGTGTTTGCAGTGCGTTTACGAACAAATTTTCTCATCCTAAATAGATATTAAGCTGCAAAAATAAGGCATTAAGTAAGATTAGAAAGAATATTGAAGTCTTAATTTTTTTAAATAAGCGATTCAATGTTAGCGTAGATATTTTTCTTAACTTTTTTAAGTTTTTTGGGTCCAATCCACTTGACTTTTGTAATGCCCTCATCCAATTGAGGTTTTAAATCCCCGTCGTAGTCCGAAAACATTTCAAACCAATAGGTTTTTTTAATTTGATGTTGATTGTTTCTTTTAAAGATGTGGTAGGTTATTTCAAGTGGTTTTGTGATTGAAAGGTCCTTCACACCCGTTTCTTCTTCAACCTCGCGCAGGGCTGTTTTATCTATGGTCTCATTAGTTTCAGCTTTTCCTTTTGGCAAATCCCATTTGCCATTGCGGAAAATAAATAAAATA
>CAJWNW010000101.1 GCA_913044085.1 uncultured Flavobacteriaceae bacterium | reverse complement strand
ACGTTGTTTAAGCTTAATTACGTAACAAGCGGGCGCACTTATGTCATGAACGGCTCCTTTTATGCTATAAACGGGAAATTTTGTGTCGATTTAAAAATTGAAATAAATAACAATAAAATATTAAACCTTTACTTGATATAAACATTATAAAATATTCAAAATAAGTAATTTGAATATACATTATAAGAAATATCTATTGTTATTTATTTTAATTATCTGAGCCATTTAAAGGCTTTTTTGAGAAGCTTCAATTTATTTTTATAAGGCGCATAGCGCAATGGAATGTCAAGCCAATTGGCTTTGATTATGATGCCTTTTTTGTGCGTAAAGGTCTCATAACCAAAATGCCCACGATACGCACCAATGCCACTTTCTCCGACCCCACCAAAGGGCAATCTCGGGTTTCCGAAATGAATCATCGTATCGTTGACTGCGCCACCTCCAAAACTATATTTTTGGATAAGAGAATTGCAAAACGCTTTATTTTTTGAGAAAACATAGAAACCCAATGGTTTTTCGTAGGATTTCACAATAGATTCGATGTCTCTTTCAGTTTGGTAGTCCAAAACAGGTAAAATTGGGCCAAATATTTCCCCTTCCATAACCTTGGAATCCAATTTTGGATTATTTACCAATGTTGGGGCCAAATAATTATCGCTGATGTTGCTATTACCACCGACGAGGATTTCAGCATCCTCTAGCATGGCTGTAAGGCGCTGTAAGTTTTTTGCATTTACAATTCGGGGATAATTTGGAGAGATTTCAGGATTTTCTCCATATGCTTTGAAAATTTCTGTTTTTAAATGTTGAACAAGGTCTGCTTTAATGCGATTATTCGCCAAAATATAATCTGGTGCAATACAGGTTTGGCCTGCATTTAAAAATTTGCCCCATACCAAGCGTTTGGCGGTTAATTTTATATCAGCTGATTCATCAACAATACATGGGTTTTTACCACCTAGTTCAAGCGTTACAGGCGTTAAATGTACGGCCGCAGCCTTTGCTATAATTTTTCCTACAGCGACACTCCCTGTAAAAAAAATGTAATCCCATCTTTCTTTTAATAGTGTAGTGGTTTCTGAAACGCCTCCGAGTTCAACACAAAGGTGCGCATCATCAAAAATATCTGATAAAATTATTTTAATGATTACTGCGGTATGTGAGCTCACCTCACTTGGCTTCAAGACCACGGTGTTTCCTGCCGCAATGGCTGAAATGACTGGACTGATGGCCAGCTGAAATGGATAATTCCAGGGCGCGATCACTAAAACAGTACCATATGGCTCACTGTAGATGTAGTCCTTTGAGGGAAAATTAAGTTTTGAGGCACGTACCTTTTTAGGTTTAGACCATTTTGAAAGATTATTGAGTACAATGTCTATTTCTGAAATTAAAATGCCAAATTCACTGATATAGGCTTCAAATTTTGGTTTTTTAAAATCTTTGTAAAGCGCTTGGTGTATGGCGTCTTCGTTGGTAATAATACTTTCTTTGAGGCGCTTAAGCTTAGCCTTAATAAAACTAATATCACGTGTTTTACCGGTTTCAAAAAAGCTTTTTTGTGACTTTATAAGTTGTTTTGGGTCTTTCATTGGGCTTTTATTTTAGAACATTCGTCCCATAAAACATCTGTTGGTGGATTTGCTACTATTTTAATCATTTTTTTTGAAACAGGATGCGTAAATTCGATGCATTTTGCATGCAAATGAATCCCTCCGTTTTTATTGCTTCTGTCAAAACCATATTTTAAATCTCCTTTGATGGGCGAACCTATGTATGCCAATTGACTCCTAATTTGATGAGATCTCCCTGTTTCCAACACGACTTCCAAATGGGAATAGGTTTTTAATTGCTTAACTACTTCGTAATGTAAAATCGCTTTTTTACTGTCTTTAATCTCTTTTGGGTAAGCTTTGGTTGTATTTGTTTTTGGATTTTTTTTCAACCAATGAATCAAAGTATCTTTAGGATTAATAGGTTTGTTTTTAACAATCGCCCAGTATGTCTTATGAATGCACTTATCTTGAAACAACAGATTCATTCGTTTTAAAGCTTTGGAGGTCTTTGCAAAAATAACGATGCCAGAGGTAGGACGGTCTAAGCGATGGGTGACCCCTAAAAATACCGCCCCAGGTTTGTTGTATTTGTGTTTTATATAGGCCTTTAAGATTTCTGAGAGCGGCTTGTCTTTTGTTTTGTCTCCTTGAACAATATCTCCAATACGTTTGTTAACAGCAATCAGATGATTATCTTCGTAAAGTAGCTGTATGTTGGATGCATCTGTTACAATTCGTGACATGTATCAATATTGTTCCTCATTATTTGGAAATTCAGAAGATTTCACATCAGATACGTACTGTCCAATAGCATTGGTCATAGACTCGAAAAGGTTCATGTAACGTCTTAAAAAGCGCGGATTGAATTCATGGGTCATTCCAAGCATATCATGCAATACAAGTACTTGCCCGTCAGCCCCATTACCAGCTCCGATACCAATAACAGGAATGCGGAGTTCTTCTGCTACCTTTTCTGCTAATTTAGCCGGAATTTTTTCGAGTACAATTGCAAAACAGCCTAAACGCTCCAAAAGTTTTGCATCCTTTAGAAGTTTTTCAGCCTCTTCTTCTTCCTTAGCACGAACCGAATACGTACCAAATTTATATATGGACTGAGGGGTAAGCCCCAGGTGGCCCATGACAGGGATACCTGCATTGAGAATTTTTTTTATAGAATCTTTGATTTCTTTACCGCCTTCTAATTTAACAGCGTGGCCACCACTTTCTTTCATGATACGTATGGCAGATCGCAGAGCCTCTTTAGAATCACTTTGATAAGTCCCAAAAGGCAAATCAACTACGACTAGCGAACGTTCAATAGCACGAACGACTGAAGAGGCATGGTAAATCATTTGATCTAAGGTGATGGGAAGTGTCGTTTCATGACCAGCCATGACATTGCTGGCAGAGTCTCCAACCAAGATGACATCGATTCCAGCCCCATCCACAATCTTAGCCATGGTATAGTCATAAGCCGTAAGCATGGATATTTTTTCCCCCGAAGCTTTCATTTCGATAAGAGATTTGACAGTTACGCGTTTGTATTCTTTAGAGTTTGACATTTTATCAAAAATTTTTGTAAAAATAGTGAAAAAGAACGGTACCACTATGACACCTTGTCATATTTTCTGCCATGGCACAATGATTGCCTTAAGACTTTCGAATTAAATATTTCAAAAAAAATTAATAATTAGAAATTATGAGTAAAATTATAGGAATTGATCTCGGTACTACAAACTCTTGTGTATCTGTTATGGAAGGAAATGAACCTGTGGTAATTACCAATGCCGAAGGACGTAGAACAACTCCATCCGTTATCGCTTTTGTTGAAGGTGGCGAGATAAAAGTTGGCGACCCTGCCAAACGACAAGCAGTCACAAACCCTCAAAAAACGGTCTATTCTATAAAGCGCTTTATGGGAAATAAGTTTTCGGAATCTAAAAAAGAAGCCGGTCGTGTTCCTTACAAAGTTGTTAAAGGCGATAACGATACCCCTCGTGTTGACATTGATGGGCGTTTGTACACCCCACAGGAACTATCAGCGATGGTTCTTCAAAAAATGAAAAAAACCGCAGAAGAATTTTTAGATCAAGAAGTGACAGAAGCTGTGGTTACAGTTCCTGCTTATTTTAACGATGCACAACGTCAAGCGACAAAAGAAGCGGGTGAGATTGCGGGTTTAAAAGTTCGAAGAATTATCAACGAGCCTACTGCAGCAGCCCTGGCCTATGGCATGGATAAAAAAGGAAAAGACCAAACGATTGTTGTCTTTGATTTTGGAGGTGGAACGCACGATGTTTCTATTTTAGAACTTGGTGATGGTGTTTTCGAAGTTTTAGCAACAGATGGAGATACCCACCTTGGAGGAGATGATGTTGATGAGAAAATTATCAATTGGTTAGCAGAGGAATTCAAGAAAGATGAAAATATGGATTTGAGAGAAGACCCAATGGCACTTCAACGTTTAAAAGAAGCTGCTGAGAAAGCCAAGATTGAGCTTTCATCTTCTTCTCAAACTGAAATCAACTTGCCATATGTAACAGCCACAGCAAGTGGACCAAAGCATTTGGTTCGAACCTTATCTCGTTCAAAATTTGAACAATTAATAGATGATTTGGTTAAAAGAACTATTAAACCATGTCAAACTGCTTTGAAAGCGGCTGGTATTTCAAAAAGTGATATTGATGAAATTATCTTGGTAGGTGGCTCCACTCGTATTCCTGCAGTTCAAGACGCTGTTGAGAAATTTTTTGGCAAGAAACCCAACAAGGGAGTTAATCCCGACGAGGTTGTTGCCGTTGGTGCTGCCATTCAAGGGGGAGTTTTAACTGGAGATGTTAAGGATGTATTGTTATTAGATGTTACCCCTTTGTCACTTGGTATTGAAACCATGGGCAATGTGATGACAAAGTTGATTGATGCCAATACGACCATTCCAACAAAAAAATCACAAGTTTTTTCTACAGCGGCTGACAACCAGCCGTCCGTAGAGATTCATGTGCTTCAAGGTGAACGCGCCATGGCAGCGGACAACAAAACCATTGGACGTTTTCATTTGGATGGTATCCCTCCAGCACAAAGAGGAACACCTCAGATTGAAGTTACTTTTGACATTGATGCCAATGGAATTATCAAAGTTTCTGCTACAGACAAAGCGACCAATAAGTCACAGGACATTAGAATCGAAGCCTCTTCAGGTTTAACAGAAGAAGAAATCGAGCAAATGAAGCGTGATGCAGAAGCCAATTCGGATGCAGATGCAAAAGCAAAGGAGACAGCAGACACGCTCAACAGTGCAGATGCGATGATTTTTCAAACAGAGAAGCAGCTGAATGAATTCGGAGACAAACTATCTGACGATAAAAAACAGCCTATCGAGGCTGCTTTGGAAGAATTAAAGAAAGCGTATGAAAGCAAGAATCTTGAAGTCATTGAACCTGCTTTAGAGAAAATCAATGAAGCATGGAAAGTGGCTAGTGAAGAAATGTATAAAGCACAACAAGCGTCTCAAGCAAATGGTGCTCCAGGCCCAGATGCCGGACCAGAGCCTGCTCAAGCAGAAGGGGACAATGTTGAAGATGTAGATTTCGAGGAAGTGAAATAAATATATCTTTAAACATAAAAAAAGCGCAATTTTAAATGACTGCGCTTTTTTTATGTTTTTTTAAAATTATGATTTCTTTTTTGAAAACATTGTAAGCATCACAATGGCATGCGGAAAAGTAACTGCTGCAATAAATGCAAAAAACAAGCTGTGAAAATGTTTTTCATCTTTAAAAATCAGAAATAAAAGAGCAATACCAACAAGCGAAACCAGCCAGTATGGAAGTGCAGCTTTGATGTATTTCAAAACACTGTTTTTTTTTAAATCGCCGTATATGAATCTAATTTGATCAAGTAATGATGGGATGCTGTGCCAAAAAATGAAGTAGATGGTAAATCCCCAAATAAGTGAGGAGGAATTAAAAATAACTGCAAAAACTAGTAGCGAAAACACTTCTTTGAGTACGGATTTGACAGGAATTTGTTTTTTATTAATCGCGTAGGTTGTAATTAGTAGCAAGATTACAAAGAGAGTAAGAGTGACTTGAGGAGCAAAAATTTTTTTCAGTTTTAACGCAGTAATTTCATAGATTATCTCAATAACAGCTTCGGAGTTAAATGAGAATATCATGTATAGGATTAGTAAACCATAGCCGAAAAAGAAAATTTTCTGGAGCACTGGGCTAAGATTTGACAAAACCTCTTCCCAG
>CAJWNW010000100.1 GCA_913044085.1 uncultured Flavobacteriaceae bacterium | reverse complement strand
ATAGTTTACTGATTTTTGTTTAAGAACAAAAACTTGATTTATTTTTGCAAAACTCTCTATAAAAAGACATTAAAACAAAACATGAAACAGACGTTTTTACTTTTAACCGCAATCTATTTAATAGCCAATAGCTGTATATCTGAACCGAATCCGTATGTGATTAACAAACATAATATTGGGTATCTCAGCGATTCTACAAGCGTTAGAGAACTTGCATTTATCTTTTCAAATGACTCTATAAGTCGATTTATTGGAGGGGATGAGTTTATTGGCAATCCCAACCTCATCAAAATTTTTGAAAAAGAAACACAGATGTTGCTTTTAGAACTAACCCCCAAAGAAGCGCTCGATTCTTTATCAACCATTCAAAGTGTCCGAATCATGGACCCGCGTTACAAGACCAGTAAAGGGCTAAATAAACTTGGAGTTTACAAGGACATTCGTTCAAAATATAATATTTCAGGCATTCAAAATACCTTGCGAAATTTAATAGTCTCTGTGAATGAGATCAATGCCTACTTTACCATTGATAAATCGGAGCTTCCTGAGAATTTACGCTATGATATGACTCAAAAAATTGAAGCTGTGTCCATACCCCCTCAAGCCAAAATCAAAGACTTTTTTATACAGTGGTATTGATATGAGAAAAGAAAATATGCGTAAACTGTTTTTTGAAATGCTTGCTTCCAGTTTAAAAGTTTACATATACAGGATTACTTCTAAAATTGAACATTTGAACATCGAATTATAATCAGTATGAATACATTCATACCAAAACTTATTGGAGCTTTTCTTAACATGTTTGCATACATCAACCAAAGTATGGCTTCAAATTTAGCTTTAGATTTATTTTCAAGACCCTTAAAAGGGCGCCTAAAGCACCCACATCCCCTACTTGATAGTTCGGACAAAAAGCAGCTGTATTATGAAAACCTTGAAATTGCAACATACCATTGGAAAGGTTCAAAACAAACGGTATTATTAGCACATGGATGGCAAAGTAATTCTGTTAGATGGAAAAACATAATTATTAGACTTCAAAAAAATGACTACAATATTGTGGCGCTAGATGCTCCAGCTCACGGCGCTTCGGGGAGCAAAATTTTTAATGCTGTTTTGTACTCAAAATTTGTTGAGGTCGTTAGTAAAGAATTCAAACCTACCATTTTAATGGGCCATTCTGTTGGCGGTATGGCCATTTCATATTTTTTAAAAAATAACAGCAATTACAGAGCCGATACTTTGGTGTTTTTAGGAACGCCAGCTGGCTTCCCTGCCATTTTTGAAAATTACAGCGATTTGATGGGGTATAACAAAATCGTGAGAGCTGGTATGGAAGTTATCATTCAAAAAAGATTTGGACAGCCTTCGTCTTATTTTAACACCGCTCAATTTGCAAAAGAAATTGACTGTCATTGCTTACTAGTTCACGACGAATTTGACCCTGTAATACCCTATACAGATGCTTTAGAAATTCAATCGGCTTTTAAAAATAGCCATTTATTTACTACACAAGGTTTGGGGCATGGCCTAAAAAGCAAAAAGGTAATTGACAAAATCTTTGATTTTATACAGGCCTAAAGTTTTGTACATTTAACCCATGGAAACAACTTCAAAAAGACTCAATAAATTCCTTAGTGAAGCGGGCTACTGTTCGCGCAGAGCTGCCGATAAACTTATTGAAGAAGGCCGTGTTTTGGTCAATGGAAGTGTTCCGGAAATGGGCACCAAGATTCAAGCAGAAGACCTTGTTGAGGTTGATGGAAAAATTATTAAAAAGAAAAAAAAAACAGCTACCTATATCGCCTTTAATAAACCTGTAGGAATTGTTTGTACTACGGATACAAGGGTGGAAAAAGATAACATTATTGACTACATCAACTACCCTAGTAGGATTTTTCCAATCGGACGACTGGACAAAGACAGTGAAGGTCTCATTTTATTGACGGATGACGGGGATATTGTCAATAAAATATTGCGGTCCAGTAACAACCACGAAAAAGAGTACATTGTGACGGTAGACAAACCTATTTCCCAAACTTTTATAAAACATATGTCTAAAGGTGTTCCTATTTTAGAGACCATAACGAAGCCTTGTGAGCTGAAAAAATTGAGCAGTCATAAGTTCAAAATTATACTTACCCAAGGTTTGAATCGACAGATCAGACGCATGTGTGAATATTTAAATTACGAGGTTGAAGCACTCCAACGTGTCCGAATCATGAACATTCATTTAAAAAGTGAGGTTGGGAATTACAGAACACTGACGACTGAAGAACTCAAACATCTGAAGGCATCCTTAAAAGACTCAAAAAAATCATGGGAATAAGCTCAAAAATTAGCCCTTTTCACCTAGCCATTCCAGTTTGGAATTTAAAAGCATGTAGAAAATTTTATAAAGAAGTGCTGGGCTGCACGGAAGGACGTAGCAGTTTCCATTGGGTCGATATGAACTTATTTGGACACCAATTGGTTTTGCATTACAAACCCAAGTTAAATGAAGAAATTCACGCCAATGAAGTGGACGGCAAGCAAGTACCCGTACCACATTTTGGCGTAATATTAGAGTGGGATATGTTTCAGGAGTTTGCCAGAGATTTAAAAAATAAAGAGATCGATTTTATTATTGAGCCTTATATGCGATTTGAAGGAGGAACTGGAGAACAAGCTACTATGTTCTTTTTAGATCCAGCAGGAAATGCATTGGAGTTTAAATCTTTTAGAGACTTCAATCAAATTTTTGCAAAGTAAGCTTAATGGGCATCGCCAAAGCCTTCTCTTGCTTGGAGGGTGTTTTTTAGTAGCATGGCAATGGTCATGGGACCAACACCACCGGGAACAGGAGTAATATGACTTGCTTTTTTGGACACTGACTCAAAATCCACGTCTCCAGCAATTCTATAGCCTTTTTTCTTAATGTTGTCTGGAACTCTTGTAATCCCAACATCAATAATTACAGCATTGTCTTTTACCATTTCAGCAGTTAAAAATTCAGGAATACCAAGTGCTGCTATGACGATATCTGCTTGTTTTGTTATGGCTGCTAAATTTTCTGTTCGGCTATGAGCAATAGTTACGGTTGCATTACCAGCTTTACGTTTTTGACTCATTAATATACTCATTGGACGGCCGACAATATGGCTTCTTCCAATAACAACCACATGTTTACCAGAAGTTGAAATATCGTAACGTTCTAATAACTCCATAATGCCGTAAGGCGTCGCGGAGATAAAAGTAGGTAAATCTAGAGTTAGCTTTCCAACATTAGTTGGATGAAAGCCATCCACGTCCTTGTTGGGGTCTATTGCCATTAAAATTTTTTGTTCATCAATGTGTTTCGGAAGTGGTAGCTGAACGATATAACCATCAATTTCGTGGTTATTGTTTAAAATATCAATTTGTTTTAGCAAAGCCTGCTCAGAGGTGTCTTCTGGAAGTTTGATAAGGGTAGACTCAAATCCTACCAATTCACAAGCTTTAACTTTAGCCCCAACATAGGTCATACTTGCGCCGTCCATACCTACCAATACAGCTGCTAAATGAGGTACACGCTGATTATGTTGTTTCATTTTTGAAACTGTAGCTGCGATTTCTTCTTTTATTTTGGAACTGGTTTGTCTTCCGTCAAGTAATATCATAATCCTATAATGGTCTATCTTGGCATATTTTTCATCATCTGCATCATGTTGCGGCCTTTACCGCCTTGCATCATTTTCATCATTTTACTCATTTGACCAAACTGTTTCATTAATTTATTAACCTCTTGAACAGAAGTTCCAGAGCCAGCACCGATTCGTTTTTTGCGGCTTGCATTGATAACAGATGGATTGGAACGCTCTTTTGGAGTCATGGACTGAATGATGGCTTCAATATGCTTAAAAGCATCGTCATCAACATCAACGTCTTTCATCATTTTACCCATTCCTGGGATCATCCCCATGAGGTCTTTCATACTCCCCATTTTCTTAATTTGCTGAATTTGGGATAAGAAATCATCAAAACCAAACTGATTTTTAGCAATCTTCTTTTGAATTTTGCGGGCCTCCTGCTCATCGAATTGCTCTTGGGCACGTTCTACCAAAGAAACAACATCTCCCATGCCTAAAATACGGTCTGCCATTCGGGCGGGGTAGAAAATGTCTATGGCATCCATTTTCTCTCCGGTACCAATAAATTTTATGGGTTTATTGACAACAGATTTAATAGAAATGGCGGCGCCACCTCTTGTGTCGCCATCTAATTTTGTGAGTATGACCCCATCAAAATTTAAAATATCATTAAAGGCTTTGGCTGTATTTACCGCATCTTGACCCGTCATAGAATCTACAACAAAAAGGGTTTCTTGAGGCTGAATTGCTTTGTGAATATTGGCAATTTCAGTCATCATTTCCTGATCGACTGCTAAACGTCCTGCCGTATCAATAATGACCACATTACAGCCTTTTGATTTAGCTTCGGCAATACCTGATTTGGCAATGGCTACAGAATCATTATTCCCAGGGTCGCTGTAAACCTCTGCCCCAATCTGCTCGCCAACGATATGCAACTGGTCTATGGCCGCTGGACGGTAAACATCACAAGCAACCAACATGGGTATTTTAGATTTTTTTGTTTTGAGAAATTGCGCCAATTTTCCTGAAAATGTAGTTTTCCCAGAACCTTGGAGTCCAGACATCAAAATGATTGAAGGATTTGAAGAAAGATTAATCCCTTCAGCATCACCCCCCATGAGTTCAGTGAGTTCGTCTTTGACAATTTTGACCATCAATTGACCAGGCTGGAGCGTCGTCAAAACATTTTGTCCCAAGGCCTTTTCTTTTACCTTATTGGTGAACGCTTTGGCAATTTTATAATTTACATCGGCATCCAACAAGGCACGACGAACGGCTTTGAGTGTTTCGGCAACATTAATTTCGGTAATGCTACCATGCCCTTTCAAAACGTGTAAGGCCTTATCTAATTTTTCACTTAAATTATTAAACATTAGGGAAGTTATTTTGCAGTTACAAAAGTAACGAAATATTTTTTTTATTTCCGTTTATCAGCTTGATAAACAATACTAGGGCGTTGAACTGGAAACTTGAAGAAGTTTGCCATTGTAAAACTGCGAACCTGTTTTTGAGAATTCAAAGACATAAGCTGCCATATCTTTGGCGCTCATCGGTGCTTTGTAACCTGGGAAAGCGGCTTCCAGCATTTCCGTTTGAACTGCACCCAAAGCCAAAACATTAAAAGATGGACCTGTGCCCTTATACTCCTCAGCCAAAAGTTCTGTTAGTGTTATTAAAGCACCTTTGCTGGAGCTGTAGGCAGACAAACCGGCAAACTTAGCAGAGCCTTGCACCCCGCCCATTGAACTGATGTTAACAACATGACCACTGGAGCCCATAAAAGGAATTACACGCCTGGTAAGTTCAGTAACTCCAAAAACATTGGTGTTATAAACATTTTTAAAGTCTTCTATTGTGGTTTGTGCAAAAGGCCGATTGATTAAGGATCCGGCATTGTTAATCAAAATATCAACCTGATTCCATTCATTGTTTATAAAAGCTTCAACGGCTTCATAAGCTTCTGGCATATTCAAATCAAATGAAAATGCAGTAGTATTTTTATAGGCCATATTAGATATAGGTTCGGCATTTCTTGAAAGTGCCAAAACAGCATAACCTGCTCTTGAAAATAAGGAAACGAGTTCAAATCCAATACCTCTGCTGGTTCCTGTTATGATAACTGTTTTACTCGGCTTCATTTTGTTTTGTATTGATGCTAAGATAATAAAGTCCGCTTAAACTGTAGGACTAACATCTTTT
>CAJWNW010000099.1 GCA_913044085.1 uncultured Flavobacteriaceae bacterium | reverse complement strand
TGCGCGATGATCTAACGGCATTTTCGTTCCTAAAAACCCTATTTTTCTATAACCGGCCTCCAATATCGCTTTCGCCATATGTCGGCCTGCACGTTTGTGGGAAATACCAACTGCTGAATCTATTGGATCTCCATCTATATCCATTATTTCTACAACAGGGATATTTGTACTGTTTAGCATTGCTTTTGAGGCGTCCGAATGCTCTAAGCCAGCTATTATAATTCCCGACGGTCGCCAGGATAACATTTGATAAAGAACTTTTTCCTCTTTTTCTGGTAGATAGTCTGTTACTCCAACTACTGGCTGCAATTCGGTGTTTTCTAAAATTGAATTTATACCAGTTAAAACCTCTGGGAACACCATATTGGACATTGAGGGGATTACTACTGCAACTAAATTTACTCGTTGGCTCGCAAGGGCGCCTGCAATTTTATTAGGAACATATCCAAGTGCTTTAGCTGCCTGCAGGACCTTTTCCCGTGTGCTCTGAGAAACGTCACCACGACCTCGAAGCACCCGGCTTACTGTCATCTCAGATACTCCAGAAGCTTCTGATACATCTCTGAGGGTCAAAGTACGGTTTTCTAAGCGACTCAAATTATAGACCCCTTTTTACCGTTAATTTTGAGGAAAGAATAAATAAATTACAAGTTACAGTTTACCTATGTTAACAAAAAACCTCTAGCAGGATTTTTATAAGGCTGATCCATGTCATTGCCCAATTTTGATTTTGAGACCGGATTGATAAAAAAAGGCTATAAAGTGATCGCTGGCGTTGATGAAGTAGGAAGAGGATGTATAGCTGGACCTGTAACCGCAGCTGCGGTTATATTAGATCCACAGAATATTCCAACTGGACTGAACGACTCTAAAAAATTGAGTTTGAAAAATAGGGAAAAACTTTTTCATGCAATCCAAAACACATGCACATTTTGCGTGGCTCATTCTTCAGTAAAAGAAATAGATCAAATCAACATTTTACAAGCTAGTTTGCTGTCAATGAAAAGAGCTATTGAAGGGCTTAGAACTAAGCCAGATTTTGTTTTAATAGATGGAAACAAAAGTCCGGAGAATTTAGAGAGTAGAGCTGAAACCATTATTAAGGGGGATAGTAAGTCGTTCTCGATTGCTGCTGCTTCGATTGTTGCAAAAATAACACGCGACCGTATTATGTCGCGCTTGGATAAAGAGTTTCCGGGTTATGATTGGTCTCAAAATGTAGGATATCCCACAAAATTCCATAAATCAGCAATTCTAAATATAGGCATAACCCCATATCATAGGCGTTCTTTTAAGCCAGTACACAACATCTTGTATCAAGAAAATATTTAAGTAATTGAATTAAAAAAATAAATTGACCTCGAATCATGTTTGAATCATTCTGTGCGCAAATCACGAGCGCTAAAAAGCGCCTAAATTTTGAGGCTAGAATGTCAATTAAAACGTATACCGAGGAGTGTATTAAACTCCCATTAAATAAAATTTTAAATGGAGATTGCATTACAATAATGGATAGTCTTCCAGCGGAGTCAATCGATCTGATTTTTGCTGATCCTCCTTATAATTTGCAGTTAAAAGGAGAGCTGCACCGTCCTGATCATTCAAAAGTTGATGCCGTCGATAATGCTTGGGATCAATTTGATAGTTTCAAAACTTATGATAATTTTACTGATAGCTGGCTGACGGCAGCTAGGCGCATCTTAAAACCTAATGGTGCAATTTGGGTTATCGGAAGCTATCACAATATTTTTAGAGTTGGGGCATCTTTGCAAAATAAGGGGTTTTGGATTCTAAACGACGTAATATGGCGAAAATCAAACCCAATGCCTAATTTTAGGGGTAAAAGGTTGACTAACGCACACGAAACAATGATTTGGGCTTCCAAGTCAGAGGGCGCAAAATACACATTCAATTATGAAGCCCTTAAGGCTTTGAATGAAGGAATCCAAATGCGCTCAGATTGGGTTTTGCCGATTTGTAATGGAAATGAGCGACTAAAAAATACCAAAGGTGAAAAAGCCCATCCTACCCAAAAGCCGGAGAGTTTGTTGCACCGAATATTAGTCGGAGCAACTAATCCGGATGACGTTGTGTTAGATCCATTTTTTGGAACTGGTACTACAGGTGCAGTGGCTAAAATGCTTGGCCGGGAGTTTATTGGGATCGAAAAAGAGCAGAGTTACATAGAAGTCGCGGAAAATAGAATTAAGCAAATCAAAAAATTTGACAAAGAGGTACTAGAAGTTTCAACAAGCAAACGATCAGAACCTAGGGTGCCTTTTGGTCAAATTATTGAACGAGGAATGTTGTCACCTGGCGAACAATTGTGGTCTTTGAATGGGCGGCATAAAGCAAAAGTTAGAGCTGACGGTACGTTGATAGGGGACGATATAAAAGGATCAATCCATCAAGTTGGCGCTGCTCTCGAGGGCGCCCCAAGTTGTAATGGCTGGACATATTGGGGTTTTAGGCGGGATGGAAAAATGGTGCCTATTGATATTTTGCGACAACAAATTCGCTCAGAAGTAACATTGTAATTACATAGCCTGTGGTTTGAGACCGCATTAGACTAAAGTCCGCCCACTGGGCGGATTTTTTTTAAGCTTATTGCTACCAATCAGTTATTTCTGGATAAAACATTGCTCGCCAACGATTAACCCTCGGGTTCATGACTGACATCCAACTACTTGGGAAAAGGGCTAAAATTCCCATTGCTGGATAGCTATGTGGAAGTTGTGGAGCCTTTGTTGCTCCAAGATTTTGGAGTAATGGAAAACTTCTGGTCGGTTTAAAATGATGATCAGAATGTCTTTGAAGGTTAATCAGAACCCAATTTGATACCTTGTAAGTAGAGTTCCAAGAATGGTGAGGTTGCACATACTCATACTTACCATTTTTTAAAATTTTACGCGACAAACCGTAATGTTCTATATAGTTTACCAGCTCCAATAATAATATCGCAATAAGTGATTGAAGTACGAACAAAAATAATCCTAAAAAACCACCAATTAGAATTGACAAAACTATCATAGAAAACTGTAAGGCGAAGTAGATATAAAATGGATTAGAAAAATCACTTGGTGGCAGACCCTTACGCCCAAGTTTTCTAGTTTCTGATTTGAATGATGAAATTGGACATTGAATTAGAACTCGGATGAAAAATCTATAAAAGCTCTCATTATATTTAGCCGTTACGGGGTCTTTTGGTGTTCCCACATGGATATGGTGAACCAGCAAATGTTCCGAACGAAAATGTGAGTATATCACCATCGAAAGAAGTAAATCTGCTAGCCATCGTTCTAACTTTCCAGATTTATGCATCAGTTCATGAGCATAATTAATCCCTATTGTTCCTGTTAAAACGCCCATAGCACAAAATAAACCAATTTTTTCCACTAAGGTCATATCAGTCGTAATTGTGAGTGCCAGAATTCCAAATAGAGTGATAAATTGGATTGGAGCCCAGATCAGAGTTATTAACTGATACCAAAATAGCTTAGGTTTTTCCAAATTCGGGTCTAAATTTTCAATCCGCAATCCTACATATTGGTCGATTAATGGCAATATTGCCAACGTCATTGTTGGAAGCAGTAGAATTGCCCAACCCTTTAATAAAAAAGAAATCCATAGTGATACAGCAAATACAATAGAAGACCAAAACGGTGCTGTAGATTTAAAGGACGATAAAATATTTTTGTCGGACATCACTTAAGCTTTTGAATTTTTATAAAAGAAAATCTAATAATGGTTTTTTTCTGTTTACGTTGACTTGGTTACTTATGTTAAACTTTAAAATATCGCTTAAAAATATTTGATTTCAATGTTTAATTGATCGCCAAACTTTTTTCATAACTGTTGGTAGATTATTTGGGTCAAAATCATCTGGTTTCAAGAATTTTCCCCTTTTCGGGGCCTGCTTTAAATTCGCAGTAATATGCATAACTTTTAAAATTAAGTCAAAATGTGTGAATGTGTGTTTTACAACGTCATTTTTTATTTTCCAATCCCCATCCATTGGTGGGTCATCCTGAAAAGTATCTCCCCATACAGTAGACGGAAGGCTGAGCATTCCTCCTAAAAGACCATTTGGTTGCCTTATTTCAGTGAGTATTGCTCCATCAACCCTTTCAACAAAGTATGCGATGCCATAACGTATTGGCTTTTTTGCTTTTTTCAATTTCCGTGGCAAATACATGGAGGTTCCAGCCTTTTTGGAAATACAATGATTTACCCAAGGGCAAATGTCGCAATTTGGTAGTTTAGGTTTGCAAATAGTTGCCCCTAGATCCATTATAGCTTGGGCATAATCCCCAGACCTAATTTTTGGCGTGAGTTGCTTTGCCAAAACGGACAGCTCTTTTTTGGCTTTTGGTAGTTCTGTATGAACATTGAAAATTCTTGAAATAACCCGTTCAACATTACCATCTACTACTGTTTCTGGATTATCGTAAGCGATTGAAGAAATCGCTGCTGCAGTATAAGGACCTATACCAGGTAATTTCAATAACGCTCCAATTTCTTGAGGGAAATTACCGCTTTTATTTTTGGCAATCAGTCTCGCACACTTTAGTAAATTCCGCGCTCTTGCATAATAACCTAATCCTGCCCAAGCTCCCATAACATCATCATCTTTGGCATTTGCTAAGTCAAATATTGTTGGCCATCTTTTAGTAAATTTTGTGAAGTAGGGCTTTACCGAGGCTACTGTTGTTTGCTGAAGCATAATTTCAGATAACCAAACGTGGTAAGGATTTGGTTGTGTGCCAGCTAGTCTATTTTTAGGAGCAATGCGCCAAGGCATCTCTCTAGCGTTACAATCGTACCAGTCCAACAACTTGTTTGGATCTGGTTTATTATCTATGCTAATCTGCATTGGGTAATCTGTTGATCATAGGTTTATACCTTAAAACAGCGGGTCGTTAAATATAGGTGTATGATAATATAGAAATGCGGAAGAATGGATTCAAAAAAGCATCGGTGTTGTTAAAAAAAAATATTCAACGAGCTGGTGAGTCACGAGGTTTTGCGCAATCTCGCGTTTTGACGCACTG
This sequence comes from uncultured Flavobacteriaceae bacterium, assembly GCA_913044085.1. Lineage (GTDB taxonomy): Bacteria > Bacteroidota > Bacteroidia > Flavobacteriales > Flavobacteriaceae > UBA3537. Next base: position 868 of record CAJWNW010000099.1, on the reverse strand, counting down.
GGGTGAGATTGTTGGAGAAGAAATTTCATCTGTATCTATCCCTACTCAAGTAAGCTACAGAACTGATGGTTTAGGTGCTACACTCACAATTCTTACATCAGGATCAAATGGACCTATTCTCGAAATGCAAAAGGAATTTATAAGAAATAAAATTAACGCGGTGTATGGCTATAATGCGGTTCATAAAATAAAAATAACCCAGTCGTCACCTGTTGCATTAATTGGCAAAAACGAAGCTTCTATGAATATTATGCCAAAAAAAAATAAAATAAGTGGAAAAATTTCTCCCAGCCTTGAGAAAGCCGTAAATGAAATTGATGATAAAAATCTCAGACAAGGACTTGAAGAATTGGCTATAAATGTATTTACAAAGCTTAGTAATAGATCCTCTTCTGAAAGGTAAACATCATGCGAAAATTTTCATTATTATTAATATTTTTTGGGTTTGTTTACTTCTTACAATTTGGTTTTGAAAAAGAGAATCGAAGTAAACTTGATCTTCCTTTCGTTGCAAATGCTGAAGAGCCCTCCGAAGATAAGAAACCTATAACAGAAATGATGCAGGGTGACGAGTATGCCCCAATTGAGATAATTGAATATGCATCTTTTACTTGTCCTCATTGTGCCACCTTTCACGCCGATGTTTATCCCAAGCTGAAAATTAATTATATTGATAAGGGGCTTGTTAAGTTTGTTTACCGAGAAGTTTATTTTGATAAATATGGCATGTGGGCGTCAATGATAGCACGGTGTGCGGGTCCTGATAGATTTTTTGGAATGACTGATCAAATCTACAGAAAACAATCTGATTGGGCTCGTGCGGAAAGTGATGTAGCTATTGTTACAAAGCTTAGAAAAATTGGTCTAT
>CAJWNW010000098.1 GCA_913044085.1 uncultured Flavobacteriaceae bacterium | reverse complement strand
CAGTCCTATGGTAATATTTTAATCCCATCGGCTTTTGGTACCTTGGCAAGTGGTCTGGTCGGTATGGGTCGTATGGCTGAACCAGAGACAATTGTGGAGACAATTGAAGCCCATATTTTAGAAAACCTTCCACTCTATGGAAAAAAAATATTAGTAACCGCAGGCCCGACCTATGAAGCCATTGATCCGGTTCGCTTCATTGGCAACCACTCGTCTGGGAAAATGGGAATTGAAATTGCTAACAGTGCTGCTAGGTATGGTGCTGAGGTCATTCTAATTACAGGGTCCACCCATCACAAGGCCGATAGCAGCCGTGTTTCTACCCTTCCAGTTTTAAGTGCCAAAGAAATGTATGACACTGTTAACCAGTATTTTAAATCTGTAGATGCCGCAATTTTATCAGCAGCAGTAGCAGATTACAGACCAATAAACACATCGCTTTCCAAAATAAAAAAGACGTCCCAAACGTTATCAATAACATTAGAAAAGACGGAGGATATTTTAGCTTCCTTAGGGGCTCAAAAAACAACACAATTTTTGGTTGGTTTTGCTTTAGAGACTGACTCTGAAACTGAAAATGCCATAAAAAAACTAAAATCAAAGAATTTAGATTTAATCGTTCTAAATTCCTTAAACGATTTGGGTGCTGGTTTTGGTGTTGATACCAATAAAATTACTATTATTGATAAAGAATTAAAACAAACAAAGTATCCTTTAAAACCTAAGGCTGAAGTTGCCGATGATATTTTATCTGAACTTATAAAAAGATGCGATGGTTAAAAATAAGTATTTTTTAATTTTATGGTTGTTTACTTTGCCAATGTTGGCTCAGGAGCTCAATTGTAATTTGGTTGTTAATGCCCAACAAACTGGAAATGAAAATGTTCAGGTTTTTAAAACCCTAGAAAAACAACTCTATGAGTTTGTAAACAATACGCGTTGGACCAACAAAACATATGAGACTCATGAACGAATTGAATGTAGCATGGTCATCATTATTCAAAGTTACAGTTCTGATGCTTTTCAGGCCAGCATTCAAGTCCAGTCGGTAAGACCTGTATTTAATTCCTCTTACAGCACTTCAGTTTATAATTTCAATGATAAAGACTTCAATTTTAATTATTTAGAATATCAAAATTTAAACTTTAATTCCAGCCAGTTTGAATCCAACCTCATTTCAGTCATTGGATTTCATGTGTATATGATTCTTGGGATGGATGCAGATACCTTTGAACTCAACGGCGGTCAAAAATATTACGAACAAGCCAGAGACATCGCTAATTATTCGCAACGCGGAAATTCAAAAGGATGGGAGCCCCCTAAGGGAGGAGACCAAACCCGTCGGGTTTTGATAGACAATATAATGTCCAATACCTACAGTGAATTCCGATCTGCTTTATATACTTATCACCGTACAGGTTTAGATATTATGGCTTCCGATTCCAAAGCTGCTAAAAATGTAATATCTAAGACTATTGTTAATTTTCAAAGCTTGAATAAACGTAGGCCAAACTCCTTACTGGTTCGTGCTTTTTTTGATGCCAAGGCTGATGAAATCACAGATATTTTTTCTTCGGGACCAAAAGTCAAAATCAACGATTTGGTTTCTGTTTTAAATAAAGTTGCTCCAATCCATTCAAAAAAATGGCAAAAAATTAAATTTTAACGCTGGCCATTGCTCTCTCATCTTCACATAAAAAATTATGCTCTAATTGAAAACCTTCAAGTGGACTTTAACTCAGGGTTGACCACCATAACAGGTGAAACAGGTGCGGGTAAATCTATCTTATTGGGTGGCTTGTCATTGGTTTTGGGAAAACGTATAGATTTGTCAAACATCAAAAATCCTTCAAAAAAAAGCATCATAGAATGCGTTTTTCAATTGGATGTATATAATTTACAATCTTTTTTTCAGAAATACGATTTAGAATACGAGTCTGAAACAATCATCCGACGTGAAGTGCTTCCATCCGGTAAATCAAGAGCATTTGTAAATGATTCACCGGTTAAATTGGATCTATTGTTAGCTTTAGGTCGCCGTCTTGTTGACATTCACTCCCAACATGAAACACTTTCTTTGACCCAAGACGCATTTCAGTTTCAAATCATAGATGCTTTGGCAAAAACAACAGCACTTGTTGAAGATTACAGTGATTTGCTATCAAAAAATATAGAGCTTCAAAAGGAAATAAAGGCGCTTGAGTTGCAGAAACAACAGTCTAAAAATGAGCATGATTATCACAGTTTTTTAAGATTGGAGCTGGAGGATTCTAATGTACTGGGTCTTGATTTTGAAGCCTTGGAGTCAGATTACAACACTTTGAGTAACTTAGATGAAATTCAATCAGAATTAGAATTTGCAACTCAGAGTTTGAATGCTGATGATATTGGAATTAATGCGCATTTGATGGCCCTTAAACAACGTCTTCAAAAGTTGAGTGCATTGTCTTCTCACTACCGTTCAATTTTCGAACGCGTGGACACTATTACAATTGAATTAGATGATATTTGCTCAGAGATTGATGCTGAATTGAACCGCTTAGATCCTGATTCGGAACGCTTAAATAACATTGAAACACAGCTAAAGAAAGTTCATGACCTTTTCAATAAGCACAACGTTAATTCTACAGACGCTCTTAACGAAGTTTATAAAGCGCTGCAACTCAAAACGGCCCAACTTGGGGATTATGAACTGCGTCTCAAGGCTCTAAATATTTCATTAGACGAAAACACAGATAAATTAAGACTTACATCTGATAAAATAACTAATAAACGCCAATCCGTTTTACCCAAGCTTAAATCCGAATTAGAGGCACTACTAAAGCAATTGGGCATGCCACATTCGAAATTTAAAATTGACATTACGCCTTCAGAAAACTTTCTTTCTAATGGTAAAGATTGCTTGTCTTTTTTATTACAAGCCAATAAAGGCGGACAGTTTTTAGCGTTAAAAAAAGGAGCCTCTGGAGGGGAGCTTTCCAGGATCATGTTGGCTGTGAAGTTTATTTTGTCCAAGCATCAACAACTACCAACCATTATGTTTGATGAAATTGACACTGGTGTTTCTGGAGAAATATCCAATAAAATGGCGTCTATTATGCAGGAAATGAGCCGATACATGCAAGTGTTTACCATCACGCATTTGCCTCAAATAGCAGCTAAAGGAAACGCTCACTTTAAAGTTTTTAAGACAGAAAAAAACAATACGACCATTACACAATTAAAACACCTAAATTCAGAAGAGCGATTGGAAGAAATTACTCAAATGCTGGGTGGTTTGAATCTTACAGCATCTGCAAAGGCTCATGCCAAGCAGTTGTTGAATTAATGGTATATTTGTGCATTAATATCAACTAAATAAATCAATCAATGTCATATCAATTACTCAAAGGAAAAAAAGGAATCATTTTTGGGGCTTTAGATCCCAACTCTATTGCTTGGATTACAGCAGAACGTGTTCATGAAGAAGGCGGAACATTTGTTCTGACCAATGCACCAATTGCGATGCGTATGGGTGCGATTGATAAATTGGCGAAAAAAACTGGCTCTCAAATTATTCCCGCCGATGCAACATCTGAAGAAGATCTGCAAAATTTAGTACAAAAATCTATGGAAATTTTAGGCGGTAAAATAGATTTTGTTTTACACTCTATTGGTATGTCTGTCAATGTGAGAAAGGGCCGCCCTTACACAGACCAAAAATACGACTGGACCAAAAAAGGGACTGATGTTTCTGCAATGTCTTTTCACAAGGTTATGCAAACTTTGTATAAGGCCGATGCCATGAACGAATGGGGCAGTATTGTTGCCTTGTCTTATATGGCTGCCCAGCGTGTTTTTCCTGACTACAACGACATGGCCGATAATAAAGCCTATTTAGAAAGCATTGCCCGTAGTTTTGGATACTTTTTTGGACGTGACAAAAATGTTCGTGTGAATACAATATCACAATCTCCTACGCCTACGACTGCAGGCAAAGGGGTCAAAGGCTTTGATGGTTTTATTGCTTATGCAGAAAAAATGTCACCTCTAGGAAATGCGACCGCACTTGATTGTGCAAATTACACTCTGACTTTGTTTAGTGACCTAACAAAACGTGTTACATTGCAAAATCTCTTCAATGACGGTGGCTTTAGCAACATGGGTGTTAGCGATTCCATTATGGAAAAATTTATGGATGAATAATATTTAGCATTTTTCATCCCTCTTTTATTCTACGGAAATATGAATTTCTTGTTTTTAGTATATAAATATTAAAAAATGTTATTTAATTCAATCCTCTTAATAAATGAGCGTTATTTCAAAATTTTGATTAAATTAAAAATTACAGCTTCTTTATTTATATGTATGTATGGTTTTTGTATAGGTTCACAATGACTTTAATTGTATTAATTAAACCATATTTGTAGTTTTGACACAAAAACCAAACACAAATTCAAATTAACAATAAAATAATTTATTCCATGAAAACAAAATTACTTTTTCTTTTTTCTTTTTTTGTGACTATTCTGACGGCTCAACAATCCTATGATTTGGGCTGGTCTACTACTGGAGATAGCGTCAATCAACAGCTCTCTATTGAAGTAGGTGATACTGTCACATGGACTTGGGGGCCTGGTACACACAACTTAGAACAAATTGGTGATAATACCGAGCCTGGATTCGTTGAAGGCTATTTTTCCCAAGGTCACACGTACTCTCACACCTTTACCACTGTTGGTGCTCACGACTACAAATGTGCTCCACATCCTAATTCAATGTATGGTACAATTACTGTTACTAATCCCTCCAGTGATTTATCCGAAACTGTTATCGCAGTTTGTGACTTTGTTGGTGGATCAACAGCAATAACATACGGAGATGGATTCTCAACTTCCGGAGGTAATAGCTTAGGTTGGTTAAAGAATGGTGACCAATCTGGAGTTTCTGATCCTAACTCTGTAGTTCAGTCAGGAAGAGGTTTAACAGGAAATGGTTTTTCTGGTTCTTTTCTTCAGAATATTGATATAACAGAAGCGGACCTTGTTGACGGTAAGCTTCACATTTCGATTACTTATAACAACATAGATTTATCTGGTACTGGGACAATCCAGCAACTATTTTTAAAGGGTGCTGGAAATTCTAGTTATGGTACAAACCATAGAATGGCAGGATTAAAGTTAACTCATGATGCTACCAATAGTGATATTAAAGTGGAATCTTTAGTATTTAATAATGGTGTACAATACGGAGGTTCAAAAGATCAAGGAGGTTTGGGTAGTTCAGCCATTTACAGTGAGCAAATCACACTTGGTACGACCATGGATTTTATAAATAAAACTTCAACTTTTTGGGTTGGCAGTCCAAATGAAAATCCTACAAACCCTTATGGCTTGACCATGGCTACTAACGACTCGAACCAATCCACTACATGGAATGCAGCGACACAAACCCTAGCTCCTAGTGCGGTGATTAAATTTTTACAGTTTTGTTCAAAAAATGGTGATGGTTCTGTAGAGGTAGATCAATTTAAAATCTCTACAGGTACTTACGAAAACACGGTAGCTTCGGGTGATGGTGAAGGGCAAGAAGACCCTGAACCTGCATTATCACTACAAGGTATTATTGATTTTTCAACTCCAGGTGCTTGGTTGAAAGCTATTCATTTAGTAGCTTCTGAAGACATTGCAGACTTAAGTGCCTATGGTATTGGTGTTGCTACCAATGGTGGTGGAACCGATGGTGAGGAACTAGAACTAACAGGTTCTGCATCTGCAGGAGACCACATTCTTGTTGCCAGATCCAGTGGTGCTACAGCAACTATCGCTGATGTTTATATGAATGCTAGTAATGTATTTGATCAAGTTTTGATTTACAATAATGCAAATGATTTTAATCATAACGGTGATGATGCTATAGAGCTTTTCTTTAACGATGCAGTTGTAGAGACTTTTGGAG
>CAJWNW010000097.1 GCA_913044085.1 uncultured Flavobacteriaceae bacterium | reverse complement strand
CGTCATTGTCGTCGTCACATTCAAATAGATCTTCAACAGGATTTGCTGTAGGTGTTTGGTTTATTTGAATTGTTTCAAAAAAAACACTTGTTTCAGTTCCTGCTGTTATTGTTGCTGATACAGTATATTCACCAGGAATTGAGTAAACATAAATTGGATTCTCACTATTTGACAAACCAATACCATCTCCGAAGTCCCATTCAATACTATCAAATGTTTGGTTACTATTTATGCTGAAACTTGTTGCATTTTCAGAACAAAAATTTTGTGTATTTATTGAAGCTAAAAAAAATGATTGGATAAAGGGTGGCAAACCTATTATTGCAAAAGTGCCAGGTGCCAGTGTTATGCCAGCGTTCGTATAATCACAAAGCACACCTAATTCTTCTGGTGCATTGATTACATCTAGCGCACTTTGATTCCCAGTGTTAGCAGCATAAATTTTGCCATCTGGACCAAGCTGAAGAGCACCAATAAAATCAAATCCACTGTGAACAGTAGTAATGCTCGCTGCTGGATTAGTTGCCTCTAAATCAAATTGAACAACTGAGTCATCAGTCGTCACATACAACTTGGTGGCTTCTGCTGAAAACTCAACACCATAGGGGCCAGAGTTTGGATATAAATTTAATGGGTTAGAAACTATGCCAGTTTGATTATCAAAGTCATAAAGCCAAACGCTACCTGTATTGAAAGAATTTCCACCAGCTTCGTTGCCATTTTGCCTATGAGCTAGAGCTATTTTTGCACCATCTGGAGATGCTTTCATATATCCAATACCATTTCTTCTGTAACCTTGCTCCGTTATGAGTGGAGTGATATTAGTTATTGTAGGTGCTGTATTAACGCCAGATTCGTCTACTCTAAATGCATAAAATTTGTCTGTAAAATGAGTTAAAACCCAATAAGATTGACCATCACTGTGTTCAACTGAGGTAATTTTTTCTGAAGACTTGTAGCTTTCTTGCGCTTGACTTGTAATGTCATAAGTTTGCAATTGAACATTTTTTTCAGTTGAAACCACATCACCATTACCACCATTTAGAGTAAGGTCTATTAATGAATATGCTACTCCGTTATTGAAACCATCATCATCTCCTGGAATACTACCGACGGGATTACCACCAGGTGCTGTATAAAATGGAATAGGATTTCCGAATTCATCAGCTGGTCCTTGGTTTGGAAAAGCAAATGCATTTTGATGATGGGGTTCGTCAACTGTAAAAATATAATATTGATTTGGATTGCCTGGCTTAGGTACAATCAAACCTGATGAAGTGCTGGAGGGGTCGCCCAATAAGCCCGTTCCTGCATTGTAATTTGCGTTGGGCATGATGATGTGATTTCTATCCCAAACGTTACGGCCGTCTGTATAGAATAATAGATTGCCATTGAAATCTGAAATAGATGAACAGCCCTCACTTGTATTAATTGTTGTGGCTGCAGCATTTGTACTTACAACAGTTCCTGCAATGGTGTCAAAAATAAGTCCTGCGCCATTTCCAAAGTACCAATGGGAAGCTTCCGCTTGAGAAAACACCAGCTGAACAAACAAAAGGAAGAAAAAGAATAATCTCAATTTTAGTAGTAGTATGAGACAAAACTAAAAAAAAATGTTATAAAATATAGGCTGTTAACATAACTTTAATTTAGAAATAAAAATATATTAATTGCTTATAAATCCCTTTTTTTTAAAAGGTTATATGCTGAAAGTATAAAAATTGCGGTCCAAAAAAAAACAATAATTAAGCTGTCAAAATGAACAACATAATCATAGCCTAAATCATTTTTTTCTGGAAATTTAGACATGGCCAATCTTTGAAAAGGTTGTTTGATGAGATTTGACATGGCAGTCAAGGGGAAAAAGTTTTGAATTTTAGTGGCCATTTCAATATTAGACTTCCAAATAATCAAACCAAAAACAATCCATTCCAATATAAAATCAACGAATAAAAAGGCCAAAGCGAAAGCGGAGCGTTTGGCAAGGACGCCTAAAAATAGACAAAACGAAAAGAAGCCCAGTAGTTTTAAGAAATAGGCTGGTAAAAATTCAATTTCTCTGATAATAATGCTTATTTCGTTGTAGCTAGAATACACAAGTCCTAAAACAAGAGACAATATAAAAATGATAAGCGTTGAAATAACAGAGAAAAACACAATGGTGTAAAATTTAGAAAGAATAAATTCCCTTTTGGACAACCCATCAATAAGGTTTTGTTTTAGAGTTTTATTGCTGTATTCGTTTCCAATCATTGAAACGACCACAATGGCAAAGAAAAATTTAAACAAGGCAGAAAAGTAGGTTGTAATGTGCCAAACGATCGGAAAGTTGAAGATGCCAAGTTCACCCAATTCTAAGGTGAAAAATCCAAAAAAATTGATTTTTATAGCCGACAATACAATGACGCAAAGGGGTAAAATAAAAGAGATAAAGATGAGTATTTTACTGGTCCTGTTTAGGAGTAATTTTTGTAATTCTAACTGTAATAAGCGTATCATTTGATATCTGTAAGTTGTAAAAACTGTTCTTCAAGACTCTGCTTGCGTTTGATGAAATGTGTCAAAATAATTTTATTGTCAATCAACGATTTCACAAAGATTTCCGATTCTAAGGGCTCGGAAAGAAAGGCTGTTACCAGTCCATTTTCTTCTTTGTAGTGGGCTATGTTTGGCTGTGTATCTAAAAACTTCAAAAGCCCTTTCATTTGATTGCTTTTCATTTCAAAAAATCCATGACTGGAAATCATTTCATCCACTCGGCCAGAATACAATTTTTTTCCTTTTCTTAAAATTACGACATGGCTACAAACTTTTTCAACTTCATCCAATAGGTGAGAAGCCAAAAGAATGGTAGTGCCTTTTTTTGCAATCGCTTTGATGATTTCTCTAATTTGATGAATCCCTTGTGGGTCAAGACCATTAGTAGGTTCGTCAAGGATTAAAACTTCTGGGTCGTTAAGCAATGCTGAAGCGATGGCCAAACGTTGTTTCATCCCAAGAGAAAAGTTACTAAACAAGCTGTTTTTGCGATCCAATAGCTCGACAGTTTCCAAGACTTTTTCAATCGCCGCATATGAAACCCCCTTAATTATACATACCAGCTTAAGGTTTTGGTAGGCTGACATATAGGGATAAAAGTTGGGACGCTCTATGATGGCACCTACTTTTTTTAACGCTTGATGTGTGTCTATATTCCCACCAAACCAGCTGTAATTTCCAGCGGATTTATTCACGACATTTAAAACCATTCCAAGGGTGGTAGATTTCCCACTGCCGTTGGGTCCTAAAAGCCCATAAATATTGCCTTTTTTTATTTCAAAAGACAGATTTTCTACCGCTTTCAGGTAGCCAAAACTCTTGCTGATATTTTCTAAATGAAGAACTGTGTCCATAATTGTTTATGTATGACGAATGAAACCGCAAATCGTTACGCACTAACTTGTTTAATTCCAATTCCAGGATTCTCCATAGTCGTCAAAAAGATCGTCTGTACCGTCTTGTATGCTGTTTGGGTCCTCAGCTTCAAATTGTTTTTCTGGTGCTTCAGAGGGGACTTGACCGCAAACAAACATTAGGTTTGGATAATCAGTCCCTTGGGCTTCTTCAACGATTTCTCCCAATTCGATTAAAAATGTCCACATGTTCAAAAAATCGTATATGTAAATGAGTTTGTTGTTGTCTTCATTGATGAGTTCTTCAACAATGGTTTCGTTCATCATTTTAACATCTGTATTTTGACCCATATCAAATAAAGCGATTTCCTGTCCTTGTTCCCATTGGTCGTTGCTGATATAAAACGAGGCCATTTCACTGCCATCAAATCCAAAAGATTGGGTCAAGACATTGTGTAAGTCTTCAAAAGTGTCAGTTTTTCTAATTTCTATATCTCTAAAAATATCTTCTTTTTGATCGTGGTCTAATATGGCTCTGAATCTGTAAATCATTTTTATATGTTTTTAGCAACGCTGAGTTGATAATTTTTTTTGATGTAATATTTCGAGGCCAATATACATCTGAATTCCGAATAAAACAGAGGCTATAACAAGATGTAAAGGCTGACTTAGAAAAGGAAAATCAAAATAATACATCAATATTCCTGTGCATACTTCCAAAAGAATACATCCCATCACAAGATTTATTTTACGAAAGCCTAAGTTTAATGTTTTGTTTTTGTAACACAAGTATCCATTGATCAAGAGCACCAAAATAGAGGTAGATCGATGGATGTAAAAGTTTATTTCAGGCTTGGCAAGCCAAAGATTTTTCTCATAGCCTATGAGTTTGGTTTGTTCATCTACAAATTGCCGGACCTGGGTTCCCAAAACAATCTGGATTAATGTTAATACAAGACCAATACCTAAAACATTGTAAAACATGGAGTGGTATGCTTGAGATTTGAAGGATGTTTTGGTGCTAAATATGAGGTACAAGATAAAAACCACAATAATCAGGGCCATGACCATGTGAATGGTGATTTTAAAAGGTGCTAAATTTGAATCAACGACCGTTTTCCCAAGCCATGCCTGAAAGCCCATTCCAAACACTGTGAGCAAGGATATGACAGTTACCCAAGGGTTTTCCTTAAAAAGCCAAAAGGATAAGATGGCTAAAATTAGTATGGGAATTCCTGCCAAAGCGCCAATGAGCCTATTGATGTACTCAATCCAAGTGTGTACAGGGTCATATACTGCATAATCATGCACGCTATAAACTTCCCAGTTGCTATCTTGTAGTGTTTGATTGCTTATAAAGTCTTTCTTAGCGACCATGAATTGCTCTTGGTTCATCAAAATCATCATACCCTTTTTATAGCTGTGATTGGGTTTAAACAATAGCTGTTTTCCTTGGGTTGGAGGCACATAGTAGCCAAAACATTTAGGCCAATCTGGGCAGCCCATTCCGGAGCCTGTCATGCGGACGATTGCTCCGGCTATAATCACCAGATAAATCATGAGCAGTGCCGCTTTAGAGAGCGATCTAAAATAATGTTTCATAGCGTAGTTTTCAGTCCTAACTGCTTACCTTTTTCAAGCATCAATGCATGTGCTGCATTGAATTCGTTTGGGATTTCGCCTTCTAATATGGCTTCTTTGATAAATTCTTTTATAATTCCAATTTCTCTACAAGGTTTTAGTTCGAAAGCTTTCATAATGTCTTCACCTGAAATTGGGGGTTGAAAATTCCGAATTTGGTCCCGTGCTTCAACTTCCTCCATTTTTTGACGCACCATTTTAAAGTTGTTGAGGTAGGTTTTAAACTTCCGAACATTTTTAGTGGTGATGTCCGCCTCGCAAAGGGTCATTAAATCGCCAATTGCATCGCCGGCATCAAACAACAAGCGCCGAACCGCTGCATCGGTTGTGGCAGCGCCTGAGATTGCGATAGGTCTGGAACTCATAAAAACCAACTTCTGAACATATTTCATTTTGTCGTTGAGCGGCATTTTAAGACGTTTGAATAAATGATACACCATTTTAGAACCTTTGAGTTCATGCCCATGAAAGGTCCACCCCACTTTTTTACTAAATTTTTTTGTAGGGGCTTTGCCAATATCATGAAGCAGGGCTGTCCAACGCAACCATACATTGTTAGTGTGCTGGGCAATATTATCCAAGACTTCCAGCGTGTGGTAAAAATTATCTTTGTGGCGTTGTCCTTCAACTTCGTCAATTCCTTTCAGGGCCGTAAGCTCAGGAATAATTAAACCCAATAAACCTGTCCTTTCAAGCAGTAAAAATCCAATAGAGGGTTTTTTACTTTCTAATATTTTATGCAATTCGATGACAATGCGTTCTTTACTGATAATTTGAATGCGCCTGTGGTTTTTCTCAATGGCCTCTAATGCGGAAGGATCTATTTCAAATTCCAATTGCGTAGCGAAGCGAATGGCGCGTAACATTCTAAGCGGATCATCGCTAAATGTAAGGTTTGGGTTTAGGGGCGTTACAATGCGTTTGTTTTTTAAATCCTCCATACCATTGAAAGGATCTATA
>CAJWNW010000096.1 GCA_913044085.1 uncultured Flavobacteriaceae bacterium | reverse complement strand
GTAAAAACACCCATCAAACTTAGGCTATCGGCTTCTACTTGATTTGAAATTCTTTGGGCCAACAAACCTAAACTGTGTTGATTGTTAAAGGCGACAGTGACTGCCAAGTTTTGGCTTCTCAAGGAATTAATGATGTCATTATTGGTCATGTCCCTCGCGATGCGATAACGGCCCGCTTTTACATTTATGTTGTATTTTTTTTGTTTGGCAAGCGCATCAAATTTTTCTATGTCCAAAAGCAATGGTTCTATATCGGACCGAACATCAGAGTAAGTTGCACCGGTAGAAATAAAAATATAAGCTTCTTTAGAACTGAAAGCAGTATTTGGCACTAACATAATCGCATAAATTTTAAACGAAAAGTAAGCAATGACAATCAGGCCTAACATAACAACAGCCAGTGCGATTTTTTTTAAATTCATGAATCGTTATAAATTAAAAGTTATGCTCAAAGCTGCCTTCATAAACATAATTTACACTACCGCGTAACCAAATATCAATATAAGAGGCGTGCTTAAATCTGAATCGGACTTCTAAATCTCCGCCCTGTGTTTGAAGTGTAATACAATTGCTATTGGTTTTTTGAGACGCATGCATCGCAATAGCGACGGCTGTAGCTCCAGTTCCACAGGACAATGTTTCCCCTTCAACACCTCGTTCATAAGTCCGGATTGCGAAATTTTCTGAATCGATGGGGTCTACAAAATTTACATTAATTCCATTTTCTAGAAAAAGTGAATTGTTTCTAATTTTGGCACCTTCAATTTGAACATTTAAATTGCCTAAATCTTTACACATTGAAACGTAGTGTGGCGATCCCGTGTCAAGTATAATTCCACCACCTTTATTTTCTATCAATTTGACATCTTGCATTTTTAAGGAAATTTGGGTGGCTTCTATTTTTGCTTCATGTTGGCCATCAACGGCTGCAAAGACTGCGGTATCTTTAATAATCCCCATGCGCCTTGCAAAGGCCACAATACAACGGCCGCCATTTCCACACATACTACTTTCACGACCATCGGCATTAAAATAAATCATTTTAAAATCAAAATCAGATGAAGACTCTAAAAGAATCAAACCATCCGCGCCAATGCCAAAACGTCGGTTACAAAGTCTGGCGATAAGTTTGGTATCATTTTTGTTGAAAATGTTTGTGAGATTATTAATGATAACAAAGTCATTACCGGTGGCTTGATATTTAAAGAAATTAACTAACATAAGCTATGCAAATATAAGCATATTTATAAGGAACTTATCATTGTTAAATTTCAGTTAACTATAAAAAAATTAAGCAATAAAAAATTATTTTTAAAAATTGAACTCAAACATCAAGATTATGAAAAAATTTGTTTCTTTTTTAAGTGTGTCAGTTCTTGGTGGCGCTGTAACCCTTATTACATACACGCAATGGCTACAACCTAAATTACAAATCAAAAACAATTCTATTTCAGAAAAACCAATTGTCTTTCCAGTAAATTATTTGAACAATGTGAATAATGGGGGTAGTAATGTTGATTTTACAACAGCTGCTGAAAAAACACTGCACGCTGTAGTCCATGTAAAAAACACGACAACGAGCAAGGGCTACACCACTTATGAAGATTTATTTTTTGGACGTCCACAAAACCGTGAACAAGTCGGTACAGGGTCGGGAGTAATTATCTCTCCTGACGGCTATATCGTTACAAACAACCATGTTATTCAGGGGGCAAAATCCATTGAAGTGACTACAAACAATAACAAAACATTTACAGCAGAACTTATTGGAACCGATCCCGGTACAGATATTGCTTTGCTTAAAATTCAAGCAGACAATAATCTTAGCTATATAACCTTTGGTGATAGCAACACAACCAAGGTTGGAGAATGGGTGTTAGCCGTTGGCAATCCTTTTAATTTAACCTCAACCGTCACTGCTGGGATAATCAGTGCAAAATCAAGAGATCTTTCAGGGAGAAATACGCAATCATTTATACAAACGGATGCGGCAGTTAACCCAGGTAATTCTGGAGGTGCACTGGTGAATATTTACGGCGATCTCATAGGCATAAATACCGCCATTTCTTCAGGGACAGGTTCTTACATTGGGTATTCTTTTGCAGTTCCCAGCAGTATCGCTCGCAAAGTAGTGGAAGATATTATGGAATTTGGAAATGTTCAAAATGGAATTTTAGGTGTTATAGGGACTGAACTGAATAGCAAAAAATCTGAAGCGCTCGGTATTGAAGATACAGAAGGCTTTTATGTTAGCGATGTTCAAAAAGAAAGCGGGGCAGAATTGTCTGGAATTCAAGAAGGCGACATCATCAAAAGTATTGACGGAATAAAGATTTCTAAATTCTCAGATTTAAAAGGTTTTCTAAACACAAAGAGTCCAAATGATATTGTTGAAGTTAAGTTGTTAAGAAAAAACAAAATAAAAGATTTGAAAGTAAAACTGGAAAAACTAACCACCATCAACATCCCCATCATTGGAACGCTTCGTGAACTCAAAAGTTCAGAATTAAAGAAAAAGAATCAAGAATACGGCCTTGAGTTACAGGAATTATCTGAATATTACAAGGAAGAATGGATTTCAGACGGTGTTGACAAAGGCTGTATAATCATTGGAATTAATGAGCTTAAAGTAAACTCTATAGCAGATGTAAAAAAAGCACTCATTAAAAATTCAGACAGAGTAAATAGAATTGAAATTATAAAAAATAGCGGTGAAAAAATGGTCTATCGCTTTAGATAAATGAACAACCTATCTTATTTAAAAATCGCTTACAGCAGTGTAAGCGATTTTTTTGTGAATTTACATACTACTACTTCTTGCTAAATATATAGCAGAGGTAAAGCCTTTTACTTACTATTAATCTACCAAATCACTAAGCATAATTCACTTATATTTGTAGATATATTTTTGACATATGCGCATTGACATCATCTGTGTAGTTCCTGAATTACTTAAAAGCCCTTTTGAAGCTTCAATTCTCAAACGTGCTATAGATGCAAAGCTTGTAGAGGTTTATGTTCACAACTTAAGAGACTACACATCAGATAATTACAAATCCGTAGACGATTATCAATTTGGTGGTGGTGCAGGCATGGTAATGACCATTGAGCCCATTGATAAATGCATCACAAAACTAAAATCTGAACGTAACTATGAGGAAATTATATACATGACCCCCGATGGAAGCCTGCTGAATCAGAACATTGCAAACCAACTTTCTTTGAAAGGAAATCTTATCATTTTATGCGGCCATTACAAAGGGGTCGACCAAAGGGTAAGAGATCATTTTATAACCAAAGAAATTTCCATCGGTGATTATGTATTATCTGGCGGAGAATTAGGGGCTGCCGTTCTGTGTGATGCTATCATTCGATTAATTCCTGGTGTTCTAGGAAATGAAACCTCTGCTTTAACCGATTCTTTTCAAGACAACCTATTAGCGCCACCCATCTATACACGACCGCGTTCCTACAAGGGATGGGAGGTCCCCGAGTTGTTGTTCAGTGGAAATTTTCCTGAAATTGAGAAATGGCGAGAGGAACAAGCCTATGAAAGAACAAAAAGTAAAAGACCCGATTTACTAAATGAATAAAAATCTAATATAAATTGTAAGCATTTAATTATTGCTTATATTTGCAGCCAATTTCGTATTAACCTCTAGCGATAATCGTACATGTTAATTCAAAAAAATCAATAAAATAATTACTATGGAATCCTTAATTAAATTCGTTCAAGACGAATTTGTAACAAAAAAAGACTTTCCTGAGTTTTCTGCTGGTGACACCATCACTGTATTTTACGAAATCCGTGAAGGTCAAAAAGTTAGAACCCAGTTTTTCCGTGGCGTTGTACTACAAAAAAGAGGAACTGGAGCTTCTGAGACCTTTACTATTAGAAAAATGTCAGGAACGATTGGAGTTGAGCGTATCTTTCCTATGAATATGCCTGCCTTGCAAAAAATTGAAATAAACAAACGTGGTAAAGTGCGCCGCGCACGTATTTTCTATTTTAGAGAATTAACTGGTAAGAAAGCCAGAATTAAAGAACGTACTAAGTAATTATTCCCAGATAATTAGTTTTACAAAAGCGCTGATATAACAGCGCTTTTTTTTGTTAAAAGTTTATCATTTTGTCAAAAAAAGAGATACCAAATTGGATTGTTGTCAAAATGTTAAAATTCATTTGTTATTTAAACTCTTAATATTGGGGTTTTTAATATATTTGAAGGCTTTTTAAGATTTACAACAGAAAAAATCAACTTGTAAAAGCTTACTCTATGGCTAAAATTATTTACACCATTACGGATGAAGCACCTGCATTAGCCTCTCGATCTTTTCTGCCTATTGTCTCCTCATTTTTGGAGCCCTATGGTATATCCATAGAAACTAAAAACATATCATTAGCTGCTAGAATACTGTCCGCTTTTCCAGAACATATTTCAGAAAAAGAGCCTGTAGAAGATGCACTTAAAAGCCTTGGTGGCCTAGTCAAAACCCCAGAAGCCAATGTGATAAAACTGCCAAATATTAGCGCCTCATTACCTCAGCTTAAGGAGGCTATTGCTGAACTTCAGTCCCATGGATACGCCCTTCCAAAATACCCTGAACAACCGCAAAGTGACGAACAACAGCAAATAAAAAATCTCTACGATAAAATTAAAGGAAGTGCTGTAAATCCTGTGTTACGGGAAGGCAATTCAGATCGTCGTGCACCAAAAGCTGTGAAAAACTATGCCAAAAAGAATCCTCACAGTATGGGAGAATGGAAATCTGATTCTAAAACCCATGTTGCCAGCATGGAATCCGGGGACTTTGCGCACAACGAACAATCCGTGACCTTAAAAAATGAAACGACTGTTAGTATTGTCCATAGCAGTCATACAGCTCAAAAAACAATTTTAAAAGAAGGTATCAAACTTTTAGACAAAGAGATTTTTGATGCAAGTTTGATGGACGTTAGTGCTCTAAAAATATTCATAAAAAAACAAATTGAGGAAGCTAAAGCCTCCGGGGTGTTGCTATCTTTACACATGAAAGCAACCATGATGAAAGTAAGTGACCCTATCATTTTTGGTCATGTGATTCGCCTATTTTTCTCAGACGTTTTTGAGAACTACAAAACTGAATTTAAACAAATTGGAGTTAACCCCAACAATGGCTATGAAAATATTTTAGATAAACTAAAAAAATTAGATTCCCAAAAGCGCAGCGAAATTGAAGCAGCGTTTAACAAAGCGCTTGAGGACGGGCCTGATTTAGCCATGGTAAACTCTGAAAAAGGAATTACCAATTTACACGTCCCAAGTGATATCATTATTGATGCCTCCATGCCAGCAATGATTCGGACTTCAGGTAAAATGTACAATGCAAAAGGCTTAGAACAAGACACCAAGGCTATCATTCCAGATAGCAGCTATGCAAGTATTTACACAGCAACTATAGATTTTTGCAAAAAACACGGCGCTTTTAATCCATGCACAATGGGTACTGTACCAAATGTAGGTTTGATGGCTCAAAAAGCTGAAGAATATGGATCTCATGACAAAACTTTTGAAATTGATTCAGATGGTGTTGTTGAAGTCATAGACCAAGATGGAACCATATACACCTCGCACAAAGTTGAAAAAGGAGATATTTGGCGGATGTGTCAAGTTAAAGACGCACCAATTCAAGACTGGGTAAAATTAGCAATAACTCGTGCACGAGCATCTCAAACTCCAGCGGTTTTTTGGTTGGATGAAAATCGTGCACATGATGCAGCCCTCATAAAAAAAGTGAATCTGTATATCAGTGATTACGACACATCAGATTTAGATTTTAAAATTTTATCGCCTTTAGAAGCAACTCATTTCACGTTAGAACGACTCAAAAATGGTCTAAATACTATATCGGTGACGGGGAATGTTTTAAGAGATTATCTGACCGATTTATTCCCAATACTTGAACTAGGAACAAGTGCTAAAATGCTTTCAATTGTACCGCTTATGAATGGAGGTGGCTTATTTGAAACTGGCGCTGGTGGATCCGCTCCGAAACATGTTGAACAATTTTTAGACGAAAATCACTTGCGTTGGGATTCACTTGGTGAATTTTTAGCATTAGCTGTGTCCTTGGAACACTTTAGTCAAGTACATAACAACCCAAAAGCAGCGATAATAGGATCCGCATTGGATGATGCTACTGAAAAATTATTAATAGAAA
>CAJWNW010000095.1 GCA_913044085.1 uncultured Flavobacteriaceae bacterium | reverse complement strand
GGGGCACATCTCCCGATCCTAAAGTTTCAGCTATTGACCACGCCCAAACGCCCTACATTGACAACTTGTATTTAAAATATGCACACGCCAGCTTAAGAACGGATGGTTTACATGTTGGGCTTCCCGAAGGACAAATGGGAAATAGTGAAGTTGGGCACATGAATCTTGGCGCCGGAAGAATTGTTTATCAAGATTTGGCTAAAATTAATTTGGCTGTTAAAAACAATACATTGGGTTCTGAGACTGTATTAAAAAAGGCAATTACCTATGCCAAATCTAACAATAAACCAATCCATCTTCTTGGCCTCTTAAGTGACGGCGGGGTACATTCGCACATCAATCATTTGTTCGGTCTAATTGATGTCCTAGAAAAAAATAATATTCATAAAGGGTTTGTTCATGCCTTTACAGATGGAAGAGATGTCGATCCAAAATCAGGCTGCGGTTTTATTTCAAGCCTTGAAAATAGATTAAAGAATTCAATGGTTAAACTTTCTTCAGTTACAGGACGTTATTATGCCATGGACCGCGATAACAGATGGGAACGTACCAAACTGGCTTATGACGCATTGGTTCACGGAATTGGAGAACAAGTAACCAATGTAACCGCCGCAATTCAAAATTCTTATGCGAATGGCATCACTGATGAATTCATAAAGCCCATCATTATTACAGATCGAAATAATGAACCAACTGCCAAAATTAATGAAGGCGATGTGGTCTTATTTTTTAATTTTAGAACGGACAGAGGCCGTCAATTAACAGCCGCACTAAGTCAGAAAAATTTTCCGGAATACGAGATGTTTCCTCTCAAGTTACATTATGTAACCATAACCAATTACGATGAAAGCTTTAATAATATTGAAGTTATTTTTAATAAAGAAAACATCAGCGATACCCTTGGCGAAGTTTTGGAAGCACACGGAAAAACCCAACTCCGAATTGCTGAAACAGAAAAATACCCGCACGTCACTTTCTTTTTTTCTGGAGGCAGAGAAAAACCATTTAAAGGGGAACAACGCATTTTAAAAAATTCTCCAAAAGTGGCAACTTACGATTTGCAACCTGAAATGAGCGCCTTCGAATTAAAAGATGCGCTGATTCCTGTTTTGGAATCTGAAACGATTGATTTTGTTTGTTTAAATTTTGCAAACGGTGATATGGTAGGACACACGGGTGTGATGGCAGCCGCTGTAAAGGCTTGCGAAGCAGTTGATGCTTGCGTCTCTGAAATTGTTGATTGCGCACTTAAGCACAATTATACGACCCTGCTGATTGCAGATCATGGGAACTGTGAAACTATGGTAAATCCCGATGGAAGTCCACATACAGCTCACACCACAAACCCAGTTCCTATTATATTAATTGATCATAGTTTAGATACAATAAATGATGGCGTTTTGGGCGCTTTGGCACCTACGATCCTTAAATTAATGGGAATCGTCCCCCCCTTGGCAATGACACAAAAATCTATGGTTTAAATGCAGGAAAACTTCAAGAATAAATAAAGTCTTTTGAGTATCTTTGTAGTCTGATATGAAAATGCTTAATTTAAAGTCTGCTGAAGAGATCGAATGCATTCGCGAAAGTGCTTTAATTGTATCCAAAACTCTGGGTATGCTGGCGGCTGAAGTAAAGCCAGGAATTAGCACATTAAAATTGGATCAATTGGCAGAAAGCTTTATCAGAGACCATGGCGCCATTCCTGGTTTCTTAGGACTTTATGATTTTCCTAATACACTTTGTGTCAGTCCAAACACCCAAGTTGTACATGGTATTCCAAATGATAAGCCACTGGAAAACGGAGATATTATTTCTATCGACTGTGGAGCCCTAAAAAATGAATTTTATGGCGATCACGCCTACACCTTTGCCGTGGGCGAAATTTCAAACGAAACCCAAAAACTCTTGGAAGTGACCAAAGCATCACTTTACGAAGGCATCAAAGCCTTTAAAAAAAATAACCGTGTTGGAGATGTAGGCTATGCCATTCAAAATTATTGCGAATCTTTTGGTTACGGCGTTGTTAGAGAACTTGTGGGTCATGGTTTGGGCCGTGTCATGCACGAAGAACCAGAAATGCCAAATTATGGCAAAAGAGGCCGTGGAAAAAAATTTATTGATGGTATGGTGGTGGCCATTGAACCTATGATTAACATGGGAACGCACCGCATCAAACATCATAATGATGGATGGACCATTACAACCAAAGATGGCCTGCCTAGTGCGCATTTTGAACACAACGTTGCTTTAGTCGATGGAAAACCTGAACTATTATCAACTTTTGCCTATATAAACCAAGCTCTTGGAATTGAAACTAGTGAAGAAGATGAATTTAGAAATAATAACAAAAAGGAAACAAGCTAAAAATTCTATGAATTCCATTCAATATATAGAAACTGAATTAAAATCATTGAGAAATCAAATCAATACACATGTGATGTATGGCCAATTAAGCACAATAGAAGATGTCAAACTATTTATGCAAAATCATGTTTTTGCAGTTTGGGATTTTATGTCTTTATTGAAAGCGCTTCAGTCATCTCTGACAAATACCACTGTACCATGGACTCCTAGAAGAAATGGGGCTGCAGCCCGTTTTATCAATGAAATTGTCATGGATGAAGAAAGTGATATCGATGAAAATGGTGAGGTAAAAAGCCATTTTGAGATGTACATCGATTCAATGGATCAGATTCATGCCGATACAGCACCAATCAAAGAATTCACTAATGCGATTCAGAAAGGAGTCTCAATTAATACTGCCGCAGCAATGATTGAAATGCACTCCACCATCAAAGCATTTCTAGATTTTACTTTTGGCATCATTGCGGAAGGAAAACCACATTGTATTGCAGCTGCTTTTACGTTTGGACGAGAGGATGTAATTCCAGATATGTTTTTAGAGATCATTCAGCAATCAAAAACAAGCCCTGAAGATGAGCGTTATAGCAAGTTGCTCTATTATTTAAATCGACACATTGAATTGGACGGAGACGAGCACGGTCCCATCTCATTAAAAATGGTTGAGAATTTATGTGGCGATGACGATACAAAATGGACGGAGACGCTTAAAACTGCAAAATCTGCGCTGCAACACCGCATTGACCTTTGGAGTTTAATTAGTACCACTATTTCAAATGGTAAAAGGACCTCCATCGTCAATTAAATATTTTGAAAACAACTTTCAAATTTATACTGAATTCTTTTCCAAGGCCTTGGCTCATAGCACTGAGTGCTATTATTCAACCTTTCCTTGTTTTTTGGTATAGAGGAACGCGCTACACAGATCCGATTGACAACCAAAGTTTCCGAAAGCTACTGCCTTATGGTTACAAAAATTCTAGAGAAAATGTCCTCTCCCCTTCCACATTCTCTCTAGAAAGGCACCGGCTTTTGTGGTTGTTCTTAAAGACCGATACCAACTTCTTCACCAATGTAAAAAAAGTACTTCATTTCGCCCCTGAGCAGGCTTTTTACGAGCGTTTCAAAAAGATGAAAAACCTAGACTACACGACTACAGATTTAAATTCTCCAATCGCAGATATAAAAGCTGATATTTGCCAACTTCCTTTTGCTTCTAACAGCTATGATTTTATTTTATGTAATCATGTTCTGGAGCACATTCCCAATGATTTAAAAGCAATGCAAGAATTGTTTAGAGTTATGACCCCGGGCGGCATGGGTATATTTCAAATTCCATTGGATATGAATCGCAATACCACTTTTGAAGACAACAGTATAACAGAGCCAAAACAACGTGCCAAAATATTTGGACAGTATGATCACGTTCGCGTGTACGGATTAGATTATTTTAAACGCCTAGAATCTTGTGGTTTTAAAGTCGAAAAAGTAGATTTCACCAAAACACTTTCTAAACAAGAAATTTCAAAATATTGCCTTAGAGAGGGTGAAATAATCCCTGTCGTTTACAAGCCTAATTAACTGGAAAGCTGTTCAACGAAAGCATTTCGAACTCCTTATTGTTGTTTTCAAAAATGATACAGGCTTTTAATTCTGGGTGCAATGATAAAAACGCCTTAACCATTTCAACTCCCATAGCCTGAAAGGCAGTAGCGTAGCCATCTGCCATCATACAATTCTCGGCTATGACTGAGACACTTAAAATATTAGTTCTGGTTGGATAACCTGTTTTGGTATTGATAATGTGCGCATAGCGATTGCCATTGTTATCCCATTTAAACTTGCGGTATGTACCAGTTGTAGCCATCGCACTATTTTTAAGTACAAACACCTTGTCATAGCTTTGTGTACCATCAAAATTAGGGTTTTCAATTCCTACGGTCCAACCACTTTGTTTTTCAATATTGATGCCTTTGGTTCGTAGTTCTCCTCCAATATTAATCATGTAGTTGTCACTGGCTTTTGAGTCTAAAAATGCAGCTACTAAATCCACTGCATACCCTTTTGCAATGGCATTGAAGTCGATATAAGGCTTGGGGTCTGACTTAATCAATACATTATTATTTAACCTAACTTTATCAAAACCGACATATTGCATGAGGCTATCAATTTTAAGACTATCAAGTTTTGTTTTATATTCTTCTGAACCAAAATTCCATGCATTGACCAGCTTCCCTATGGTCGGATCAAAGACACCATCAGTCTGATTGTAAATTTCTTTTGCCGCTTTAAACACATCTACAAAATAACTGTCAACAATATCCAACTCGTGCTGGTTTACTTTAGAGATATCAGAATCCGCCTGGTAATTAGACATCGATTGGTTGACTGCCGCAAAGATACTGTCCAATGCCTTTTGATAGTTCTCATTTCCTTTAGCCGCATAGGTAACTTCGTAAAATGTGCCAAAAATTGGCCCCTTTAATTTGGTATTTGTTAATTCGTTATTGCAGGACACAAGCACAAGCAATAAAGTTGAGAAATAATACCTTTTCATCTAATTATAATTTGTTTCTATGACTTGTATACCATTGTATTCAATAAGGTAATCTTCATTGAGATAAATGGGCAGTTCATCGCCTTCGGGATTCCCAATTCCTACACCTGCATACAAAACTTTTGCCTCTTTTTCTGAGGCATGCTTTTTAAAGGTTTCCATCCATACCACATCGTAATTGTTGGGATTTTGTGGCAGTTTGACCACGCGTACAATTACAAAAAAATATTGACTGTTTTTATCAATACACACAAATTGGGGATGTTTTTTGAGTTTGCTATTTATGGCAACAAATTCAAAACCACGAGACTCTAAATCTTTTCCAACATGGTTCATTGCCAAGTTGTGCATCTCTTGTTTGGAAAGTGGTTTTCGCATGCTACAAAAATACAAAAAGCCCAACATTTGGTCGGGCTTGATACGTTAATTGAATGGTAATTTTAGCCTCCAAAGTCATCAAAACGGATGTGCTCGTCGGGGATACCAAAGTCTTCGCCCATTTTTTGGACCGCTTGATTCATTAGTGGAGGTCCACAAAAATACAATTCAATGTCCTCTGGAGTCTCGTGATGATTTAAATAGTGTTCAATCACACAATTATGAATAAAACCAATAAAACCATCACCAGGTGCATCAATATTTTCTTTGACTTTCCAGTTGTCCTCTTCCATAGGTTCAGAAAGGGCAAGATAAAATTTAAAGTTTGGGAATTCATTTTGTAATTGCGCAAAGTGGTCTAAATAAAATAATTCGCGTTTGGAACGACCGCCGTACCAATAGGTAACTTTTCGACCTGTTTTGAGCGTTTTAAATAAATGGTATAAATGTGAACGCATAGGTGCCATACCTGCTCCACCACCAACGTAAAGCATTTCAGAATCACTTTCATTGATGAAAAATTCTCCATAAGGCCCTGAAATGGTGACTTTGTCACCTGGCTTTTGGGAAAAAATATAGGACGATGCTACTCCAGGATTGACATCCATCCATGCATTTTTTGAACGGTCCCAAGGCGGGGTTGCAATACGGACATTGAGCATGATTTCACGACCTTCAGCTGGATAAGAGGCCATAGAATAGGCACGTTCTACAGTTTCGTTATTTTTCATTTTTAAAGGCCAAAGACCAAATTTATCCCATTCGGTTTGAAATTTTTTGGGATCGTCGTGTTCTTCGGGATGGGCAGTAATGTCAATGGCATCAAAATTAATTTCACAAGGAGGAATTTCAATTTGAATATAACCCCCAGCTTTGTAACCCATATCTTCTGGAATTTCGACAACAAACTCTTTAATGAAAGAGGCCAC
>CAJWNW010000094.1 GCA_913044085.1 uncultured Flavobacteriaceae bacterium | reverse complement strand
AAGACAAATAAAAAATCAAAAACCCCTGTTTTAGATAATTTTGGTCGTGATTTAACAGTTATGGCTCAAGAGGGTAAGCTCGATCCAGTGGTGGGAAGAGAGAAAGAAATCCAAAGAGTTTCACAAATCCTCAGTAGAAGAAAAAAAAACAACCCGCTTTTAATTGGTGAACCAGGGGTTGGCAAATCTGCCATTGCAGAGGGCCTGGCTAATAGAATTGTTCAGCGGAAAGTTTCTAGAGTTTTGTTCAATAAACGCGTTGTAACCCTAGACTTAGCAAGCTTAGTGGCTGGTACAAAATACCGTGGCCAATTTGAAGAGCGCATGAAAGCGGTCATGAATGAACTTGAAAAAAATAACGATGTTATCCTATTTATTGATGAAATTCATACAATCGTAGGGGCCGGAGGGGCTACGGGAAGTCTGGACGCATCCAATATGTTCAAACCTGCGCTTGCAAGAGGTGAAATTCAATGTGTGGGCGCTACTACACTTGATGAATACCGACAACACATAGAAAAAGATGGCGCCCTAGAACGTCGTTTTCAAAAGGTCATTATTGAGCCAACTTCAAATGATGAAACAATTGAAATTCTGAATAATATCAAAAATAAATATGAAGAACATCACAACGTGGATTATACTGATGAGGCTATTCTCGCTTGTGTAAAACTGACAAGCCGATACATGTCAGATCGTTTTCTCCCAGATAAGGCCATTGATGCTTTGGACGAAGCAGGATCTAGAGTACATATAACAAACATTGACGTTCCAGCTCAAATTGTGGAACTTGAAGCAAAATTAGAAGCGGTCAGAGCGACCAAAAATTCAGTAGTCAAAAAACAAAAATATGAAGAGGCTGCAAAACTAAGAGACGATGAAAAACGGCTTGAAAAAAGCCTTTCCGATGCTCAAATAAATTGGGAGGCAGAATCTAAACTCAATAGAGAAATTGTCACAGAAGAAAATGTGGCTGAAGTTGTCTCAATGATGACTGGTGTTCCCGTAAATCGAATTGCGCAAACAGAGGGTAATAAGCTTTCAGTCTTACCTAAACTTATAAGTGGTAAAGTCATTGGTCAAGACGAAGCTGTATCTAAGGTTGTAAAAGCCATTCAAAGAAACCGTGCGGGACTAAAAGACCCAAATAAGCCTATCGGGTCTTTTATATTTTTAGGACAAACTGGTGTAGGCAAAACACAGCTCGCAAAAGTTTTAGCTAGCGAACTCTTTGATAGCAGTGATTCACTTATTCGTATTGACATGAGCGAATACATGGAAAAATTTGCAGTTTCTAGATTGGTTGGAGCACCACCTGGATATGTTGGTTATGAAGAAGGTGGACAACTGACAGAAAAAGTGAGGCGAAAACCTTATGCAGTCATACTCCTTGATGAAATTGAAAAAGCACACCCCGATGTTTTTAATATGTTATTACAAGTTTTAGACGATGGATTTTTAACTGACAGCTTAGGTCGAAAAATTGATTTTAGCAATACAATTATTATCATGACATCAAACGTGGGTGCCAGAAAATTAAAAGATTTTGGAACAGGTGTAGGTTTTGGAACGTCGGCCCAAAGAGAACAAGAAAATGCCAATGCAAGAGGTATTATCGAAAATGCACTCAAAAAAGCCTTTGCCCCAGAATTTTTAAATCGAATCGATGATGTAGTAGTTTTTAATAATTTAGAAAGAGCGCATATCGACAAAATAATTGACATTGAGTTGTCAAAGTTACTCGAACGAATATCTGATCTTGGCTTCAAATTAAAACTCAGCAAGAAAGCAAAAAACTTTATTGCTGATAAAGGATTTGACAAGCAATATGGCGCAAGACCTCTCAAAAGAGCGCTTCAAAAATATGTTGAAGATGCCATTGCAGAACAAATCATTAAGTCCAATATTCAAGAAGGAGATGTGATTGCCATGGATTTAAAAAAAGAAGATTTGTCTTTAAGTATTTCAATAAAGAGCGACAATAGTAAACCCAAAGAAGAAAGTTAAAACTTTGATTATCTATTTTGTTGGAATATCAATCTATGTAATCTTCTGTAAACAATTCATTTTCATGTATCGAAGACTTCAAAAACTCAAGAGATTTTTGAATGTCTTTATGAAAAATTCGATCCCTGGTGACTTTCGGTACGGCTTCCCTAAAAGCAGTTATAAACTTTTCCAGAAATGGAGCCGTTTTGTGGGACCTGTAAAACAAGGCTTGAGAAGCATTTATCAGCTCAATAGCTAAAATTTGTTCTACATTTTCTACAACTTGTACAGCCTGAATTGCTGCATTTGCACCCATACTAACGTGATCTTCTTGGCCATTTGATGACACAATGGAATCAACACTCGCAGGAGTTGCCAATTGTTTATTGGCACTGACAATACTGGCCGCGGTATACTGAGGAATCATAAGGCCTGAATTTAGACCAGGCTTATCAATTAAAAAAGAAGGTAAACCACGAAGACCAGAAATCAATTGAAAGGTGCGTCTTTCAGAAATACTGCCAAGTTCTGCCATGGAGATTTTTAAATAATCCAAGGCAAAAGCCAAGGGTTGACCATGAAAATTTCCTCCTGAAATAATAACATCTTCTTCAACAAATATATTAGGATTATCCGTGACAGAATTAATTTCTATTAAAACTGTTTGTCGAACAAATTCAAGAGTATCCTTTGAGGCTCCGTGAACTTGAGGAATGCAACGAAAAGAATAAGGGTCTTGAACATGTTCCTTTTTTTCACGCATTAAAATACTACCTTCTAAAAACTTAGAAATTCTTTCTGCTGTAATAATTTGCCCTTTGTGAGGTCTAACAGAATGTATTAAACGGTCAAAAGGCTCCAAGCGACCATTGAAGGCTTCTAATGACAAAGCAGCTATGACGTCTGATAAATAAGATATCTTATAACATTTAAGTAAGCAATGCAACGCATAAGCAGACATAAATTGAGTGCCATTTAGCAACGCCAAGCCCTCTTTTGATTGCAATGATATTGGGGACCAGCCTTTTTCTTTTAAAACTTTTGTAGTGGCTTGACGCCTACCATTATACCAAACTTCCCCCTCACCAATTATCGCAAGCGCAATGTGTGCTAAGGGAGCTAAATCTCCTGAAGCTCCCAGAGAACCTTGAGTGTAAACAATGGGGAGAATATCATAATTGTAAAAATCCACCAAACGCTGCACAGTCTTCAACTGGACGCCACTATGCCCATAACAAAGGGCTTTAATCTTTAAAAGCAGCATGAGTTTTATGACGGGTTGTGGCACAAAAGCGCCTGTACCACAAGCATGTGAACGCACCAAATTTTCTTGTAGTTGAATTAAATTCGCAGCTGTTATTTTCACATTATGCAAAGCACCAAATCCAGTATTGATGCCATAGATTACATCTTGAGAACTTTCAAGTTTATAATTTAGATAGGAACGACACGATTCAATTTTAAAAATGACGTCATCAGCAAGTTTAATAGAAGTTTGATTTAAAATCAAATCATTGAGAGATTTTAAATCAAATGGCTTATTGGATATAATAATCATAGAATGTGCTGATGAGCTCATCAAATTTGAATAATCCATTCAATATTTCCAAATATTTCAGTCATTTAATTCTGAATTATTAATTTTGATTTTAAAATATTCACAACCTGACCTGTGAGAACTAATCAAATGATGAATTTTCAATTTTCAATTCTGGAATTCCTTGCTGGAGCCTGGACTTACAATCGGGAGTATGATAATGGAACCTCAGGAAACGGCACGGTAAGTTTTATTAAAAATAAATTACACGGATTAGAATATTCGGAACTTGGATCATTAAAATTAGTAGACGGCACTATCTTAACGGCTAAAAGAAAATATTACTTTAATGCTACAGAAAAGAATTTAGAAATTTATTTTTTTGAAACCCCTGAAATACTTTTTCAAGGGATTGAATTAAAAACAAATGGAGAAAATATTGTCGGAGAAGCGATGCACCATTGTGGAGACGATTTATATATTTCCGAGTACATATTTAATGCGAATAACTCCTTTCAAATCAAACATAAGGTTATAGGAGCTAAAAAAAATTACGTTTCAAAAACCAACTATCGAAAAGTTTGTTCATAAATATTTACTCAGTAATAGATTATTGACATTTTCGTGAGAAGCACTTTCAATTGTCTTCCCATCTCTGATAATAATAAGTTGCGGAGATTCATGCACAACATCTAGACGCTGTGCAATCCTATTAGAAATGGACCGGTATACAAGTAGGTCTAAATACCAAGCTCCAAAGTCTTGGGGCGAGTACCCATAATTAGCAATAAATGCATTCAAAACAAAACGGCTGATGCTGCAGCGGGTGGAATGTTTGAAAACAAGTTGAGGCGTAGAGAATGAGTTGGTCATCAACATGTCAAACTGCGCCATGTCTTCAAGTTTAGGCCCTGGCCAAACATTATTCTTATCTCCAAAAAAAGCATCAAATAATCCCATATGTCTATATTTATCTGTAAATATATACAATTTTAATAAAGATTCTATTGAATATCAAAGTGGCAACTGGAACAGTCACTTAAAAAATTTATAGGCTTTTGAATGCTTAACACATTGAATATTTGATTAATTTTGAATTGAAATGAAAAAATCGATTAATATTCTAAATAAAAAAGCACGCTTTTCCTACGATCTTTTGGACACGTACACGGCCGGTATTGTTTTAAGTGGAACAGAGATCAAATCCATTCGTGCCAGTAAGGCTTCCATTGCTGAGAGTTTTTGTGAATTTAACGACTCCGGGGAACTTTTCGTAATCAATATGACGGTTCAAGAATACGACCATGGTAATCATTTCAACCATAGACCCAAGGCCGAACGTAAACTTTTATTGAATAAAAAAGAGTTGCGTAAACTAGAGAAAGAAGTTAAAAACACAGGACTTACAATCATCCCCACAAAACTTTTTATCAATGAAAAAGGCTTTGCAAAGCTCAAGATTGCCTTGGCAAAAGGAAAGAAATTATTTGACAAACGCGAAACCATCAAAGACCGAGAAAACAAACGGAATTTAGACCGAATAAAGAAAAACTTTAAACCCTGACAAATTAAGATGAAAAGAATTATAATTGTTTTTACCCTGATGATTGTAGGTATTGCTCAAAGCCAAATTAGGGGTACCGTAAAAGACCGTAGTGGTGAAGCACTGCCCTATGTCAATATTTACATTCAAAACAGCTACACTGGAACTACCTCAAACGCAGAGGGCCAATATGAAATCAATATTTTAAAACCAGGTGACTATACGATTGTCTTTCAATTCTTGGGCTTTAAAACCCAAATAAAAAATATAAAAGTTGATACACTACCCTATCCATTAGATGTTATTCTTGAAGACGAAAACATCAATTTAAATGAAGTTGTCATTGATGCGAAGGAAAATCCGGCCAACCGCATCATTAGACAGGCCATTTCAAAACGCAGCTTGTATTTAGAAAAATTAAATGCTTATACTGCCGATTTTTATTCTAAAGGTTTTATACGAATTGAAAATGCGCCTGAAAAATTTATGGGCCAAGACATTGGAGACTTTGGAGGCGCTTTAGATTCCACACGAACTGGTTACATCTATTTGTCCGAAACACTTTCTAAGATTAAATATATTAAGCCTGAACTTTTTGAAACTGTCACAGCGTCAAAAGTCAGTGGAGATTCCAATGGCATCAGTTTTAATTCTGCTATGGATGTTGATTATAATTTATACAATAATACGTTAAACATCAATAACGAGATTATTTCACCAATTGCCGATTTTGCTTTTAATTATTACAACTACAAATTAGAGGGTGAATTTTATGACAGCGAAGGCCATTTAGTCCACAAGATCAACATCCTACCGAAGCGCGAAAATGACCGGGTTTTTTCAGGAGATATCTATATTGTTGAAGACAGTTGGGCACTATATGGCATTGATATTAAAGTTCGAGGCACTCAGGTTCAAATTTTACCGGCTGAAAGCATTAGAATTCGCCAAAATTTAAGTTTTGACAAAACCGCAAAGCATTGGCTAGTTCGTTCCCAAACCATTGATTTTGGCTATAGCTTATTCGGTTTTAAGGGGAATGGAAGTTTTGTAGCCAATTATACAAACTATGATCTTAAACCAAAGCTTAGCACAGACCAAAATAAGAAGGAAATTCTTGCATTTGAAAAAGATGCCAATAAAAAGAAAACTTCTTATTGGGACAGTACAAGACCTGTGCCTTTAACTAATGATGAATTAGAAGATTACAAAAAAAGGGACAGTCTAGAAACCATAAGGACGTCTAAAGT
>CAJWNW010000093.1 GCA_913044085.1 uncultured Flavobacteriaceae bacterium | reverse complement strand
CTGCGATATCACCATAGCCGTCACCATCCAAATCTGTCATGCATTCTGTTGTAGACTCGTTGTAAGCTGCACCAGGGTGTGTAAAATCATCAAAATCATCACAATCGCCTTGTTCAGGAGTATATCCATCCCCATCTTGATCATAAAACTGTGAAGAGTCAGTTAGAAAAGTATATGTGCTTCCATAAGCTGTACCTAAACTCGTAGTAGCGTATGCTCTGTAAAAATATTCCGTTTCATCGTCTAGTCCAATTACTAATGATGTAAAACTGGATGCACCACCACCTTCATCTGTTTTGGTTTCTAATTCAGTTGTTGGATCAGGAAATTCACTCCAGACCACTCCTTTTGATACAATAGTAAATCCCCCGTCATTAATAATATTTCCCCCAGCTATCATCGATTCAAAATCAATATTGCTAGCTTCTACTGTAGTTATTTCAGCTAAGCTTTCAGAGTTAATATATTCACTTACATCAGTCCATGTGGGTACGCCATTAACTATTGTTAATACTTCACCCTCAACTCCTCCAATTGGGTAACCATTTGAAGAACCCGAATTCTCTGCATACATTGCAAAAGGCACACTCAATAACTGCGAAGTGCCCATGGAAGTATATCCATTACCTGTATCGAGCTCTATGCCCAAAAAATAGCTGCCTGCTGACCAGTCTAATTCAGAAAACACTCCCGTAGTAGCTGTACCTTGACCAATGACAAGATTTACCTGTCCTAAATCATCCGTTGGCACATAGTGTATTTCTGTGAAAATAGGAAGAGCTGTTTGTGAACCTTGCATCAAATTGAACTTGAAGTAAACATTAGTATTTAGTATCAAATCGCCTACACTGTTCCTTACTTGAGCTTGATAGTTAAAACCCTGTGGAGCTTGGGCTTGTAATTGAGTTAATGATGCTATGGCTAAGCATATTATGGTGTAAAACTTTTTCATTGCTTGATAACTTTATACGTATTGGTTTGTTTAGACTCTTTTGTGGTGACAGTTACAACATAAATGCCTGCAGTTAATGTTTCAACACTTAATGGATGTTGTTTTTGATGTGCTGTTTGTAGTATTTGTTTTCCGCTGACATCTGTTATTCTTACTTCGAAGAACTCTTCTGTGGGATGGGTTATGAAAATAGCCTCTGTTACAGGGTTGGGATAAACCTTGACTTGTAATTGGAGATCAGGCGACTCTGTATTTAAAATCGATAGATCTAAAGAAGGGTAGTAACCATTACCCAATTGATAGCTGCCGTCTTCATCGGTCATAGCGCCTACTACCACTTCTCCTGCAGTATAGCTCAGTTTATTATTCCCATTCTCAAAAGTAGCACCAGCTGGACCAATGACTTGTTTGGAAATGGTTTGGCTAAAGCTTGATAGACTTAGCAGTAAAAAAGCTAAAAAGAAGTAACGCATTGTTAAATTGGTCAATGATTCAAATATAGATAATTGAGCAAAAATGAGCAAAATAAAAATTATCCCCAAGAATAAAAATTATTCTTAGGGATGATTTGTGAAGCAAAGTTTCAATAACAAAAAATGGAGAACCAACTCTTGTGAATCAATTCTCCAAATGTGTGACTGCGACAGGAGTCGAACCTACAACCGCTGGAGCCGAAATCCAGTGCTCTATCCAATTGAGCTACGCAGCCATTATATATTAGGACATTAAATGTTTTTTAACCAATCCAGAAATTGTTTTTCCATCGGTTTTACCAGCCAATTCTTTACTAAGAGAGCCCATGACTTTTCCCATGTCTTTCATACCTTCTGCACCCAGTTTATCAATGGCATTTAAAACCGCAATTTCAACAGCATCCTCTGAGAGCATTTCGGGTAAAAATTGACTGATAATTTCCGCTTCTAACAGTTCTGGAGCGGCCAAGTCTGGACGGTCCTGTTGAGTGAAAATTTCTGCACTATCGCGACGTTGTTTAATCAATTTCTGAAGCAGTTTTACCTCATCTGATTTAGACATTACACCCTTAGATACACTGGTTTGGGCCAAAAGAATGGCAGATTTTACAGATCTCAAGGCATTAAGCGCTAACGTATCTTTTGATTTCATCGCGGCTTTCAGGGCTGTCATAACAGAATCATGTAAATTCATTATTAATTATTTTTGGTTTACGAATATAGTTAAATATTCATTTAGAGGTTATAACGCATAAAAAAAACCTGAAAAAATTTTCAGGTTTTTTCTGGATTTTAAAAATCCTCGACTAATCCACGTTATCGTGTAAAAAAGAATTATTGGAGCGTACTTGTGTGTCTTCATTTTCGTCTGACGTAACGGAAGTTCTTGAAACTTGATTTTCAACAACTGCAGGGCCATCACTCAATTCAATTCCCTGGCGTTTATAAGCCGGCTCTTTTTCGAATTCTTCAATTTTAGAAGCGTTAAATTTATAATTGAAGGCTTTCATTTTTTGACGGCGGTCATCAGCGCGATCTCTTAAGGTTCTGGAGATTGGACTTTCAAAAGGGTTAGTATTCTCTTTGGGCTCAGGAGTGACTTTACGCTCTTTTACAGTCACTTTGGTAAGCACCATTTCTTCGTCCAACTTAACCTCTGGAATTTCTGTTGTCGTTTCAAGTGATGGATCAAATTGTTTATTTGTTTGTTGTATTACAATGTGATCATCAAGCGTGTAGGTCTCCTCACCGACCCCAACTACTTCTGAAACAGCAACCAATTCAATAAAGTCATCAACTTCAATATTATTGACATTGTCTTCCAATTGAAAGATTTCAACACCTTCTTTCAAGGAGTTTATTTCATTGTAAATTGGCAAATCAAATGTCAAACTTGTTTGCTCATCTTTTGCAATCGCATCAGAAACTTCGGCTTCCGGTTCAATTGTATTTATAATGAACTCTTCATCATCCGAATTGTAAAGTACCTCCTCAAAATCAACTTCAATTCCTTTGAGCAAATCTGTCGTTGGAATCAAATCCATAAGCTGGTCTGAGTCTTCAAACGATATCGCTTCAGTATCATTTTCTAAATCACAAACAATTGGAGATTTATCTTTACCATCTAAAATTTCCTTTTGAGGGTATTCAATCTCTAGAGTTGTTAAATCATGCTCCATGGCTTGTTCATCTTCTAAATCATGTACTACTTTTAAAGGCTCAACATTTGTAATTTCATTTTGCTGGTGGGCATCAAAACCTGTTGCGATGATGGTTACAGATATTGCTTCGCCATGGGTCTGATCATCACCAACCCCCATAATAATATTAGCACCATGTCCTGCCTCGGCTTGAATGTGATCGTTGATTTCACCGATTTCGTCAATGGTTATTTCTTTAGAACCAGAAACAATTAAGAGCAGTACATTTTTTGCCCCAGTAATTTTGTTATCATTTAGCAAAGGTGAATCCAAAGCATTTGTAATGGCCTTTTTTGCACGATTTTCTCCAAAAGCGGTAGAAGCCCCCATTATGGCAGTTCCACTAGAACTCAGCACTGTTTTGGCGTCCCTTAAATCAATATTTTGGGTGTAGTGGTGTGTGATGACTTCAGCAATTCCACGAGCAGCTGTGGAAAGCACTTCATCAGCCTTTGAAAACCCAGCTTTAAAACCAAGGTTTCCATAAACTTCACGCAACTTATTGTTGTTTATAATAACCAAAGAATCAACGGTTTTTCTAAACTTCTCAATGCCTTTCTGCGCTTGATTATTTCTTATTTTCCCTTCAAACTGAAAAGGGATGGTGACAATTCCAACTGTTAAAATGTCCATATCCATGGCCATTTTCGCAATGATTGGTGCAGCCCCGGTTCCGGTACCTCCGCCCATACCAGCAGTAATAAAAACCATTTTGGTATTGGTTGTTAACAAGTTGCGTATGTCCTCTAAACTCTCTATGGCTGCTTTTTCACCTATCTCAGGATTTGCACCTGCACCAAGACCCTCAGTAAGATTGACACCCAACTGTATTTTATTGGGCACACCGCTATTATTTAGGGCTTGAGAATCTGTATTACAAATGACAAAATCGACGCCATTGATGCCTTGTTTAAACATGTGATTGATTGCATTGCTGCCGCCGCCTCCTACGCCAATTACTTTAATGACGTTTGATTGGTTTTTTGGTAAATCGAATTGGATTCCAAAATCGTTAGTACTGCTCATTTTTTTTTATTTAATTGTTGGTTATTCTGCATTTTCTAAAAATTCTTTTACGCGCTCGGTTAGTTTCTCAAGAAATCCTTTGGAACGTACAGTAGGCGGATTTTTTGGTATCTCGGGCGATTCTTCATCTAAATCTGGGCTTGAATCTGCCACAGGTTGTTGTTTATCTTGACGTTGCAAACCATCCAAAACCAACCCGACAGCAGTCGCATACAATGGACTTGTAATATCACTATCACTATCCCCT
This sequence comes from uncultured Flavobacteriaceae bacterium, assembly GCA_913044085.1. Taxonomy (GTDB): domain Bacteria; phylum Bacteroidota; class Bacteroidia; order Flavobacteriales; family Flavobacteriaceae; genus UBA3537. Next base: position 1,957 of record CAJWNW010000093.1, on the reverse strand, counting down.
GCCAAATGTTCATTAGGGTAACCCACACGGGTGTCCATTCCAGTTATGTATTCCACCAACTGCTTTAAATGCTTGAGTTGACTGCCGCCGCCTGTCAGTACAATTCCTGCAATTAATTTTTTCTTTTGCTCTTCGTGGCCATAATTTTTAATTTCCACATAAACTTGTTCAATTATCTCCACCACTCTGGCATGAATGATTTTAGATAAATTCTTAAGCGTTATCTCTTTGGGATCTCTACCCCGTAGGCCAGGAATTGAAACAATTTCATTTTCTTTATTCTCGCCTGGCCAAGCCGAACCGAATTTTATTTTTAAAAGCTCTGCTTGCTTTTCAATAATGGAACAACCTTCTTTAATATCTTCAGTGATAACATTACCCCCAAATGGGATAACCGCTGTATGGCGAATGATGCCATCTTTAAACACCGCTAAATCGGTGGTTCCGCCACCAATATCAATCAACGCGACACCCGCTTCTTTTTCTTCTTGACTGAGTACTGCTTTGGCAGAAGCCAAAGGTTCCAAGGTAATGCCTTCCAAGCTCAAACCCGCTGTTTGAATGCAACGGCCAATGTTACGAATAGATGAAACTTGCCCTACAACTACATGAAAGTTTGCTTCGAGTCTTTCCCCATACATCCCTATAGGTTCTCTAATTTCTGCCTGTCCGTCAACTTTAAAATCCTGAGGCAGGACATGAATGATTTCTTCACCTGGTAACATCACTAATTTATGAACTTGATTAATCAAGCGATCAATATCCTCTTCATCGATTACTTGTTCTGCATTAGCCCTTGTTATATAATCGCTGTGTTGTAAACTTCGGATGTGTTGTCCAGCAATCCCAACGGTCACGCCTGAAATTTTAATGTCAGTTGCGGATTCAGCTTGCGAAACGGCTTGTTGAATGGATTGAATGGTCTGGGTGATGTTGTTTACCACTCCTCTGTGAACCCCCAGACTTTTTGATTTTCCAACACCAACTGTTTCTAATTTACCGTACTGATTTTTACGCCCAATCATTGCTACAATTTTTGTAGTTCCAATGTCTAAGCCTACGGCTGTGTTTTGAGTCTCCATAATTTATTTATTTAATACCAACAACTTGTTGGTTGAATTTTAAATTCACCTTTTTATAGTCTTTCAGTAAACTGTCCTTTTTAGCCTTTTGGTAAAAGGCCTTAAAGTTTATTATTTTTTGATCTAATCGATTAAGGTCTCCAATAAGAATTTCAAACGAACAATCTCTTGTGCGCATAGAAATTTGATTTTGAGCATCAATTATAAGGTCTGTGGTATATAATTTTAAAAAGGAATCATTTTCAATGGCCATAAGCATCTGATAAATAATTTCAATATTTGAATTTGTAACGTTTCCATGCACCAATAAAACACGTGCACTGTAAGCGTCTGAGAGTGGCATTGGCTGTCCTTGTCGGTCAATGTAAAATGAAGGCTCAGAAACGACTCTGGCCAAAGGTTTGCGTTGCTCAATATCAATCTTCAGGACTCCATCAACAGTCAAATAAACCTCTGCTGTTTCAATCATCATATGAGAAGATATTGTAGATTCCAAAGCTTTTAAATCCAAAACATCTTTCGTTACACATTCTATATATTCCCGGTTTTGTATTAACATTTTATCAACGTTTGATGCAGTGATAAAAAGAGGATTTTCTCCATTAAAATGAATGTTTATGCTATCTGGTGTTCTAGCGTTGTTTCGTGCCGATGAAAATGCAAATAAAAACAACACTAGCAGTAGTGTAAAGATTCCTTTGATAAAATTCAAATACTTACGCATGAATCAAATTTTTAGTGAGTGTTTTAACTTCCTGACCAATGTCACCAGCACCCATGGTAATTAAAACTGGATTACCTATGGATATTATGGCTGTTGCCAAAGCTGATTTTTGAACCAACTGTTTTGTTTCGGTAGTAATTTTTTGCAATAA
>CAJWNW010000092.1 GCA_913044085.1 uncultured Flavobacteriaceae bacterium | reverse complement strand
TGCATTTCGTATAATGCCCTTTGAAAATCAAGTTGTTGTGGTTCAAATGAAGGGGTTTGCAATTCTGGAAATGATTGATTATCTAAACATAGCTAGACGTGCCCATCCCATCTCTGGCATGACACTTCACATCACAAAAAAAGGGATCCTTAAAAAACTTCTAATACAAGGAAAACCATTAAGCCTCAATAATGTTTACAATGTTGCAACGAGTGACTATCTGCTGAATGGGGGCGACCGCATGGATTTTTTTAAAAAAAACAATGCTGTCTATGATATAGATTACAAAATCAGAAACATCTTAATTGATTATTTTAAAGCAAAAGACACTTTAAAACCTAAACGTGATATGCGTTTTATTTATACCAAATAACTGTGAAAAGGAGAAAATTCATAAAAAAATCCGCAGCTTCTACTGCCCTTCTATCGTTGAGCGGCTTACCGATTTCATGTTCAGAAAACAAAACTGTAAAAATTACGGTTTTACACACCAACGATGTGCACAGCCACATCGATCCTTTTGGACCCAACGACGTTAAAAATGCAAACAAAGGAGGTATATCTAGAAGAGCAACGCTTATTCAAAAACTACGCAATGAAAACCCCAACACGCTTTTATTGGATGCCGGGGATATTTTTCAGGGCACTCCATATTTTAATTACTTTGGAGGTGCTTTAGAGTTCAAGCTTATGAGCTTGCTAAATTATGACGCAGCAACCATTGGTAACCACGACTTTGATAATGGTATTGAGGGTCTTTATGCCCAATTACCGCATGCGAAATTTGATTTTATTTCTGCTAATTACGACTTCCGTAACACGGTCATGAACACACATGTAAAACCCTATAAAGTTTTTTTTAAAGGAGGTGTTAAAATAGGAGTTTTTGGTTTGGGTATTGAATTAAAAGGCTTGGTCAACCCTGATGCCTTTAAGGAAACCAAATACCTCAACCCTGTAGAAATTGCACAAGACATCAGTCGCATTCTTAAACTTGAAGAAAAATGCGATTTAATTATATGCCTTTCTCATTTAGGTTACCGTTATGATGAAAAACCACAAAAAATCTCAGATATAAAGTTAGCAAGGGCGACTGAAAATATTGATCTTATCATAGGTGGACACACCCATACTTTTCTAAATGAACCCACAAAAGAGACCAATGCGGCTGGAAAAACCGTTCTTGTAAATCAAGTGGGTTGTTATGGGCTTTACTTAGGAAAAGTAGATTTTTATTTTGAATCTGAAAACATTCGTGTGAAGAGCAAAGTGGTTTCTGTTTAAAGCTTATCCAAAAATGATTGTTCTGTCAAAATAGGAATGCCCAAATCCTCCGCTTTTTGTCGTTTGCTGGGTCCCATATTAGCGCCTGCCACCAAATAAGTGGTTTTGGCAGAAATAGAACTCACAACTTTACCGCCATTGGCATCAATAAGTTTTTTAAGCTCGCTACGACTGACCTTTTCAAAAACGCCAGAAACTACAATGCGATCGCCTGCCAGAATCGAAGTTTGATTGGCCAGTGCCGCTTTAGAGAGCTCTAACTGCAGGCCATAACTATACAAACGCGAAACCAATCGAATGCTGTTATCGTTGCGAAAAAAGGCATAAACACTTTCGGCAATTTTAATCCCAATTTCATCAACAGCCTCAAGATTATCAACAGTGGCCTCAGATAAAGCAGAAATACTTTTGTAATGTTTCGCTAATGTTTTTGCCACAGTTTCCCCAACGTAACGAATGCCTAAGCCAAATAATACGCGCTCAAAAGGGATTTGCTTGGAAGCTTCGATTCCCAAAATCAAGTTTTCCGCACTCTTTTGCGCCATGCGATCTAAAGGCAAAATATCTTCTATTTTAAGTGTGTACAAGTCCGCAGGATTTTGAATAAGTGATGCGTTAACCAACAAAGTCACGGTTTCTCCACCCAGGCCCTCAATATCCAAAGCTTTTCTGGAAATATAATGCTGAATACGACCAATAATCTGTGGGGGGCACCCCAATGTGTTGAAGCAATAGTGTTGCGCCTCACCGCTTTTTCTTGTCAATGGCGTTTGACACTCTGGACATTCAGAAATGTATAGGGTTGTAGTGGAATCATTTGAACGCTTGGAAAGATCAACGGCCGTTATTTTTGGAATTATTTCACCACCTTTTTCAATAAAAACAGTGTCGCCAACACGAACATCTAATTTTGCTATTTGGTCGGCATTATGTAAAGAGGCACGCTTGACCACAGTACCCGCTAGCGCTACAGGTTCTAAATTAGCAACTGGTGTTATGGCGCCTGTACGGCCCACTTGATATGAAATATAATTCAATTTTGTAGAGACTTGCTCAGCTTTAAATTTGTAAGCCATAGCCCAACGCGGTGCTTTGGCCGTAAAGCCTAATTCGGCTTGCTGATGAAGGTTGTTTACTTTGATCACAATACCATCAATCTCATAGGGTAAATCATGGCGTGCGCTGTCCCAATATTCTATAAATTTCAAAACCGCATCTATGCAGTCCAGACACTGAGCTTCTTTTGGAACTTTAAACCCCCAAGATCGTGCTTTTTTCAAGTTGTCAAACTGTGAAATAATGCCTGTATTTTCACCTACAATGCCATACAAAAGACATTCTAAAGGACGTTTGGCGACTTCGCTACTATTTTGAAGTTTTAAACTCCCAGAAGCAGTATTCCTTGGATTTTTAAAGGGCTCTTCCCCATCAAGAATACGAGATTCATTCATGGATTTAAAGCCCTCAAAAGGAAGAATAATCTCTCCTCTAATTTCAAAAAAATCTGGATAATCTCCTTGAAGTTTTAAGGGAACAGATTTAATGGTTTTAACATTGGCAGTGACATCATCCCCTTGAGTACCATCCCCCCTGGTCAAGGCCTGAAAAAGCATGCCATCCTTGTAGGTAATGCTAATGGAGGCACCATCATACTTTAATTCGCAAGTATACGCAATTGGGCCATCTACTAATTTTTTAATTCGTTTTTCCCAGTCTAGTAAGTCGGATTTGGAATAAGAGTTGTCCAACGAATACATCCGATGGGCATGCACAACGGTTTTAAAGTTTTTGGTGACCGCACCACCTACCCGCAAAGTTGGTGAATTAAGATCCTGCATTTGTGGGTATTGTAATTCTAAATCTTGAAGCTGTTTTAACTTCATGTCAAACTCAAAATCGGAAATAATTGGTTGATCTAACACATAGTAATTGTAATTGTGTTGTCTTAATTCTTTTCGAAGTTGCGCTATAAGTTCTTGATCCGACATTTTATAAAAATCACTAGCATTAACCAACCACTAAAATACTAAATTATAGCATGAAAAGCTTAGAAAAAAGGTTTACTTTTTTTGAGTTTTCAACATACGATTTTTACCAAAAGTATCTTTTTTTAAGGCTGTTTTTTGAAAATAGTTGCCTTCAAATAGCAGTTGAGTATCTGGGCCTAAAGCCTCATTGATTTCCATAAAACAAAATCCATTTGAGTACAAATTTTCAAAAGCTATTTTACAGATTGCTTTATAAAAAATTAATGGGGTATTATCATCAACAAACAAGGCCAAATGAGGTTCATAATCTAACACATTAGAAGCCATTTTAGACTGCTCATTATTTAGGACATAAGGGGGGTTGGATACAATTAAATCAAAAGATTGATTTAGGGACTTCCATTCTAATATATTGCCTTGAAAAAATTCAACATTAACCTCATTATTTTTAGCATTGATTTTGGCCATCTTTAAAGCTTCAAGACTTGTGTCCATCGCATAAACTTGGGCATTAGGTAATTGTTTGGCCAGGGTTATGGCTATACATCCAGAGCCCGTTCCTAAGTCTAGAATTTTCAGCGCATCATTTTTCTTAAAATGAGTTAATATCCAGGCCACTAATTCCTCTGTTTCAGGACGCGGAATCAACACGCTAGGGCCTACTGAAAATTCCAAACCAAAAAAATAGGAGGTTCCTAAGACGTATTGGAGTGGTTCTTGATTTTTAAGGCGATTCATTGCTGATTTTAAAGAATTGACCGCGGCACTTGATAGATTGGTTTCATAATTTAAAACCAATTCATGGGGTTTTAGATGTAGGTACGATTCACAAATCCTCTGAAAAAAAATTTGCCGATCTGACAAAGGGTAAGACATTAATTCTTTGTCAAAACATGATTTTAATTTTCTTAATTTCATTTCAATTCTTTTAGCTTTCTCAAACTTAAATTGTAATCAACTCCATAAAAAATGAGATAAACCGTTTTATCACTTGATGACTTTATATTTTGATTTTTATAATTCAGAACTCTAACATCCTAATAATAAATCTTATTTTTGTAGCATCGAATATACACATATATAGTAAAGTAATAAAACGCGTCATCGCCTCGCATTCTAAATATATTAAACGCTGCATCGAGATTGCCAAAAATGGATTGGGAACAACCGCTCCAAACCCTATGGTCGGTTGTGTAATTGTTGAGGGCAATAAAATCATTGGAGAGGGCTACACAAGTCCATTTGGCGGGGCGCATGCAGAAGTCAATGCGATTGATTCCATTAAAGATAAAATAAGGCTTAAAAAAGCCACGCTTTATGTAACCTTAGAACCTTGCAGTCATCACGGTAAAACCCCGCCCTGTTGTGATTTGATTATTGCGCATGAAATTCCAAAAATTGTGATTGGTTGTGTCGATGCAAACGAAAAAGTTTGTGGCCAAGGAATTGCTCGCCTTAGAGCAAGTGGTTGTGAAGTAATATTGGGCGTTGAGGAAGCCTTGTGCAAAGAACACCACAAACGCTTTTTAACATATCACCTCAAAAAAAGACCATATATTATTCTCAAGTGGGCACAGACTAAGAACGGTTTTGTGGCGCCAAATAAAACCAGCTCAAAAAGACCGTTTTGGATCAGTGGAAAAATGGCAAGACAACTAGTACACAAATGGCGGGCTGAAGAACAGGCCATTTTGGTAGGGGCCAACACAGTCATTGAAGACAATCCAAGCTTGACTACAAGACATGTTATTGGCAAAAATCCAACGCGTATTGTAATAAGTAATAAGAAACTAAATTCAAAAAAATACGCTGTTTTCAATGCAGATGCGGAAACCATTTTTCTTGATACAGCGCATTTAAAAAATGATAAGCCATTAGCAGAACAAATTTGTGAAAAACTTTTTGAGCGTAAAATCAACTCTTTAATAGTGGAAGGTGGCCCTAAAACAATCCAACAGTTTATAGATGAAAATTTATGGGACGAAGCAAGAGTTTTTGAAGGCAATGCGGAGATTGAAAATGGGATTAAAGCTCCAAAATTTTCTATATGCTCTAGCGAAACATTAAAAGTTGGTAAGGACCGCCTATGGACCGTTAAAAACAAGCTGTTTTAAAAATGTGCTTTGTTTTGTATTATAGGCTTAAAAAAATTCCTAAAAAAAACAAATTTAGTAAATTTTGTGCTTATGTTTTCAACTTATGATACAAAATAGAATTGCTGACATGAGCGTTTCAAGTGCATGACAAAATTAATAGTGAAAATTTGAACGATTAATTATGTAGTTGGTCTAAAAAAATTTGCGGGCATTGCCTCGGCAGTCGTGTTTTAGCATCCACAAAAACCAACTTCGAGTAAGCTGTTGTAATCAATTCACCATGGGCGTTATTGATTTCGTAAGAAAACTCAATTGAGACCTTCGGTGTTTTAATTAATGTAGTTTTTATCGTCAAAATATCTTCATAAAATGCTGGTTTACAGAAATTTATATTCAATACAACAACTGGAAGCATAAGCCCTTCTAATTCCATGGTCTTGTAAGAAAAACCCAGAGAGGATAGCCAATCGGTGCGGCCTATTTCAAAATATTGGGCATAGTTCCCATGGTAAACAACTCCCATTTGATCAGTTTCTCCGTAGCGAACTTTAACGTCAGTAGTATGGCAAAGCATAAAAAAAATTATATATTTATAGAGCATAAAAATTAATCTAAAAAAAATAAAAAATCCTACAATTTTAATTTTTTTTTTTGAAATTTTGTTCACATATTTGTTAAGTTAAAAATTAGCTCTGGTATTTCCTATACCATGTGATTTTTTTCACCAACTAACTAATGCTACAAACCAAAAATGAATAATACCGCGGATTCCGTATGGAAAAATTGCCTATCCTTTATTAAGGACAACATTCAGCCGCAGGCCTATAAAACTTGGTTTGAGCCCATTGTAGCAGTAAAGCTGACTGATCTTTCCCTGAGCATTCAAGTTCCAAGCAAATTTTTCTATGAATGGCTTGAAGAACATTACGTTAAGATTTTAAAAGTTGCATTGACCAAAGAGCTTGGCGACAACGCCAAGCTTGTTTACATTATTAAGATGGAAAACACTTATGGAAATAATCAGCCATTTACTGAAAAAATCCCGAGTGCCAACCGTTCTGCAATCAAATCGCAACAGGCAAATATTCCTCTAAAAAATAAAAATCCACAGTTAAAAAACCCATTCGTCATTCCTGGCATTCGGAATGTTAAAGTTGAATCTCAACTAAATCCTATTTACTCATTTG
>CAJWNW010000091.1 GCA_913044085.1 uncultured Flavobacteriaceae bacterium | reverse complement strand
TTAGTATTTTCTATATTAAAAACACAAAATTAGTCAGATAAGTTGTAAGCTGTAGGTTTTTATATCATAAAATAAACTCATCAAAAACTCTCATAAAATAAAAAAATAAACTCATCAAAAACTTTCAATAACAATTTTTATATTTGTAATGTGATAAAAAATAAATTTCTTATAGTTTATTTAAAAACTCATATTTATGACATTGAAGCAACATTTTTTTGTAATCTCAATTTTATTTTTTTGTAAATCTTTTTCGCAAAAACATGAATCGATTAAATTGACGAAAGTGCCGCTAAAAACCCATTTTGACCCAATGGATTACAATGCAGGAATCCAAAACTGGAGTTTCGATCAAGACAGCAATGGCATCTTATATATTGCTAACAATGATGGCATTTTGGAATTTGATGGAAAAGACTGGAATCAACTATCGGTTCCATTATCAACTAAAATTAGAGCTGTAAAAGTTGACAATCAAAACAGAATATTTATTGGGGGGCAAAATCAAATTGGATATTTCTCCAACGGTGTTAATGGAATGGTTTACACGAGCCTTAATGACAAATTAAAGGATAGTAACAAAATCATTTCAGAGATTTGGAAAATTATCGAAATTGATGAAAAAATCATTTTTAACACAGGAAATACCTCGCTAGTCTATGAAAACAATGAACTCAAAGTATTGGAAGTACCTGGCTACGTTCTAAATGCCTTCAAAAATAACAACACATTATTAGTTCATATTTATGACAGGGGCCTTTATAAATACCTAGCAGGAAAATTTTTAAGTGTAAAAGGAACCAAAGGTTTACCTGATTTGGTTGCTGTCATAGATAGCCATAAAGACAGCTATTATTTTTCTAGATTTGGTGAAATATATAGATACGATAATTTAAATAAAATACACAAAGACCACTCAAAGGACTTTGGAACTGTCAATGCAGTAATTAAATTGCAAAATGGGAATTTCGCTGTAGGAACGCAAAATAAAGGGTTATTTATTCTAGATATAAATTTCAATATCAAGCACCATTATACTAAAAACAATGGTCTGTCTGATACAACAGTTAAAGCGATTTACGAAGATAATTTCAACAATATATGGGTGGCTTTAAATAACGGTATTGATTATCTAAAGACTAGCCTACCATTTGCACTAATCAATGAAGAGGTAGGTGTCTTAGGTACAGGATATGCAAGTCATAAATTTAAAAATAGAATCTACTTAGGAAGCAGTAATGGCATCTTTACTCAGAATTTTGATTTAAAAAGTTCTTCAAATACAAATTATGATTTCATAGCTGAAAGTGAAGGGCAAGTTTATAATTTTTCTCAAATTCGGAACTCGCTATTTCTCAACAGTCACAATGGTACTTATGAAATTAAAAACCTTCAGCTTGAGAAATTTCATGACATGGGCAGTTGGCGTTTAATCGAAACCAAAATACCGAATCTAATTTTAGGTGGTGATTACCAAGGTATCTGTTATTTTAAAAAAGAAAACAACCGATGGCAAAAAGTTGGAAGGATTCAAAACCTAAACGAATCGTCAAGAATTTTCACATTTCAAAATGACAGTACGTTATGGATGACACATGGGTACAAAGGAGCGTTCCGTATGTTATTAGATAAAAAGATGCAGCCAAAAGGAGAGGCCATGCATTTTGGAAAAGACAATGGATTTCCTTCGGATATATTAATAAGTGTCTACGATTTGAACGGAAAACTGGTATTCACGTCAGAAAAAGGTGTTTTTGATTTCAATCTTGATTCGCTAAAATTCACCCCAAATATCCTATTTGACGAGATTTTGGGTAAGGACCACATAAGCGCATTAAAAGCGAGTCAAAAAAATACCATCTACTACATCCAAAACAGAGAGTTTGGGATATTAAAAGAAGAAAACTATGGAAAATTTAAAAAGGAGACTGCCGTATTCAAACATATCAATAAATTTATCAACGATGACCTGCCAAACATTTCAATAATCGACAATAAAAATATTCTAATTGGTGCCAAAGAAGGCTTTATTCATTATGACCAATCTATAAAACACATAAAAAATAGTAGCTTTTCAACGCTCATAAGAGGGGTTGAGGTTACAGATGTCAAAGATTCAACACAATTTTTAAATCCATTATTTACAAAAGACTTGAAACTAAATTCCGAGCAAACCATAAAAATAAAATACGCATCAGTTTATTTCGACGGTTTTGAAGACCTGACTTATAGTTACAAATTATCGCCCTTGGATGAAAATTGGTCTAAATGGGCTTCCGAAAATCAGAAAGATTATGATCACCTACCCTACGGAAATTATACTTTTGAGGTAAAAGCACGTAACATATATGGAGTAGAAAGTAAAACCTCTAAAACTAACTTCAGAGTTCAAGCACCTTGGTATGCTACAAAAACTGCTAAGTTTGGATATGTGACCGTAGGCTTGTTGGCTTTTGTACTCATCCCATTGATACAAAGCAAGCGTTACACATCAGTTGCTGAAGAGATAGAAAAGGAATTAAAGATAAAAGACGAGGAAATAGATAAATTAAATTCTGAGAAATTACAAACTGAATTGAATTTAAAAAATGAACAGTTGACCTCAATTACAATGCAACTACTTAAGAACAAAGAATTTATTTTAAATATTCAGGATAAAATTGAAGGTACTCTTGAAAAGGGTAATTCAAAACAACAGTTGCTACGCCTGATTAAAACGATAGATCAGGAAGTTTCAAAAAATGACAATTGGGATGAATTTGCATATCATTTTGACCAAGTACATGGCAATTATTTAGAATACCTATCTAGTAACAACATCCGACTTTCACCAAGAGAAATTAAGATGGCTGCCTTTTTAAGAATGAACATGAGCTCAAAAGAAATTTCTAAGTTGTTAAATATTACAACTCGTGGGGTCGAATTGGCTCGATACCGATTGAGAAAAAAACTAAATTTGAAAAGAGATCAAAATCTTGTTGAATTTTTAATTGCCTTAGATAAAAGCTAAGGAATGCTAATAAATTTGTAAATTAAATTACAAATCAATACCATGGTTTTCTCATTTTTTTTATTAAACAGCAACAAAATCAGTCCCAAAATATGGTGGATTTTCAGCAAATTAAGAAATTTGTTTTTACAGTTGACTACGGACTTTAGTCTTTTTGTTTATCTCATATTCTTGTCTAACTTAGCAGAAAGCACATAACATATTAAAACTTTATGAAAAAAATTCTTGTTACAGGTGGCTTGGGATATATTGGCTCTCACGTAGTAGTAGAACTACAATCAAGTGGTTTTGAGGTCGTTATTATTGACGATTTATCTAATTCTTCTTTGGATGTTTTGGATGGTATTTTTGATATTACGGGAGTAAGACCAATTTTTGAAAAAATTGATTTAAAAGAAAAAGAGTTAGTAATTGATTTTTTTAAAAGACATTCCGATATTGATGGTGTTATCCATTTTGCAGCTGCCAAAGCAGTAGGTGAAAGCGTCGATGACCCTTTGAAGTATTATGAAAATAATATAAGTTCCTTGGTTTACATCCTGAAGGCACTCCAGGACTTTAAATCAACAAAATTTGTTTTTAGTTCTTCCTGTACTGTCTATGGCCAGGCAGACGAATTACCAATTACAGAAAATGCACCAGTCAAAGAAGCAGAATCTCCATATGGCAACACAAAAAAAATTGGGGAACAGATGATTAAAGACCTATGCAACTGCAATGATTCTTTTGCAGCGATTGCTCTAAGGTATTTTAATCCCATTGGGGGGCATTCATCTGCAAAAATTGGAGAACTTCCAATTGGTGTACCACAAAACTTGGTGCCTTTTGTAACACAAACCGCTATTGGTATTCGCAAGGAATTATCGATTTTTGGCAAGGACTACCCAACGCCAGACGGGACCTGTATTCGCGATTACATTCATGTAGTAGATTTAGCAAAGGCGCATATTGTAGCCCTTAACCGACTGTTTGATGAAAAAAAATCTAATCATTATGAGGTTTTTAATATTGGCACTGGTAAGGGTTCTTCGGTATTGGAAGTGGTTAATGCTTTTATGAGAGTAACGGGCGTCAATCTTAATTATTGTTTTACAGACAGACGGTGTGGTGATATTGTATCGGCCTACGCCGATACAATCAAGGCCAATACAGTTCTAGGATGGAAAGCCCGGCTCAGTCTGGAAGATGCATTGGCTTCAGCTTGGAAGTGGGAAAAAAGTCTTCAAAACTAAAGCATATAATTTTTGCTAGCACTATTAGTTGTTATTTGATTTATGATAGGATTTATACCAGTCTATAAAGGCTTCAACGCCCTTATTAACTGAAGTATTGGATTTATAATTGTAGTCTTTTTGCAACCTACTAATATCCGCCCAAGTTTGGTTAACATCCCCGGGTTGCATTGGGAGCATCACCTTTTTAGCTAATGTTCCTAAATTATTTTCAATAGCCCTTATAAAATCCATCAATTGAACTGGAACGCTGTTTCCAATATTATAAACTTTGTAAAGTGATGTATCCTTTGAATTATCTAAAAGGGCATTCAAAACTCCATTAACAATATCATCAATGTAGGTAAAATCTCTGGAAAGATCGCCATTATTAAAGACTTTTATGGGTCTGTTATTAATAATAGCATCAGTAAATAAAAACATGGCCATGTCAGGTCGTCCCCATGGACCATAAACTGTAAAAAAGCGTAAACTAATGGTCTCCATACTAAACAAATGACTGTAAGTATAGGCCATAAGTTCGTTCGATCTTTTGGTTGCGGCATACAAACTGATGGGCTTGTCTACATTTGTAGATTCCTCAAATGGCACCACGTCGCTGTTACCATAAATACTGGAACTAGAGGCGTAAACCAGTCGTTTTACACTATGATATCTACAGCACTCTAAAACATTTAAAAAGCCAGTAATATTGCTGTCAATATAGGCCTCAGGATAATCTAACGAATAATGAACACCAGGCTGTGCAGCCATATTACACACGGTATCGAACTTAAATAGTTTAAATAGTTTTGGTAAGGATTCACGATTTTCTAAATGCATACGAACGAATTGCATTTGAGAGCCGTGGGATGTGCTGTTGCAAAGCTGATTAAAAACCTTAGCGTTCTCACGCCCCACTCCCAACTGCTGTAAACGGGCATATTTTAAATTGACATCGTAATAGTCATTGATGTTATCCAATCCTATAACCTTATGACCTACTTTTAGTAAGGATTCACAAAGGTGATAGCCTATAAAACCTGCCGCGCCAGTGACAAGTATGGTTTTATTACTATTCATTTAAGAGCCAATCCCTTTATAAACAAATCCAATGGTTTCCAATGCTTCGCGATCTAACACATTACGACCATCAAAAACGAAGGCAGGCTTTTTCATACCATTGTAAATGCGATGCCACTCATAGGTTTTAAACTCATCCCATTCGGTGAGTATAGCAATGGCATGGGCACCTTCCATAGCCACGTAAGGATCGCTTTCTGTTATTAAATGCTTAGTGTTTAGTTTTTCAGACCTCGTATTTAAGTAGTTTATGTTCGATTGCATTTGAGTGGCATTCACTTTTGGATCGTAGACCTTAATGGTGGCTTGTTCATCAATAAGAAAATCTGCAACATAAATAGCAGCTGACTCTCTGGTATCGTTGGTGTCTTTTTTGAAGGCCCAACCCAAAAAAGCAATGGTTTTACCATTGACGGTACTATATAGGGTTTTGATTATGTTTTTAGCAAATCGGTCGCGCTGGTGATTGTTCATCAGAATCACTTGGTGCCAATAATCGGCGACTTCGATAAGGCCCAATGATTGAGCGATGTAAACCAAATTTAAAATATCCTTCTGGAAACAAGAGCCTCCAAAACCCACTGAGGCTTGTAAAAACTTACATCCAATGCGACTGTCCATACCAATGGCTTTGGCCACCTCTTGAACATTAGCGCCAGTGACTTCACATAGCTCAGAAAGGGAGTTAATGGAAGAGACCCGCTGTGCTAAAAATGCATTAGCGGTTAGTTTAGAAAGCTCCGAGGACCATACGTTGGTGATTAAAATATTTTCTTTGGGAACCCAACTGCCATAAATATCCACTAAGGCTTTTATCGCCTCCTGCCCTTTTGGTGTAGTTGAATCGCCTCCAATAAGGACGCGGTCTGGAACGGCCAAGTCGCGCATAGCAGTGCCTTCGGCTAAAAATTCAGGGTTGGATAGGATTTGAAAATCCACTCCATTACCTGTGTTATCCAATATATTTTGAATGGCCTCGGCTGTTTTAACAGGCAGAGTTGATTTTTCTACGACAATTTTATCTGTGGTGGCTACTTTGGCAATCTGACGCGCACAGAGTTCTACATACTTTAAATCTGCAGCCATACCTTTACCGGCACCATAGGTTTTTGTCGGAGTATTTACTGAGATAAAAATTAGCTGAGCCTCATCTATAGCTTTATCAACTTCGGTAGAGAAAAATAAATTGCGCCCACGGGCTTCGGCAATCACCTCATCGAGTCCAGGTTCGTATATAGGTAGTTTGGTCAAATCTTTATCGTTCC
>CAJWNW010000090.1 GCA_913044085.1 uncultured Flavobacteriaceae bacterium | reverse complement strand
TTCACCCAATCGTTTTGCAATTACTTTTCGCATTTGTGAGTGACTTATTTCATCAGAATCTTCTTTACCAGCGGCCACAAATTTATCAACCGGCATTGCAGCTATTGTTGTAGTAGGGGTTAAGTTTTCAACGTCGCGTTTAATGATACGCCCATTCTCACCAGTTCCCTGCAGTTGATTCAGAGGAATCCCTTTTTCTTCCGCAATTTTTTTGGCTAATGGCGAAATAAAGAGTCTATCGTTTTTTAACTTAGTTTCCGACATCTCGTTTTCTACTTTGGGTGTTTCAACTTGATTTGGCGTTTTATGTATTGTCAAAGTTTGGAGCGCCTCTGATGATTTTTCATTAATAGTTGTTTCTACTTTACTACTGCTTGAAAAGTTTTGGGAAAGATTGCTTACGTCAGTCCCCTCTGGACCAATAATGGCGAGTAGGTCATCTACTTTTGCAGATTCTCCAACAGCCAGTCCGACGTGTAGCAATGTTCCTTCGTTGAAGGATTCAAACTCCATGGTGGCTTTGTCAGTTTCAATTTCAGCTAATATTTCTCCTTCTTCCACAAAATCGCCTACATTTTTCAGCCAGCTTGCTACAGTCCCTTCTTCCATGGTATCGCTCAAGCGTGGCATGGTTACTACGACAACACCCTCAGGGATATAGCCAGCAGTGTTTTCTTCAGCTTCAGTAGTATCTTTATTTTCATTGGTTGATTCCGCAACTTTTTCCTCAACCAGTTCTGGTTTTACTTTAGCTCCCTCTTCTAAAAGTGCAGAGATGTCTTCACCCTCCTCACCAATGATAGCAAGTAATTCATCCACTTTTGTTGTCTCCCCTTCTTGGATTCCAATATGTAACAACACTCCTTCATTGAAAGATTCAAATTCCATGGTCGCTTTGTCAGTTTCAATTTCAGCAAGAATATCTCCTTCTTCAATTCGGTCCCCTACTTTTTTTAACCAACTTGCTACTGTACCTTCTTCCATGGTATCACTCAAGCGAGGCATGTTTACGACAATTGCCATAATTTATAATTTATGTTTTAAAAATGGGTAATCTTCTTGCTCATAAACAGCATCATACATGAGACTTTTCTCAGGGAATGGAGATTCATCCGCAAACTTCTCACAAGCTGTAACGAGTTCTTTTACACGTGCATTGATGCCCTTGATATCTTCTTCAGTAGCATAATTATTTTTTAGAATCACTTCTTTTACTTGAGTGATAGGGTCAATTTTTTGATATTCTTTAACTTCATCTTTGGTTCTGTAGTGTTGGGCATCACTCATTGAGTGTCCTCTATAGCGATAGGTTTTCATCTCTAAAAATGTAGGACCATCGCCACGTCTGGCACGTTGGATGGCTTCGTCAAATGCTTCAGCGGCTTTGATGGGATTCATTCCATCTACTGGGCCACAAGGCATTTCATAACCGAGTCCAAGCTTCCAAATATCGGTGTGGTTGGCGGTGCGTTCAACTGAAGTTCCCATGGCGTAACCGTTATTTTCACATACAAATACTACGGGAAGTTTCCAAGTCATGGCCATGTTAAAAGTTTCATGTAGTGAGCCTTGACGCGCAGCACCATCCCCAAAAAAACAGAGCGTAACCGCACCAGTATCGTTATATTTATCTCCAAATGCCATACCAGCACCCAGCGGAATTTGGCCGCCAACAATGCCATGACCTCCGTAAAATCCGTGTTCTTTAGAAAAAATATGCATTGAACCTCCCAAGCCTTGAGAAGTTCCTGTTGCTTTTCCAAATAATTCCGCCATGACTCTGCGCGGATCTACGCCCATACCAATCGGTTGTACATGATTTCTGTAAGCGGTTATCATTTTATCTTTAGATAAATCCATGGCGTGCAAAGCACCAGCCAGGACTGCTTCCTGTCCATTGTATAAGTGTAAAAAACCTCTTACTTTTTGCTGAATATACACAGCGGCGAGCTTGTCTTCAAACTTGCGCCAAAAGTGCATGTTTTCATACCAGTCTAAATATGTTTCTTTGGTTATTTCTTGCATTTGGTTACTATAGATGTTTTGGTATCTAACAACAAAAATAACACTTTGATTCTTAACCTGAAAAGGGAAGTTATAAATTTTTAATTAAAAGTTTACAATACGTTTTTGTCAAAAATCCAAGGCAATATGTTTTCCACAGACTTAGAATAGGCCACCTGGCCCTCCGTGCCCATAAAATAGAGTTCTATTGGGATATTTTGCCTTTGTTCATATTCAACAAGCGCTTGCCGACAGGCTCCACATGGAGGAATCGGACGGTCGAGTACTTTTTCTTGTAATCCCGCCGAAATGGCCATTTTTAAAATCTTTTGATTTGGAAATTTCGCTCCAGCATAGAAAATAGCTGTGCGTTCTGCACACAAACCAGAAGGGTAAGCAGCATTTTCTTGGTTACTTCCCGTAATTAACTCACCGTTTTCTAATTTCAAAGCGGCGCCAACCAAGAATTTAGAGTAGGGTGCATAGGCATTTTTTCGAGCTGTTTCAGCAGCTTTAAAAAGTTCTTGTACATCATCTTTCAATGCTTCTTTTGAAGCGTAAATTGTAAACTCTGTATTGAATTTAATGTTTTTCAAATGGGATTTAATATTCTAAATATTCGCCGTCACCAATGTTAAAAGAAAGCGAAAAACGAAGGGTGTTTTCCAAAGGACTTTGTACTTGAGATGCAGAAAATAAATAAGATAAATCGATGTTTACAGTTGAGTATTTAAAGCCAGCACCTAAAGAAAAGAACTTTCGCGCGCCTTTATCTTCATTTTCATTAAAGTATCCAGCCCGCAGAGCGAAGGAGTCTTGGTATAAATACTCTGCGCTCAAAGCCCAAGTAAATTCGTCTAATTCTTCACTAAAACCGCCTGGTGCATCTCCGAATGATTGGAAAATACCCTTAACAAATCCCACATTGGGGTCTCGGCCTTCTAAAATGACATCTTCTAAAACTTCACCGTTTGGACCTTGAGCTAAATCAGCTAATTCGTCTACATCAGAATCATAAATTCCGTTACCATTTATGTCATTAAAAGATTCGTAAATATCACCTTTTATTGGAGGTGTTGGGATTAATAATTTAGCGACTTCAGCAGTGATACTCAATTTATTATAATAGTCGAAAATAAAATCAAAGCCTCCACCAAATCTTATTGTAGTAGGAATGAAATTTTCTTGCCCTGCGTCGTCGTATTTAATTTTAGGGCCAATATTTTGTAGTGCAAATCCACCCCTCCAACGGCCATTAAAATCATTGTAAGCCACTTCCTCACTTTGGTAATAACCAGAAATATCTACACCATAAGAGCTCGCAGCGTCAAAATTTGAATCTATTTCTGAAATTCTTAGATCTGATCGTAAATAGCGCAAGGCCACCGACATTGAGAATTGATCTGATAAGCGTAGTGCATAAGATACATCCAAGGTGAGTTCATTTGGTTTTTCTATTATTCCGAGGTCTTCAGCAGTTTGTCTTAATTCGATTTCTCCGAGAGAAAAATATTTAAAACTAGCGGCAAAAGCACTGCGTTCATTGATACGGTTGAAGTAAGTTAAATTAGCTAGGAAAATATCATTCACGAGCTTGCTTAGGTAGGGGGTGTAACTTATTCCAAAACCGGATTTTGTTTCTGAAAAGGCATATTTAGAAGGATTCCATTGTTGAGAATAAGTGTCTACAGATGTAGCTACTCCCATATCTCCCAATCCAGCTGCCCTAGCATCTGATGCAATGAGTAGAAAGGGAACAGCTGTGGTAATTACTCTTGAATCAAACTTTGAAGGATTTTCGTATGGTGTGTCAAAAAATATTGGATTATTTTGTGAGTTTATTCCTTCATTAAAAAAAATAATTAAATAAATACAAAGAAATATTTTATTAAATACAGGGAATTTTTTAAAGTTCATCATTTTTTAATTTGAATCAAACAAATATATGTTTTTTTATAGGATTACAAGTTTTTCAATTTTTTCAGATTTCAGTCCATTTAATCGAGATTTTACATTTAATCTATAGATATAAACCCCTTTACCAATTTTACTACCAAAATCATCGGTGCCGTCCCAACTGATATCTCGGGACAGTGAACTCGCAGATTCACTGGCATTGGTTTGACTGTTAATGGTTTTAATCAATTTTCCTGAAATTGTAAATATTTGTATTAAAACGTCTAAAACCCCAGAACTATTGTGATTGAACCAAAATTCTGTATAATTAATAAATGGATTGGGGTAATTAAGTACATTGGTAATCTCTAAACTTTCATTTTGATCAAAGACCAAAAATTGAATTTCTTTTGTGCTAGAATTGTTATAGACATCCCAGGCTTTTAGGGTGAGTGTATGAAGACCAGGCTCTAAATTTCTAAACGGATAACTTAAGCCTCCACTCTGGTAGCTGTCCACATCAGCTGTATAATAATCATTTAAAATAAATGGGTTGGTTTCATCTCCATCTAAAATAGCAACAATATCATGACCTACGCCACTGGCTGTATTAATGCCATTTTCATCATATAATTTAGCAATAAGTGTTGGGTTTTCATTAGTAATTCCTCCTGAAATAAAACTATCATCGTTCATGTATAACTCAATGTTGGGTCCCTGGTTATCAAAGGGAGCATTTAAATTAACACCACCAATCTGTATGTCAAAATTATAGCCTCTTTGGTCGGATAATGGCGTTTCTGTTTTAGAGTAAAAACTAATTTTTCCATTTCCAACAGGGACGACTATGTCTCTAGGTACGACAAAATTAATCTCAAATTTACCGTTTTCCACAGATGCCTGCCCTCTAAAAAGAACCTCTCCTAAGGCTTCGTAATCCAATGTAATTAGTTGTCCATTAAAAGTCGAACCATCATTAGCCAGGGTAGACCTTTGTATGCTTTTATCAAAGACTGTGGCGGTTAGTGTACCATTGTAATTGCTTAATATGTTTCCTTGTTCACTAGCGACAAAACCTTCAATTTTCGCAGGGCTTAAGGCTTCAAGCGTGATATTTGTACTAACTATATCTTCACCGTTGAGTTTTGTCGCAATAATATCGGGTGCAGCCAACGGGAGCTTGAGTGCTGGGTCTCCAATAAAAAATACCAATCTGCGTTGAGTATTGTTTGTAACCGCGGGGTCGTTTTTGGTCAGTCTTAAAGCCTCGGCTATACTCATTGTTTGACTATTTTCGAAATCAAATAAATATTGGCTCAGGGTTTGGTTAAATTCAATACCAACACTTATAAAAATCTGTCGTGTGGTCGTAATTAGTCCAATAGCGCCTCCTGTTTTGTTCCAATATAAAAATTCACCTGCAGTTTTTCGAAGTGGGTTGTCAAATTTTGTATACTCACAAGTAACGGTTACAAAACAAGCAAGTTTATTTGGGTTGTTGAGTTCTTTGGCATTTATTTTATCAAAAATACGCTCTGAGGCCAACCCGTCTTCTCCTCCGTGACCAAAATAATTTACGACCACGGCGCCCACTTCAAGGGCATCAAAAATGGCATCATTAACTTGTGGATAACGTTGACCAGCGGCAGAGGATTCTTGAGTAAATGAATCAGAATGAATCTTTTCAACGTTGATAAAAGGTTTCGAGGCTTTGACATCTTCCGCAATTTGATCCGTCGTTATCTGTAAAAATCGATCACTTAATTTATCGACGTCATCTGAAATTAATAAAAAATTATTACGCCAGTTGTCATAGGCATCAACACTGTAGTAAGACTCGATTTTATCAACCATTTCATTGGCGCGTTGTGGAGACTCTGCTAAAATTCTGCCCACAGCAATATCTAATTTATCCGCAGTAACCATGCTTCCTTCGGTGGGATCCATCATCCCATAAAAATCATCTGAAATAAAAGAACTTGTCAAGCTAAAACTGTTTTTTGAAAGCCAAGATGGTACAATGTTTGTATTGTTTTGTATGCGGTCTTTATAATCAAATGAAGCATCGCCAAACAGACACAAATACTTTAAGCGGTTGTTAGAATTACTGGCATTGTCGTACACATATTTAACAAGATTTCGAATTGCGGCAACATCTTGCATTCCAGTACTAAATTCAGCATATATAGATTCAAGCGTGACAACTTTTACATTAAGGCTATTTTTTAATCTGTTAATATTAGCCAAACGCTCGGCTTGAACGCTCAAAAACGCTGGAGTGATGATTAAATAATCAATGTCTTGGAATTGACCTTCGTTGTTTAAAAATACAGTTCCTTTTAAATCTTGGTTAGCTACTGAAGCATTCGTTAGTAATCTTGGGCGGTAAGTATTGGATAAAGCTACCGCTTGATAAATTTTAGAACTCCCTAAGTTGGTTTTAAAACTAAATTCAGTGTTATTTAATTCATTTTTGTAATAAGTTGCGTTGTAGGGGTCTGTTACGTCCCAAACTTCGTCAATCCCAGTAGCGCCAGAAATATTAAATTGTCCAACTCCATTAAGTAAGTGCATATCTTTATGTTTGAATTGAAATTGAAGTGCATTAGCGACTAAGGCTCTTTCAGCTTCCAAAGAAATGTAGTCTAAATAGCCCATTGCAGATGGATTTCCGTTGTTGTTATAAAACAAGTCAATAGTTATAGC
>CAJWNW010000089.1 GCA_913044085.1 uncultured Flavobacteriaceae bacterium | reverse complement strand
TGATGGGAGATGAAGTTCCACCTCGCCGAGAATTTATTGAAAAAAATGCCATTTACGCCAATATTGATGCGTAGCCAAATAGCTTTAAATTCAAACCGAATACGAGCAACTTTAGGAGCGTGTTTAAAACTATCGTTTTTAGATTTTCGCCGAACATATTATGTAATAATATAATAAAGCATTGATAGGAATTACCTTTAGTTTACAATAATTAATTACATTAAAACAATTAAAAAATCATGAAAATAACAGTAGTAGGCGCAGGTGCAGTAGGAGCAAGTTGTGCTGAGTACATTGCCATCAAAAACTTCGCATCCGAGGTCGTCTTATTGGATATTAAACAGGGATATGCTGAGGGAAAAGCTATGGATTTGATGCAATGCGCTTCATTGAACAGCTTTGACACTAAAATTACGGGCAGCACCAACGATTATGCTAAAACAGCAGACAGTCATATTTCTGTAATTACTTCTGGAATTCCAAGAAAACCAGGAATGACACGGGAAGAACTCATTGGAATAAATGCGGGGATTGTAAAAACAGTTTCTGAAAATTTAGTTAAATATTCACCGGAAACGGTTCTTATTGTGGTCAGTAATCCGATGGACACTATGACCTATCTAGCCCATCAGGTTACTGGACTGCCAAAAAATAGAATTATTGGGATGGGGGGTGCTTTAGATTCCGCTCGCTTCAAGTACAGATTGGCCGAGGCGCTTGAAGCTCCAATAAGTGATGTAGACGGTATGGTCATTGGTGGGCATAGCGATGTTGGAATGGTACCTTTAATTTCACACGCTACTCGGAACAGCATCAAAGTTTCTGAATTTATATCTCAAGAACGCTTGGAGCAAGTAAAAAATGACACCAAGGTTGGAGGTGCGACTTTGACCAAACTTTTAGGTACTTCTGCTTGGTACGCACCTGGTGCAGCAGTCAGTGGATTGGTTCAAGCCATTGCGTGTGATCAGAAAAAGATATTCCCATGCTCTGTCTTGTTAGACGGTGAGTATGGTTTAAGAGATTTGTGTATTGGTGTTCCTGTTGTATTGGGGTCAAATGGAATTGAAAAAATCATTCAAATTGAATTAAGTGAGGCCGATAAAATTCATCTTGAAACCAGTGCAGAAGGTGTTAAGAAGACCAACGGACTTCTAAATTTGTAAAAAATTAATTTCTTTTATTAAGCTACATATAAAAGCACCACTTTATTTGTGGTGCTTTTATATTAAAATAAAAAATATATTGGCAGATTACTTCGTAAATCCTATATTTGCTCGTTTACTAAAATTTAAGCAGGTTAAAACAATTAAAAATGCAAAATAAAGGATTAGTCAAGATGTTTGCCCTCTTATTTGGGTTGGTCAGTATTTACCAATTATCATTTACATTCAAAGGCAATCAACTCGAAAATAAAGCAGGTCAATTTGCAATTAACAAAGTTGCTGATACTGAAACAGATTACGATTCTAAAAGAAATTTAGAGCGAATAGAATTTCTTGATTCTCTGAAAAACAAAGAGGTATTTAACATTGGCATCGCTTCATATACATACGACGAAGTCAAGGAAAAAGCCATGAATCTTGGTCTAGACCTCAAGGGGGGTATCAATGTGATTCTTCAAATTTCTGTAAAGGATATTTTAGTCGGATTAGCCAATGATAGTAAAGATCCAACATTCAGAAAAGCTCTCAACGATGCCGCAGAATTACAAAAAGATAGCCAGAACACTTACTTAGAAGACTTTTTCGAAGCCTTCGAAGCTATCCCTGGAGAAAAAAAGTTAGCATCTCCAGAAACGTTCGCAAACCGAACTTTAAGCGATCAGATTACTTTTGACATGAGTAATGACGAAGTCAAACCCATTTTATCTGCTAAAATTGACGAATCCATCATCTCAGCTTTTGAAGTTTTAAGAAAACGAATTGATAAATTTGGAGTGACACAACCCAACATTCAGCGGATTGGCAACTCTGGGCGTATATTGGTTGAATTACCGGGTGCAAAAGAAGTAGAACGTGTTAAAGGATTGCTTCAGAGTACTGCTCAGCTCGAGTTTTGGGATGCTTTTAAAGGGGAAGAATTTGGAAATTTTTTAATACAAGCCAATGAAGTTCTTAAAGACTTTGTTGAGAATGAAAGCGCCAAGATCGTCTCTAATGACGAAGATTCAAAAGAGGATACCATTTCTGATATTATCGGGGACTCTGATGCAGAAACTGGATTAGACGATAAAATAATCAATCCTTTATTAGATTTAATTCGATCTATGGGCTACAACGGAGGTCCTGTATTGGCTTCTTTTGAATCTAAAGATCAAGAGCGTGTCATTGAATATTTAAACAATCCCAAAGTAAGAGCGCTTCTTTCTCCAGAACAACGCTACGTGAAATTTGTATGGGGTATTCCCCAGTTTTTGGAAACTGAAGCCGAAGAAGGTGAAAGTTTGAAGCTCGTTGAGCTTTATGCGCTAAAAGGCAATAGAGAAAATAAGCCTCAACTCAGTGGGGCCGTCATTATCGACGCCAAGCAAGAATTCCAACAAAATGGGACACCAAGTGTAACCATGCAAATGAATCTTAAAGGTGCTAAAATATGGGAAAAAATGACCGGCAGTGCGTTTAATACTGGAGGCCAAATTGCCATTGTTTTAGATGATATTGTTTATTCAGCACCAGGGGTTACTTCAGGTCCAATATCCGGAGGGAACTCTGAAATTTCTGGAACTTTTACATTAAATGAAGCGGTCGATTTAGCCAATGTATTGCGCGCCGGTAAATTGCCAGCCTCTGCCGATATTGTTCAAGCTGAAGAAGTTGGGCCTTCCTTAGGTCAAGAAGCCATTGACAGTGGTATGAAATCTTTTATCATTGCCTTGGTATTTGTCCTGCTTTGGATGGTTTTTTATTATGGCAAGTCAGGGCTATATTCCAATTTTGCATTGCTACTGAATATATTACTAATATTTGGAATTCTATCGGGGCTCGGAGCGGTATTAACCTTACCTGGAATAGCAGGAATTGTTTTAACGATTGGTATTGCCGTAGATGCCAATGTCCTAATTTACGAGCGAGTTCGTGAAGAATTATACAAAAGCAAAGGACTAAAAGAGTCTGTTAGAGATGGGTTTTCAAATGCCTTGTCTTCTATTTTAGATGCCAACATTACCACTGGACTTACGGCGCTCATTCTTTACACATTTGGGACAGGCCCGATTAAAGGATTTGCAACAACTTTGTTAATCGGTATAATTACCTCTTTATTTACGGCGATATTTATCTCCAGATTGTTAATTGATTGGGATTTAAATCGCGGTGGAAAACTTCAATTTTCAACCAAACCCACCAAAGGGTTGTTGAATTCCATAAAAATTCAGTTTCTAAAGAAGCGTAGAATGGCTTATGTACTTTCCGCGACCATTATTTCAGCTGGCTTATTTTCACTTTTCACTACAGGACTTGACCAAGGTATTGATTTTGTTGGGGGGCGAACTTACACCGTTCGTTTTGATAAAGACATGAATACAGAGGATATTAAAATTGCTGTAAATGAAGTTTTTAACAGCGCGGAAGTTAAAACCATTGGAAGTGCGAATCAGCTTAAAATTTCAACTAAATACAAAGTAAATGAAAACTCGGCAGAAGTCGATTCAGAAGTTCAAGAGAAATTATATACTGCATTAGTTCCATTCCTCCCCGGTGGAACGACATACAAGCAATTTATAGATGCTGAAAATAACATTGGTAAAATGTATTCTGGGAAAGTAAGTCCTACTATAGCAGATGATATCAAGCGTTCGTCCTTATGGGCCGTTTTAGGATCTTTAATAGTTGTCTTTTTATATATTTTATTACGATTTAAGAAATGGCAATTCTCTTTGGGCGCAGTTGCTGCTGTTTTTCACGATGTACTCATTGTATTGGGAATCTTCTCTATTGCTTGGAAGTTTCTCCCCTTCAGTATGGAAATTGACCAAGCCTTCATTGCTGCGATTTTGACAGTCATTGGATACTCTTTGAATGATACCGTGGTGGTATTTGATAGAATCAGAGAATACATCAATGAACATTCTAGTTGGGATTTTGGTAGAATAGTTAATGGAGCTTTAAACAGTACTTTAAGCCGAACCTTAAACACCTCGCTTACAACTTTGGTTGTGTTACTAGCTATGTTTATTTTCGGGGCAGATTCTTTAAGAGGCTTACTTTTCGCATTGATTGTAGGCGTGCTTGTTGGTACCTACTCATCAGTTTTTATTGCAACCCCTATCATGCACGACACTTTAAAGCGTCTTGAAAAAAAAGCTTAACAAAATATTTATTCTGATAATTAAAAAAGCTACTTTAAAGTGGCTTTTTTAAATTGAGTATTGTGCTATGAGGTCTTTATTTTATGAAAAAACATAAAGTAGATTCCAATTAAAATAAATGGAATGCTCAATATCTGTCCTGTATTAAAACCCAATATCCAATCTTCTCGGCCGTCTACTTGTGCAATTTTAAATTGTTCAACAAAAACTCTTACGGTCATTAACAATAATAAAAACAATCCAAAAAGATAACCCTCTTGCATGCCTTTTTTTGTTTTCCAATAAATGAAATAAACAATTAAGAAGACAAATAAATACCCAAAGGCTTCGTAGAGTTGACCAGGGTGTCGTGGGATGTTATCGATATTTTTAAAAACCACTGCCCATGGCAATCCTTCTTCTGCAGGCTTCCCTATAATTTCAGAATTAAAAAAATTACCAATGCGTATAAAAATTGCTCCCGAGGCACAAGCAATTACCACACGGTCTAATATCCACAAAATAGATTTTTTCAGCACTTTTTTATTGTAGAGATACATCGAGACAATCATGCCAAGGGTGGCGCCATGGCTTGCCAATCCTCGAAAGCCAGTAAATTCGAATCCACCGCTAAATTTAAAGGGTAGGAAAACGCTAAAGAAGTCTTCCCGAAACAGTTCAGCTTGGTAAAAAATAACATGCCCCAGTCTGGCGCCAATCATGATTCCTAATACGGAGTACATAAATAAGCTGTCAAGTTTTTTTTCAGATTGATTCTCATTGGTATAGATTTTTTTCATGATCCGATACCCAAGAACAAAAGCCACAATCCACATCATACTGTAATAGTGAATTTTAAAATTTCCAAAAAGTCGAATACCGTCTGATGCGGGCTCCCATATGATTTGTAAAAAATCCATTGTCTTTAATTTTAGTGTAAATATACAGAATTGCATGTGAACAACGGCTTGTTATTTCTTTGCTAATCTTTGCTTTTAGGCACAGGATCATGACCAGATTCTCCCCATGGATGGCAACGCAATACCCTTCTAATTCCTAAAAACAACCCTTTAAAAAGACCATGTGTATACAAGGCCTCTATGCAGTATTGCGAACATGATGGATGGTACCTACACCTAGCTGGAAGCAATGGAGAAATCCATTTTTGATAGCTTTTGATGATTGCAATGAATGGTTTTACAACCATAGTCTTAAAAAAAATTAATCTAGAGAGAAAATTGTACCGTCTTTACCGTCTTTTAAATGGATGCCGATTTCTACCAATTGATCTCTTATTTGATCAGATAGCGCAAAGTTTTTTTGCGTTCGTGCTTGATTTCTCAAATTGATGAGAAGCGCAATCGTTTCAGAAAGTTTTTCATCATGAGATCCAACAGCCGACACTTCTTGCAGCCCTAAAACATCAAAAACAAAAGCCTGCATCGTTTCTCGGATTGTTATTAAGCTTTCACAATCAATACTATTTGTGCCATCTTTAATTTGGTTGATATACTTTACGGCATTAAAGAGCTCTGCGATTAAAATTGGCGTATTAAAGTCATCATTCATGGCAGCGTAACAGCCTTGTTTCCATTTTGAAACATTAAAATCAGAGGGAGCCGTTGAGGTTTCTAAATTTTTAAGTGTTTTTAGGGCATCCATTAACTTTAGAAACCCCTTTTCTGAAGCCACCAAGGCATCATTACTGAAATCTAAAATACTGCGGTAGTGGGCCTGCATCATAAAAAACCGCGTAGCTGAAGGAGAAAACCCCTTGGACAATTGTTTGGTATTTCCACTTAATATTTCATCGGGCAGAATATTATTACCTGTTGATTTTGCCATTTTTTGGCCGTTAAGAGTCAGCATATTTGCGTGCATCCAATAATTTACAGGATTACAATTGTGCCAGGCCTTTGCTTGTGCGATTTCGCATTCATGGTGAGGGAATTTTAAATCCATGCCACCGCCATGAATATCAAATTTTTGGCCTAAATATTTGGTGCTCATCGCTGTGCATTCTAAATGCCATCCAGGAAAGCCTACACCCCATGGGGAGGGCCAACGCATGATGTGATTCGGCTCCGCTTTTTTCCACAGTGCAAAATCTTGAGGGTTTTTTTTATCAGTTTGACCCTCTAAAGTTCGGGTATTGTGTATAAGATCTTCTATGTTTCTACCACTTAGCACACCATAGTCATCTGATTCGTTGTATTTCAAAACATCAAAGTAAACAGACCCATTCACCTTGTAAGCAAGTCCTTTTTCTAAAATACCTTTTATTATTTCGATTTGATCAATAATATGGCCTGTTGCAGTGGGTTCAATGCTGGGCGGTAAAAAATTAAAAGTGTTCAAAATGTTGTGAAAGTCAA
>CAJWNW010000088.1 GCA_913044085.1 uncultured Flavobacteriaceae bacterium | reverse complement strand
CCGAAGCATCTGCGCGAGTGCTCCCTACAAAAGGGGTCAATATGTGGCGGACTTTTGCAGAATCTGGAATGCGTTTTAAAGATACCATTTTGGATAATTTATAAAATCCTGATTCTTTGTAAGGCCCATAAATTTCACCTTCAGTAAGTCCAGATATTTTATCGGCTTGGTCTGATGCAAAAGATGATTTAAAAACATAACTGTCGTTGTAATTATCAGCAGAATAGGAGTTGACAAATTCAGCATTGTCTTTGGTGTTTTTAAACCCTACAATGGTTTGCGTTGCATTGGCAGCTTCATTGAATTCCTCACGGTCAGCAACTAAAGCACTTAAATCGGCTTGGATGGCTTGTTCATCTGCTAAGGAAGCTTCTTCTTTAAATTCCACAAAAATCAAATCCCTTGAAGCTTCAACTTCATATTTTTTAGGAAAACGCTTCATATAAGCTTTGATTTCTGAGGTCTTCACTAGTATGGTACTATCCGCAACACTAGAGTATGGAATTTGGACGTATTTTAAATCGACTTTATCGTTCTCAAGTTGATAATCCAATTCACCTTCTGTGAAGGTACCGGTGATTCCAGATTTAACCAAATTAAAATAGGTTTGTTGTACACCAGAAATTGCAACATTTTGTTCAAAATTTGTCCAAGATTTGTAGTCTATAACAGAGCTTCCCAAGGTCGTTGTTTCTGGAGCAATAGCTCTAAGGTTGGCAATAAATTCGTTCAATTTGTCTTGGTCAAAGAGACCAGCTTCGTTCTTAAATTCGTCAAACGATTCTAAATTTTGCTCCAAAAGTTTTCGCATATAATCACGTTCTACAGACAGACCAAGTGCATCGTATTGAGATTGCATGACTTTAGCACGAACTTCGTTATCCCATGCGCGATTCATAGCTTGCGTATTGGTCATGGAGCCATTTGATTGGCGTTGGATATTTTCTACTTTGTTCATGAATTCATTGCGCTCAATGTCGACACCATTAATTGTGGCAATAGCGGAATCAGCTCCTGAACTGGACCCTAAGTTGGTGAAAATATCTCCAATAACAAATGAAAATAGTGCGAGTGCAATAACGATAATTAAGAAAATTGATCGTTGTCTAATTTTGTTTAAAACAGCCATGAAATTGTTATCTAAAATTAAAAATTATAGTGGACGAAATTACCAATTAAATTTGAATTAATAAAAAGGGATTTAATATTTGTTCTGCACAGGCACTTAAAGTCAATCATTTTTGGTGAGTTTTAGTGAAATCATTTCAATTTTGGTGTCGGAAACTTCCTCAATAGTAAACTTAAAATCTGTGATTAGAATATGTTCATTTTGAACAGGAATTGTTTCGGTGTGGTGAACGATTAGCCCTCCAAGGGTTTCATAATTTTCGTGTTCTGGCAGTTGTAATTTATAGGTTTCGTTAATATAATCCACTTCCAAACGGGCAGAAAATAGAAAGGAATCCTTATCTATCTGTGTTTCAGTGAGCGCTACTGAGTCGTGTTCGTCTTCAATTTCACCAAACAACTCTTCTACTATATCTTCCACCGTTAAAATCCCAGAGGTCCCTCCATATTCATCTAGTACAACAGCCAAACTTTTTCGTTTTTTAGTCAAAACGTTCAAAATGTCTTTTGCCAACATGGTTTCTGGGACAAACTCAACTGGCATCATTATAGATTTTATAGACTTTGGATTTTTAAACAAATCAAAGGCATGCACGTAGCCTAGAATATCATCAATTGAGTTTTTAAAAACTACAATTTTTGAATGACCGGTCTTTGTAAACAATGCACTCAATTTTTTGATGTTATCGTGAATTTCAATAGCAGTTAATTCGGTGCGAGGCACCATTACTTCTCTTGCCTTAACATCTGAAAAGTCCAATGCATTTTGAAAAATCATTATTTCACTGTCAATTGACTCATCTACCGCGACCGTTGCCATTTGTTCACTTATGTAATGCCCCAATTCTACTTTGGTAAAAGCCAATGGAATTTCATCTCCTTTGGTCTTAAAAAATGTTTTCAAAACCAAATCTGAAATCCAAATCACAAAATTTGAAAAAAATGAAAAAACAATGTAAAAAAAATAGGCTGGAAGCGCCAATAATTTCAGTAGCGTATTGGCATAAATTTGAAAAAACACTTTGGGTAGGAACTCCGCAGTGACTAATATTATCAAAGTGGATATGATTGTTTGTGTCAACAAACTTAATTCGTTGAACAAATATTGTAACAAGCCTGCTTCGTTGGGAATTTGGATAGTAAACCAAGCAACTAATAGGTCGCCCATGTACAAGCCATAAACAACAAGTGCGATGTTGTTACCAATAAGCATCGTGGCTATAAATTTAGAAGGCTTGGCAGTTATTTTACTTAGTAACTTAGATAAAAATCCATCTTGTTTTTTTTCAATTTCAATGTGAATTTTATTAGAGGATATAAAAGCAATTTCCATCCCTGAAAAGAAGGCTGAAAAAAATAAACTCAATATAATTATAAGAACTTCTGAGTTCATTCAGTTATAATTTCTCGCGATTTTTAAATCGTTTCTGAAATTTATTCCTAAAAAAGAATATAAAAATCGCAAAGGCTACAAAAAATAATGAAAGGTAGGCCCCTTCTCTATTAGAAGCCCATTTTCCAATGGCATCATATGCAAATAAACAAGCGAAAAAAAGATAAAAATATTTAACGTGGTGTAAAAATTTCATGTGTTTATCGGATTAATATCATAGTAAAGATACGTATTATTCCGCAATGTAAAATCTGCCCGTGACTTCTAAAACTTGGGCATTTGAAAAATCTTGATTGGCGTCAAAGCCATTGCCATTAGTGATGTAGTCTTTGGTTCTAAATTTTACAGGAAAATCTGTGAATAACCATTCTTTTTTTTGATCGTAATACAATTGGTCCGAGAAAAGCGTGTCACTGTTGGCTGTTGTTAAAACGACATCGCCTCTCAAATCAATGAGATCGGTTTCACTGTAAGCTACGGCGTGGTTTGACACCACTGTGCTTGATGCTTTTTTTTTATCAAACAGTGTAAGATGTATGCCTTCTGGAAATTCGTAAAAAGGTAAGTCTTGATTCGAAAAATTAATCATTTTTGAACTTACCAAAATAGAAGTTAATCGCCCAGAATCCGTATATTTTGTATTGATGTTTTCGGCAATAGATACGGGTAAAAAGTCTGTTTTATTACTGATTTGGATTTGGTCAAGTTTCTTAGAACATGAAAAAAGCATGGCTATGATTAATAAAGTAACGACGCTTTTATTTGAGATGGAAGACTTAGTTTTCATCAAAGGTTTGGTACTGTAATACTGCGCTGAATCCAACAGCTAATATTAATCGTTTCACCTGCTCTTCCCGACGAGAATATTTCACTTTTTTGAGGGGCTTTTGCTTTGAAGTTTGCAATGGATTTAGCAGCATTTTTCTTCATATTTGGGTCCACTTTACTAGCTTTGGCAGCTTCTTTTGCAGCCAACCAATAAACGGCTCTTTTAGAAAAATTATCTGTACCGCAAGTGTTTGCACTTTTTGCATACATCGATGCTATAGCTAGATAGGACCTTCCCATGCTGGGATTAAAGCTCAGGGCTTTTTTGTAATATGTACGCGCCTGGCCATAACGCCCTTTCTTTCTAAAATTTGTGGCAATTTTAAATAAAATTTTTGCTTTGGCAAATTCGTCGGATTCAAGATTTACTGCCAGGTTATAAAATGTCAATGCTTCATCTGTTTGACCTGATTTCTCCTTCAACAATCCAAGATAAAAAGAAGTATCAGCATTGGGCTCTAAATTATTTTTCTGTTCTACAATTTTGACAAATAAAGTATCTTCATTACAGCCTTTTGCATACATTCTATTCATGGCGCGTTGCAACCACAATCCATCATTTTTAAAAGCTTCAAAATCTCGACTGTAAAGCGGAATTAAATTTTCACAATTGGCACGAGACCCTAATTTCACATCGATACTAGATGAAATTTGATCGTAAGCTTTTAAATAGCTATTGTAAGACTTTAAACGAGAGGAATCAGTCCGGGAAAGTTCTTTGGGAGTACCTTCTTTGTCTAAAAATGCATTTCTTTTGTTGGTGTAATTTTTAACCTCATTCTCAACTTTCTCTGTCACAATTTCATAGACGTTAAATAATTCTTTTGCGGGGACATTTCCTGCGTCATACATATCGACCACCAATGAGAAATAGGTGTACAAGCTTTTCGGATTGGTGAAGGTTTTAGGATCGCTATTATATGCCTCACTAAAAGCTGAATGTAGCAGCATTTTGTCTATCCCCAAGACGTTCCTGTTGTCGTATCTTAATTGGCATGCCTTTGCCATGTAAGTCCCTTTTGGAGTTAACGATGAAAAGTATTGGGCACGTTCTTCCCATAGCAACAACATATCATTTATAAAATTGACTTTTTCTTCACCGGCACTCTTTTTAATTTTTTCTTTTAAAATTCGTTCTCCATAAACAAAAATAGCCTTGTTAAAACGTGGGTTTCTTTGACGAAGTTCCATCCAAGGAGTGTATGCTGCGTCGTAATTTTTAGATTTGACATACTCACTAAAAATAGACAAGGTTTGAATATCTTCTTGGTTTTGAGTAAAACCATCAGGTCCGAAAATGAAAAGAAATGCAATAATTAATGTAACCTTAACTTTCATACTTAGTTTTTTTTCAAGCAAATATTTAATTAAATTTTCGTTTTTCAAACCAGCGATCATTTAATGAAAGGCTGATATTAATGTTAAAAAAGGTCTCTTTGACTAAATTTGAAGCGGTGGTACCTCTTTGACCCCATTCAAATGCTAAGTTAGCATTTGAAAAAAACCGCCCAACAGGAACACCTACCCCAAAAGATATGCCAAATTCTTCAATGGACTCATTATTTATAACCAGCCCTGTTTGCTCTAAACGCATCCCCATCCTGTAAACAATACGTTTCCAATAATTCCCAAAGGAATCGTATTTTGGTATAAAAAACCCTCCAATTGACAAAGACATAGCATCTTCAAAAATAATATTATCGATATCCACAAAGCGGTTGGAAAACTTGGAGGCTTCTAATAACGTATAATCTACTCCAAGAAACCATTTTCTGGGCTTTCCAATACCAATCCCAAAATTGGTTTTGGATGGCAAGACTAAACTTGTTTCTGCAAGATTATCCGACTCTAAATCAACAATTGAAGAATCAACAATAAATTCTGTTTCGTCAGAATCAATAACAATGGTCGAAAATTCGCTTTGGTTTTTAGACGCTATGCTTGCCTCAGGACTGTAACTTGCTGCAAACGTGAGCTCGAGAGAGTTGTTTATTTTTTTGTTAAAAATAGTTCCAAAATTAAAAGAAAACCCTCCCAAATATGAGCGGTTTACTTCACGACTCTGAAATTGTAATAATTCACCGAAATCATTATAACCAAAAGCAATACTCGTATTCGAAATATTGCCAAAATTATACTGGGTATCCAAACCAATTTTTAAATTTTCAGAAACATTATAGCCCAAACCCATGAAGGCCCTGTTGATACCACCTCCACCCCTGTATCGGTACTGCAAATCATTGTTTTCATTTCTAGACTGGAGATTATAACCTACAGATGAATAAGGTAAAACGCCAAAACCTAATCCAAACTTACTTAATGGCAAAGCCACTGCAAGATAGTCTATAGCAGAATTGCTGTATCTGTCCGAGGCTGTAGAAGTTTCAATGGTGGTTGATGAAAAACTTGTTCCCAAAGCAAATTTAACAGGGCGGGCCTCGTTGTTGTAGAATGCTAAATTTGTACCCGTGTATGAAGCTGGGTTTCTTAAGTTAATATGAATACTGTCGGAGTATACGCTAATTCCGCCCATTGATATGTTTTCCACAGTACCTTTAAATTTAAGGCTTCCGAGTCCATAAAATGAGTAGGGTGAGCTTGTGCTCTCTTGTGCTGTTGCAATGCTTGAAATTACAATTATGACACAAATCAATAACTTTTTGATCATTTGTTTGAGTTATATTCTAATAAAAAATTAAGTCCTTCTAAAAGAAAATTTGAGAAAGCAAATATGCTAATTTTAAATTGTTTACACAAGAAATTAGCATCACCTCCTGATAATATCACTATAACATCGGAATATTTAGATTTATAAGAAGCAACAGCCCCTTCAATTTCACTAACCACGCCAAAAACAACTCCAGAATGAATTGCGCTTTCTGTTGAATTTCCAATGAAACAACGAGGTTTAGTTGGTTCAAGTAATGGAAGACCATACGTGTTATAATGCAGTGCTTTGTAGCGCATCTCTATCCCAGGGGAGATAGCTCCCCCGCAGTAATTTGATTTGGCATCAATGAAATCATAGGTGATACAAGTCCCTGCATCAACAATCAAAACATTTTGATTGGGATATTTGCAAACCGCTGCAGCGACCAACGCAATACGATCTGTACCTAGGGTTTCTGGGGTTTGGTATAAATTATTAAATGGAAAATTACTTTTCGAATTTAAAAACAATATCGAGTAAGAACTGAAAGTTTTACTTAAATAGCTAGAGTCAAAGGCCGCCACTGAGGCAACAAAAATTTGCTCTATTTTAGGAAATCGATTTAATATCTCTAAAATAACACGCTCCAGGTCATTGGTTTTTTCACGACGTAAAAAAGTCAATATTTGTTTTTCAAAAACAGCTAATTTAACACTTGAATTTCC